>JBBDYF010000056.1:0-6951 GCA_040901775.1 Pirellulaceae bacterium | reverse complement strand
GGGTGGGGAGACCCGTCCTACGATCCCTCCACAAACGGGGCTGCGGTGGTCCGCAGGGCAGTTGCCCCACGCAAATATACGCATCGCCGGGGCCTACGGCAACGAACGAGCGACAACGGCTGGCTGGTCGGGCAAGATTGCCACGCCCAGCCGGGGCGATCGCCACAGTTCGGTCCGCGAGACGCTGGGGCAGGCTCGGCATTCTCGGCACAACCGGATTTCGTGGAATCGTTTGCCTTTCTTACTCAACTTGTACGACGGGCCTATCCGATACTACCGGCACAGGCGGAACTGGTCCGCACGCCGTCCCCTCCCCCGGAGGCCGACGGGGCCTTGAGCAAGCAACGCCCTGAGGTGGAACCGAACCATGTCGATCCGACCGAATGTCTGGCTGGCTGCCCTGGTTGCGGTGCTGGGCTGGACGGGCGCAGCCAGCGCCCAAATTTACCAGCCGTTCGTCGATACCGGCTACTTTGGCCAGCACGACCTGCAATTTTTCGCCCCGGCCGAAGTGGGTGACTTCGGTGGCGCGGAGCCGCCCAACACGGGCCTGTTCTTCGACTACGATCGGACCTACGTCAATGTGAATCGACCCGACGGCGAAATCTCGTTCGGATCGAGTTTCGACGGCGACTTCACCTGGGGCAACCGCTGGGAACTCGGCTACATGACCGACGAGCACAGCGGCTGGACCGGCTCGATCTGGCACCTGAGCGGGCCGAACGAGTATGTGTCGCGCTTCCAAGAGCGGCTGGGCCGGATCAACGATGACGACCTGGACCCGATCTTGCAGGACCGGAACCCGCGGAGCTACGACATTCGCGACAGCATCAACGTCGCCTCGTTCTCGTCGTTCGAGTTCAACAAGACCTGGCGGCGGAAGAAGTTTCACAACGGTTCGGTGCTCGAGCCGCTGCTCGGGTTCCGCTACATGAAGTTCAAGAACTTCGTCCGCCGCGAGAATTATCAGCGTTTCGACGAAGACATCCTGGGGGAACCGGTGCCGGTTCCCAATACGGTGGATGGCACCTTCGAGCAGTACAATCAGAACACCTTTGTCTTCGAAAACGCGATGGTCGGGGGTCAACTCGGCGGGCGGCTCTTTCACCAGCGAGGGCACTGGCTGCTTTCGGCCGACGTGCGGATGTTTGCCGCGGCCAACTTTCAGCAAATTGCCACCCAAAGGGACGAACGGCTGACGCGCTACAACGCGATTTCCGGCACGGGCAACCCTGAAGTGGAGTTGGAACTGTTCAAACGAGCCCGAACCTACGACCAGACGGACGAGTTTGTGTGGGGCGGCGAAGTGCGGGCCGAGGCGTCTTACGAAGTAACGCGCGACATCGCCCTGCGGTTTGGCTTCGTGTTCCTCGACCTGGCTCAGGGGATCGGCCGCAGCAGGAGCATTGTGAACAATAACGAAGACGTGCAAATTACCGGCTTGACGATGGGCCTGACGATCAATCGGTAGCCAATAAATCGTCGGCCAAGCACGACCGGCGACCGTTGTAGTGCGCGGCGCTTGAATCCGCGGCGCTTGAATCCGCGGCGCTTGCGGAATGCACCCGAACCGCAGGCGCGCGGGCGGCATTCTCAGCCCTGGCTTGCTAATCTCGAAACGGCCAATTCAACGGGGCGGTTAAGCCCGGGCCGTGTGCAGCTTGCGAATCTCTTCCAGTTCCAAGCACAAGCGGTGCCGCAACGGGCTCTCCGGACGAAGTTCGTCCAGCAAGGTCTCGGCCTTGTCGAACGTTTCCACCGGAACGTCTTTGCTGCGGAACAAATTGCGAAAACTGCGCTGAACCTCGGCTTCGGTAAGCAAGGGTGACAACCTCCGGGCCAATGCGGCGGGCGGCTCGCGCGCTTCTGGCCGTGACTCGAACAAAGACGATCCCGCCGACGCCTGGGACCACCTATCCCCGATTGTATTGCAGTCTGCGGGGCTTGCAAGAGCGAAGAGGATTTGCCCCTGGCATTTGCGTTTTGGTGCGGCAGCCTGGCCGGCGATGAGGGGGAACCAGGTTGTGCGACCCGCGGCGGGCGTCTAGGTTGGCCGGGACGGAAGCGACAAGTGATCCCGCCGCCAGGAGCCAGCCGTCATGTCGAATGTTCTGCGGAATTTGCCCTCGGTCAACGAGCTGCTCGACAGCCCGCCGCTGAAATCGCTCGTCAATCAGGTAAGCCGAAACGTGGTGGTTGGCCGCGTGAGCCGATTTCTGGACGATTTGCGCGGGCAAGTCAACCAGGCGACCGGCGCCAAAATTCCCTCCTCCACCGAGTTGGCTGAGCGGATCGCGCAGTGGATCGCCGCCGAGCAGCACGCGCCGCTCCGCCAGGTGATCAACGCCACGGGCGTGTTGCTGCCTGCCGGTTTGGGACGCGCGCCGCTGGCCTTGGAAGCGATCCAGGCCATTGCCGAGGTGGCCAGCGGCTATGCCAGCGTCGAGCTCGACCTGGCCACCGGCCAGCCGGCGCCGCGTGCCGCGGCCGTCGAAAAGCTGCTGATCAAACTGACCGGCGCCGAAGCGGCGCTCGTCGTCAACTCCAGCGAGGCGGCCACGCTCTTGACGCTCGCGGCTCTGGCTCGCGGCCGCGAGGTGCTGGTCGCGCGCGGCCAAATCCAAGAAGTGGGAGACGGCTGCCGGCTGCCCGATCTGTTCGCGGCGTCTGGAAGCGTGCTGCGCGAAGTCGGAGCCGTCGGCAGAACTCGGGCCGCGGATTTCGCCGCCGCCATGGGTGCAGCTTCCGCCGCGCTGATGCGGATTGCTCCCACGCGTTTTGCCACCGTGGGCGATTCCGAAGAGCCGGCGCTCGCCGAGCTGGTGGCCCTGGGCCGCCGGCAGAGCTTGCCGGTGATCGAAGATCTCGGCTCGGCAGCCCTCATCGACATGAGCCCGTTCGGCTTGGCGAACCAGCCGCTGGCCGGCAAAAGCATCCAGGCGGGGGCCGACGTGGTGTTGTTTGGCGGTGATCGGCTGCTCGGCGGGCCGCAGTGCGGCATCGTGCTCGGCCGGCGATCGCTGCTGCAGAAACTTTCCGATCATCCGCTGTTTCGACCGTTGCAGGCCACCAAGTTGACGCTAGCGGCGCTGGCCGCCACGCTGCGGCTCTATCAAGATCCCGCTCTGGCGGAACGTTCCATTCCGCTGTTGTCGCTGCTTTCCACCTCGCTCGACAACTTGAGGAATCGGGCCGATCGGTTAGCGCCGCAAATTGCCGCCAGCGGATTGGCCGGCGTCGAAGTCGTGGAAGAAACCGTTTACTTGGAAGGGGCGGCGGTGCCGGCGCTCGCCATCAAAACGGTCTGTCTGGCGCTCGCTCCGTCGCGGGGCACGGCCTCGGCACTGGCGGCGCAGTTGCGAAGTGGCACGCCCGCGGTGGTCGCGCGCCTGCAAGGCAATCGCCTGCTGCTGGATCTGCGCAGCGTGCTTCCGCGCGACGACCTGCACCTGGTCGCCGCCTGCGAGGGGCTGGCCAGCGCGCCGCCCGCAGCGCCCACCACGCCCGCATCGCCTACCGGCGAGGAACCGGCGCCCTAGTGCAGAGTCAACATTGAAGCGATGGATCGTAGGACGGGTCGGGAGACCCGTCCTACCCCCTCAACTCACGACTGACAAAGCCCTAGTTAGCAGCCGCAAGGCTTTTGCAATCGTCACCAGCCGCACGACCAGCCTGCGTGTCCCCCGCCCAGCAGTGGCTGGCGGCGGAAATCGGTCGTCTCCATCGCCGCCACCGGTTAGACTCACCACAGCGGCTAGTAGCCGCGCTTCCGCCACGGATGGCATTTTTCTTTCGGCGTACTACCACCAGCGGCATGGCTCGCGCGCTTCAACTTGCGGCAATCGTTTCGGCAGGGCTGCTGCTGGGATCGCATTGCTGCGCGGCGCAAGAAGGGGGAATCCCTCGCGACCGGCATCCGTGGGGCAAGTTTCCCGTGGGGTCGTGGCGGAGCGCGCGCGTGGTCTCGGAAGTGCTCGATGAAAAGGGGAACGTCGCCAACGTGACCCGCACCGAAACCGAGGCGACGCTGGTTGCGGCCGACGAACGGGGCTATGCCTTGCGGGTCGAATCCACCATCGAAGTGGCGGGCAGGCGGTTCGCTTCGCAGCCGCAAGTCGTCAAGCACGGCTACTACGGCGAAGCGCCGGGCGAAACGGTGACGCTGAAAAAACTGGGCGCCGCGGAACTTGCGATCGGCGGCCGCGCTGTTCTTTGCGAGGTTCGCCAGGTCGTCTTTCACGGGGCAGAGGGGGAGCGAATCAGCACGATTCACTACTCGAGCGAGATTCCGCCCTACCAATTGCGGCGTGAGACGGTGCTTGCTGGCCAGACCGAGGATCAACGGCAGACGACCCTGGTCGAGACGGTCGCCCTCGACCTGCCGCAGAAGGTGCTCGGCCAGTTGCAGCCGGCGGCCTTTCTGAAAACCACCCGCAAGTCGCCGCTGGGAACGAAGGTGACTGTCGAGGTGCATTCCGACGAAGTGCCGGGCGGCGTCGTCAGCCACTCGGCCAACGAAACCGATGCCAGCGGTCGGATCGTGCGGCGCAGTACGCTGGAACTGATCGACTACGCCGTCGGGGGCCATCCGCCCGAGGCGGACCCGGTGACGCGGCGGCGGAGGTTTTCCCGCAATCGGCAGCGGGGCATGGACTAATCGAGCAGATCGACCAACGCGGAACGTGGCCGGGTATTGTCAGCAGCGGCCCGCTTGGCCGATGATAGGCCCAGCACGAGGACGGCAGCTTTTTTCGCCGCCGCGGCGAGCACGCAGAGGCGAGCATGAAATTCATCGAGATGACCGGCAAGACGTTGAAGGAATTGATCTCCGACGACGAACTGCACGTGGACGATCTTTCGTCGGCCGACGTTTACGACGATACCATCGTGCGGGTCAATTTGCAGGGCGACGTCGAGGTCCGCCGGCACGACCGCTGGGACGTGATCGGCGGCCTGTTGGGCAACTATGAAGTGCGGATGAAGATGCAGACCGGGCTGGAATGGGCCGAATAGACTGGGCCGAATAGACTGGGCCGAATCGCGGACGTTGTGGCGACTTACCGCCAGGTTCCCAGGTGGTTTCGCTCGGCAAATTGCTGGGCCACCTTCAATTCGCGACCGCGAGCGGCCGAATCGCCGGGATAGATGTCGTGCTTTCCCCAGCCGGCGCGCAGCAGGTCGGCCGCCAGCAGCGTCTCGCCGACATACACATGGGCGAGCCAACATCCATCGGACGTAACCC
Source organism: Pirellulaceae bacterium (assembly GCA_040901775.1). Classification (GTDB taxonomy): domain Bacteria; phylum Planctomycetota; class Planctomycetia; order Pirellulales; family Pirellulaceae; genus CAYLLN01. Next base: position 1,709 of record JBBDYF010000056.1, on the reverse strand, counting down.
GGCGTCGGTCGAGTTCAATCCGGGCCGGCCCGCGCGCGGCAAGCGCTTTCAGGGCGGCGGCCGCCTGGCGGGCGTCAGTTCCGGTTAGCGATTCAGCCGGCAGAGAAACTCCCGACAATCGCACCCGATAGCGTCTGGCTAACGCCAGTGCGCCGTCTTTCTCGATCGCCGCTGCTTGCACGACCAGCAGGGTATTGCCGTCGATGACCTGCTCGATGCGGCACGATCCGGTAGCCAGCGAGACGCCTTCCGAAAGGCCCCCAGCCGGAATTGCCGCACCGACGCTGGCGGGCGCGTTGCCCCTCCAGGCACGAAAAACTAGCAGCAGCACCAGGCCGGCAAAGCCCAGCGTCCACAGATTCGGCCAGCGACGAAAGCGGCGGGCCATGGCACGGATTTCCCGTCAGTTCTGGCGGAAGCCGAGCTCAGTTCTGGCTGAAACCGAGCGAGGCCTTCTTATCGCGGCCCACGGGACTCTGATTGAACTTGCGGAAGCAATGCGGACACAGGTCGTAGCGCCGCTTCTGGTACACGTCGTCGCCGATCTCGGGGCAATCCGCGGCATCTACCCGTTCCAGAATCTCGTCGATCTCGAGCAAATGGTCGCGATCGTCGGCGAAATCGTGTTCGTGCAAGGGGTCCATGACCGCTTCGAACTCCATCCGCACGACGTATCGCAGATCGTTCTCGGGGTCGATGGCCCGTTGGCAACGGTCGCACGAGTAATGAATCATGGCCCTCGTCCTTCGTAAGTGACACACTGCGGCAGGTTCGAAACTCGGCAGGAGCCGCCGTGACTCGCGACGATTTCATCCTAATGCCCAGTTGGCCCTGGCGACAAGTCGAGTGCCGTACTTTTTCCGGCGGCGGGCGGCAACTTTTGGCGTGCCTGCAGTCGCCCAAAGCAATTGCCGAAGGTTTGCCGGCGCCGCTCTGCCGGTTGAAGCGATGCCAGGCAGCAGGCATGCGAAAACGAACAAGGGCGAGATTCCTACCCAGCCAGGATGGGCCAGACGGAATCTCGCCCCCGGCAAATTAACGGTGTCGATGGATCGCGCGAGTGCTGCGAGCGCTTGCGAAAGATCAATTCCCGGCCAAGGGCTCTTTCTTTTCCGTGATCACCGGGCTTTGCGACGCCATTTCGGCGTTCAGCTCGATGAACGGCTTCTGGTCTTCGGGCACGTTGTCCTCGTGGAAGATCGCCTCGACGGGACACTCCGGCACACAGGCCTCGCAATCGATGCACTCGTCCGGATGGATGTAGAGGATTTGCTCCCCCTCGTAAAAGCACTCGACGGGGCAAACCACAACGCAGTCGGTGTACTTGCAACCAAAGCACGGTTGGCAAACGACGTGAGTCATACCGCAATCTCTCCTCGTGCGAAGCAGGCAAACTGAGCGGCAAACGGGTCTGTGTGATGGAAATTCAGGACGCGACCAGAGCCGCCTGGTCGCCCATCGTTCGGTTTGGGCGATTTTAGCCGTCCGCCGCACCGCCACCCAGCCCCCTTCCCCATTAGCGGCGGCCCTGACGGCAAGTATTGGCAGGCCAACAACTTCGGCGGCTAAGGGGAGCGCCAATTTCGCGGCATCGTAGTAATCCCCCAGCGGAGTGTCAATATGCGGAGTGTCAAGCCGCCGCGATGGCCCTTGCTTCGCGGCCGACTACCGCGTTCAACCTTGTCTCGGCTGGGCGAACTGCGTAAAAT
>JBBDYF010000055.1:0-6995 GCA_040901775.1 Pirellulaceae bacterium | reverse complement strand
CTTCCGCGCGAAGACCAATTTCCTCCGCTCAACCCCTCGGGGTGTGAACGGTTACTTGAGCGTCGCTTTCCAACTGGCCGACAGTTCCGGCAACGCGGCCAGTTCCGCCGCCAACGTCAGATCGTTCTGGCGGTGGTGCATCACCTGGCTGGCGCGGGCCACCGTCCAGGCAGGATAGGGCCGCTCGATCAGTTCCATTTCGCTGCCAGCCGAAATGGTCCCTCCCACGAGCACGCGCAAGTACCAGCCGCTTTTGCCGTTCGCGACCACCTGCTGAGCCAAGTCTTGAATCCGCCAGCGACGCGACATCTTCCAGCAGGGCTGCCTGGGCTGCGACACCTGAAGCTTCGCATCGCCGGCCCGCCAAACGTCGCCGATGCAGACGCTATTTTCATCCACCCCGGCGATCAATAGGTTTTCGCCAAACCCGCCCAACGGCATGTCGGGAATGCCCAGGTGCGCTTGCCAGAACGGGTAGTGATCGACCGAATAGGCGAGCGCCGCCTTGTCGAGCCCGCCATGATGGATCTGGTTGGCTTGTTGGTCGCCTGCCAGCCCCAGTGATCCGGCTGCGACCGGCCCGGCAACCGGCGTCTTGAAGAACGCGGTCGTCCAACGGCGGTCGTTGCCGTCGGCAGCCCGGTCGTCGGTATGCACGGCTACCCGGCCGACATTGATGGAAAGGATCGTTGGCACCGGGCGAAACTCCTCTGCTCAGCAGCCGTTTGCCTCCTTGCGGCCGATCGTGTGAGAATCACCTTTGTGAGGAAAGACGCATCAGAAGATAACAAAGGAAACGAAGAGGGAAAAGAACTAGGAACCGAGTCAGCCGAATCTCCCTTTGTTTCCTTGGTGCCCTGCTGTTCAAATTTCTCTGCCTGCCGGTTGACCCGACACTTGAGTTCAGCCGCTCTGAGGGCGTGCCGGCTCGATCGCCCAATTCCCCTTTGCTTTTCGCCCGCCTATCGGCGATCATGGATTGGTCAATTCCGGCCTACCTTTCCTGTCGCGGGCGATCGACGATGCTCACCTTTCGACATTCCGGCGCCCGGCTGTGCGATGGCATTTCGCGCCGCGAGCTGCTCCGCGTCGGCGGGCTCGGTTTTTGCGGGCTGAACCTGGCCGGTCTGCTCGCACCGGCAGCCTCAGCCGCTGCCACGGGGGGCCGGGCCAAGACGTGCATCGTCCTGTTTTTGATGGGGGGCCCGCCGCAGCATTCCACTTGGGACCCCAAGCCGGCCGCGCCGGCCGAGGTGCGCGGCGAAATCGGCCCGATCACCACGATGATCCCCGGCATCCAGTTCGGCGAGCTGATGCCGAAGCTCGCCGCCCAGGCCGACAAGCTGGCAATCCTGCGGGCCGTCTCGACCGGCGACAACGCCCACTCTTCGAGCGGCTACTACATGCTCACCGGCCGGCCGCATGCGCCGATGAACTTCGAAAACGCCAACCCCGGCGCGCCGAACGACTGGCCCAACATCGGCTCGGTCGTCGGTCGGCTCACGTCGCGCCGCGGCGAACTGCCGCAGTCGGTGCGGCTGCCTTGCCACATTTTCAATACCGACGGCTCCGTCTGGCCGGGGCAGACCGGCGGCTTTCTCGGCCGCTCGGCCGATCCGTGGCTTTTCCGCTGCGAGCCAGCGTCGCCCGATTTCAAAATTCCCGAGTTTTTGCTGCCGGTCGATGTGTCTGCCGAGCGGATGTCGCGGCGGCATTCGCTGTTGACCGAATTGAACCAGCGGTTCGCGGCGGTCGAAAACAGCGGCCGGCTCGAGGAATACGACGGTCTCACGCAGCGGGCCTTTCACCTGCTCTCGTCGGCCCAGGCCCGGGGCGCTTTCGACCTGACGGCCGAGTCCGAGGAAACCCGCGAGCGCTATGGCCGGACCCAGTTCGGCCAAAGCTGTCTGCTCAGCCGGCGGTTGGTCGAGGCGGGGGTGCGGCTGGTGCAGGTCAACTGGCACCGCGGGCCGGACGAACCTTCAGACAACCCCTGCTGGGATTCGCATACCGACGAGACCAAGCGGCTGAAGGAAGTGCTGATCCCGCCGATGGACAACGCCTTTGCCGCCCTGCTTTCCGATCTCGAACAGCGGGGCCTGCTCGACGAGACGTTGGTCGTCTGTCTGTCCGAGTTTGGTCGCTCGCCCAGGTTCAACGCCCGCGGCGGGCGCGACCACTGGGGGAGCGTTTTTTCCGTCGCCCTCGCCGGGGGCGGCATTCGGGGCGGCGTGGTCCACGGTGTCTCCGACAAACTGGGCGCCTATCCGCAAGATGGCTTGGTCAAGCCCGAGGACATTACGGCGACCATCTTTCACTGCCTGGGAATTGCGCCCCAGAGCGAAATGCACGACGCCCAAGGCCGTCCCCACGCGCTCAGTAACGGTCAGAAGATTGAACCGATCTTGGCGTAGCACGCCGCTAATCGAAAGCGCCCTTGGCTTCCAACAGCGCGAGGATCTGCTCCACGCACTGCTCGACCCCGAGCTTATCGGTGGCGAGCACCAGGTCGGGCTGGGCCGGCGGCTCGTAGGGGGCGCTAATGCCGGGGAAGTTTGCCAGCTCGCCGCTATCGGCCTGGGCGTAGTGGCCGTCGGTATCGCGCTGGCGACAGACCTCCAGCGGGCAGTCGAGATGGACGACCAGAAACCGCTCGCGGCCGATCCGCTCGGCCGCCTTCTGGCGAATCGCCTCGTCCGGTGCGACAAACGCCGCCACGACCAGGATTCCGCCGTCGTTGAACAGCCGGGCGACCTCGGCGCTGCGGCGCAGGTTCTCGCTCCGTTCGTCGGCCGTAAAGCCGAGGTCTTTGCTGATGCCGCGGCGCATGTTCTGTCCATCGAGCACGACGACCGCCCGGCCAGAATCGAACAACTGCCGTTCCAGGGCATAGGCCAGCGTCGTCTTGCCCGATCCGGTCAAACCGGTCAGCAGCACCGTCATCGGCTGCTGGCCGAAGCGGGCTTGGCGCTCGTCCTCTGAAACGTTGCTTCGTTCGCCGTGCAGATTCGTAGCGACCGGCTCCTCGTCCCACAGGTTTTGACGACCCTCTTGCGGCCCGCGGTCGAGAATCATCCCCGCGCCGACCGTGCTGTTGGTCAAGCGGTCGATGATGATAAAAGCGCCCGTTCCGCGGTTGCGGCGGTAGCCATCCAGCGCGATCGGCTGATTGAGCGCGATCGCGCAGCGGCCGATCTCGTTGAGCTTCAGCGTCGGCGAGTCCTTGCGGTGCAGCGTGTTGACATCGACCTGATACCGCAGCGTCGTGATCGTGCCGGGCGTCGTTTTGGTCGTCTGCTTGATCCAGAAAGACTTGCCGGGAACCAGCGGCTCTTCGGCCATCCAAACGACCATCGCCTCGAATTTCTGCTCGACCCGCGGCACGTTGCCGGGGCGGACGATCATATCGCCACGGCCGATGTCGATCTCGTCCTCGAGCGTCAGTGTGATCGCTTGCGGGGCGAAAGCCTCGGTCAGTTCGCCGTCGTAGGTGACGATCGATTTGATGCGGCTCGTCTTTTTCGACGGCAGAACCACGATCTCGTCCCCTTTGCGGACGATGCCCGAAGCGACCGTGCCGCAAAAACCGCGAAAGTTGAGATTGGGCCGCAGGACGTACTGCACGGGAAAGCGAAAATCTTCGAGGTTCCGATCCGAGCCGATATAGACCGTCTCCAACAGGTGCATCAACGGCGGCCCCTGATACCAGGGGAAGTTCGGGCCGGTGGCGACGATGTTGTCGCCGTGCAGGGCACACATCGGCAGAAAATGAACGTCGGGCAGGTCCAGCCGGGCGGCGAAGGCCTGGTAATCGTCGCGGATTCGCTCGTACACGTCCTGGCTATAATCGACCAGGTCCATCTTGTTGATCGCCACGACGACGTGCCGGATGCCTAGCAGCGAGACGATGAAGCTGTGCCGTTTGGTCTGCGTCATGACTCCGTGGCGGGCATCGACCAGCAGAATTGCCAGGTCGGCGGTCGAGGCGCCGGTGGCCATGTTGCGGGTGTACTGCTCGTGGCCGGGCGTGTCGGCGATGATGAACTTGCGCTTCTCGGTCGAGATGTAGCGATAGGCAACGTCGATCGTGATCCCTTGCAGGATTTCGTCCTGAAAGCCCTCGACGAGCATCGCAAAGTCGATCTCACCGCCGGTGGTGCCATGTTTTTCGGTGATCTTTTTGGCGGCGGCCAGTTGGTCTTGAAAGACCATTTTCGATTCGTACAGCAGCCGGCCGATCAGCGTGCTTTTGCCGTCGTCCACGCTGCCGCAAGTGATGAAGCGCAGGAGCTCCTTGCGCTCGTGCTGCTGGAGGTAGGCGTCGATGTCGGTGGCGATGAGATCGGACTTATGCATGGCGAGGGATGTATTTTCAGCCGCGGAGCGGCATTCAATTGATTAGCCGCCGAGCGGCGGCAGGTAGTAGCCTTGGGCGTCGGCCAAGCGAAAGCGGGACTGTGGGCCGCCGCGTTGCTGCCGAAGGGCACCCGTTCTGCGGCTGAGAGTAAGCAAGCATCCTGGGCCGGCTAGTGCGTGGTTTGGTGAAGGAGTTCGGCCACATCGTCGATTTGCGAACCTTCCACGGCACCCATGCGCTTCAAGTCTGCACGGGAAATCGGCCGGCTTCCGGTAGGCAGATTGTTGGATAGCACGCTGACCTCGTAAATCCGGCGACGCGCCGGGCGTTGCATCTGGGGATCGGGAAAATGGCCGATGACTCGCACAACCAGTGAAACAAATTTGCGAACCGCAGGCTTTTCAGCCAAGCGGCGGACGATTTCTAGTCCGTCGGATCGCGCCGCATCGTACAAATCCGTACTCGGCGGCTTGGCCATTTCGATGTTGTAGTGGCAATTGACGATCAGATGGTCGCCTGGGTGTGGCGATTGCGGTGGAGCAGGAATCGAATCCGCATCGATTTGAACGATTCGCTTGCCATCGATTAAATCGTTCAAGCCAAGGTCCATCGAGAGCCCTTTCGCTCGGAAAACTTCTAACGGATCTCTATGCTGAATCTTACCATCACGGGCACGTCGATGGTGTATTCATCCAATCCAAAAAAACCGATGCCTGGCCGCAAAACAAACGCTTTGAGGGGAATGCCGCAGGCACGCATAAACTTTGCACCACGTTGCCCGGCGGAGGCCAACTCGCCGATCGCGGCCTGAACTTGCGGCAAGGTCAAGTGGGCAATATCGGCGAATCGGAACCAATAGGAGCGAGGGCCAGTTGCGGGATTGATGTCATCGCGATGGCTAAAACCGAAATTGACCAACTCCTCATCAGCGACCTGCATACCTGAAGCAGTGACGGCGTCTTGGATCGTGCGAGGCATAATGTCCGCCGGCATCCGTCATGCTTCAAAAATACCCTTCCCGCTTCTTCTTCTCCATCGAGCCCGCTTCATCGTTGTCGATCAATCGGCCCTGGCGCTCCGAGAAGGTGGTGAGCAGCATTTCCTGAATGATTTCGGGCAGGGTGGTGGCCGTGGAATCGACCGCGCCGGAAAGCGGATAGCAGCCCAAGGTGCGAAAACGAACGCGGCGCATCTCCGGCTTCTCGCCCGGCTCAAGCGGCAGGCGGTCGTCATCGACCATGATCATCACCCCGTCGCGCCACACGATGGGCCGCTCCTTGGCGAAATACAGCGGCACGATCGGAATTTGTTCGAGATGGATGTATTGCCACACGTCGAGCTCGGTCCAGTTCGACAGCGGAAAGACGCGGATGCTTTCCCCCTTATTCACTTTGGCGTTGTACAGGTTCCACAGTTCGGGCCGCTGGTTTTTGGGATCCCAGCGGTGCAGCGTATCGCGAAACGAAAAGACCCGCTCTTTGGCCCGCGAGCGCTCTTCGTCGCGGCGGGCGCCTCCAAAGGCCGCGTCGAACTGATATTTATTGAGCGCCTGCTTCAGCCCCTCGGTCTTCATCACGTCGGTGTGGATCTTGCTGCCGTGCGTGATCGGGTTGATCCCCTTTTTCAGCCCTTCCTCGTTGACGTGAACGATCAGCTTCAGCCCCAACTCCTTGGCGACGTAGTTGTCGCGCAGGGCGTACATTTCTTGGAATTTCCACGTCGTATCGACGTGCATCAGCGGAAACGGCGGCTTGGCGGGCGAAAAGGCCTTCTGCGCCAGCCGGACCATGCAGGCCGAGTCTTTGCCAACCGAGTAGAGCATCACCGGGTTATCGAACTCGGCCACTACCTCGCGCAGGATGTGGATGCTTTCGGCTTCGAGCTGTTTCAGGTGGGTCAGTGAATAGCCGGACATGGCGGCGGGGGAATCTCGGATTCGAGGATCGGGGGATCGGGAGCCGAGCCGCGCTAGGGATTCAGCGTGCGTGGCGATTCACGCAGTATAGAGGAACCTGCACGATTCTGGAACGCCGCTGCTAAGTCGTTCTTACGTCACGACTTACTTCAAATGCACCTGGCAAGCGCCGTCGTCGCAGCCGTCGCCAGATTTGCCCATCAGTGCATAGCGCCGCTTGGCAACCTGGCGGTATCCCCAACGCCACAACGGCATCGAGAAGGGAATGTGCATCAAGGGAGCCAGAAAATAGAGCCGGGGAAGGCGGATGGTCAGATAGCGAAAGGCGGCTGCCCCGGCATGGCGGCGACCCCGCCGATCGACGACCACCATCTCCTCCATGAGTTGCTCATAAGTCAAGTTGGGAAAACGCTTTGCAACTTCTGGATCGTGCAGCGAAAGGAAGGCCAGGCGGCCTTTGCCGTCCCACCGAGCGAGGTTTTTGACCTGTCCCGTGCAGAACTTGCACTGGCCGTCGTAAATGACGATGTCGGCGGTCGGGTTTTCGGCCGGCGTGGGCAATTGCGGCTCGGTCTTTGCGGGTAACGCATTTGCGGAGAAAGTGGTGGCCATGTTTCTATTGAACCGCCGAGGCCGGCCAAAGGCAACCTGCGAAAGTGAATCTTGCGAGGGGTGCAACTCGCACATTGTGATTCTAAAGAGCTTGCTGATAGCAGCGCAGGC
>JBBDYF010000054.1:0-42877 GCA_040901775.1 Pirellulaceae bacterium | reverse complement strand
GTCGATAGTCCTCGATTGAGAATCATGCCGACGAGGATCGTGCAAAACACGACCAGCAGCCCCCCCTTGATGAACTGCACCCAAGTCGTCGAGACCATCCCCGCCGTTACCACGATCAAAACGACGATGACTCCCACGGTCATCACGCCTTGATAGTGTTCGAAGCCCAGCAAAGGCTGGACGAGCGCCCCGGCGCCCACCATCTGCGGAATCAGGTAGAAAATGCTCACCACCAGCGTGCTGATCGCGGCGGCCAGTTTGATTCCCCGGCTGTTGAATTGGCTGTCCAGGGCGTCGGCAAAGGTAAATTTTCCCAGGCGTTTGAGCGGCTCGGCAATGACCAAGAGGGCGACGATCCAGCCGGCCAAATAGCCGATCGAATACAAGAATCCGTCGTAGCCGTAAAAGGCGATCATCCCGCAGATGCCTAGGAACGAGGCAGCCGAGAGGTAGTCGCCGGCGAAGGCGACGCCGTTGACGAACCAGGGAATTTGCCCGTGGGCGGCGTAGTAGCCGCTGGCCGATTTTGCCTTGCGTCCCAGGTAAAAGCTGATTCCCAGGACCAGCGCCACAAAAAAGGCAAAGACCGCGACTGCGGTAGCAGACGTTTCGTAAATCACCGGCGGGCCTCGCTTTCGGCCAGCCGAACGTTGCGTCCGCAGAGCCCCATGTAGATCGCGGCGATCACCAGCGCCCCCGCGATCAGCCCCATGCCATAGGTAATCGCCAGGTTGACCCCCGCCACGACGGGTCGTCCCATTGCCTGGGGGGCAAAGGCGACCAGGCCCATGAAGCCGGCATAAAAGGCCAGATAGACGAAGAACAGGATCAAGCCCGCTTTGGCGTTGGCCGCGCTGATGCGGGGTTGATCGTCCACATGGACGCCGCCTGCGGCCGCCGGCTTGTCTGGCCCGTTGGGATTCATAGTGGCATTCATAGGCCGCCAGAATACCAACGGCCGCGGCGGCTGTCATCGGCGTTTGTCGGATCGCTGCCGCGTATCTGGCCGACAGTTCAACGCATTCAACTTCACGGGGATTCGCTGTCTGGTCGGCGGAAGAGGCTCCGCCAGGTGGCAGCGTGCCGGTTGGGCAGGCCGGCGCCGCGCGTCAGCAGTCAGCCGGCCGACGATTATCGCCAGCGATTCGCGGCATGACGGAAAGCCGGTAGGCGCTACTCCGGTTTGGCGGGAACATCTTCTTCCGGAAGCTTCGCTGCATCGTCTGCCGCCGGTTGGAGTTCCGTTTCCGCGGGCTCATCGTCGCGCAGTTCCTGCACATGCGTCGTAAGGAACAGATACAGGTTCGGGTTGTCCGCGCCCGGCGCGGCAAAGGTCATGCCCCCCACCAGCATCGGCCGCCCGACCGGCATTCGCACCGTCGTCGAAAGGCGCTGGCTGTCGAGTTCCGGCCGGTCGAGCGAATCCACCAGTTGCACCGAATCGGCCGGCAACCGTGCCTCGGCATTGGCCGGCTGGGCCGCCATTTCCCCACCGCGCGCGCCTAGCAGGTTGACGCGGCTATGCACATCGACGACGACAAACTTGGCGGTTCGCGACACGATCGGAGTGACTTGCAACGCGGCGCCATCGAGAACCACTCGCGTCTGAATCTGGTAGGCGGGTTCAGACTCGCCTCCGACAACTGGCGTCATACCGGTCACGACCAGATGCTGTCGCCCGGCCAGCGCATGCACGGTCTGGCCGTTGTAGCAGGTGAGCACGGCGTGATAGCCGGTGCGCTGCTGGGCATGAGCGCGCGACTGCTCGCGCAGCCGAGCCCAAGACGCATCGCTAAGGACGCCAAAAGCCGTCGGCTCATCGTCGACTTCGTTAGCCGGCGGCGCTTCGCGGGCAGCCAGTTGCTCTGCGGTGAGCCACAGCCAGTGGGCTTCGATGCTGACGGTTCGCAGCGAGCCCCAGCGCTGTCGAAACAGGTCGATCAGCGCGCCGATCTGGTCGTGCATGTCGGCCGGAGCCGAAACGATCAGCGAAGCGCCGAGCGAAGTAATGGACGACGGGCCGCCAAGCTGGTCCCACTCTTCTGGCGAAATAACCGTCGTGATCGTTTGAATCAAGCGATCGACCGAGGTATGAAAACCGGCAGCCTGCTCGCTGGCTAAGCCGCCTGCCATCTGATGCAGGGTGTCGGGCCTGACCTTCTGGTCGGCGGCTGGCGCGGGGCGATTTCCGCTGGAGGGAACCGAGAAGAGCCCGCCCATCCCGCCGCCGCCCATCCCGCCGCCGCCCACGCCGCTGGCGGCCATTTCCGCCTGCGGGAACACGTTGCGAATGCCCGCCAGCAAGTCTTCCGGCTCACGAGCGGGATACTTCGGGGCAATCGAGAACAGGTCGCCCAAATCGTAGACCCGCACCACCATTCGCGGCTCATCGTCGTCGCGAGTGGCACCGCGCGCGGAGCCAATCTCCGTCACCTTTCGCGTCGAGCTTTCGCGGCGGGCAAGGTCGTCGAGCTGCCGCTGCACCTCGTCGAGTTGCGCCCGCAAGGCGCGGGCCTGGGGCGAATCGGCCTGGGCGAATAGCGCCGGCCCGCCGCCGGTGCAAAAGAACAACACGACCGCCAAGATAGTGCGACGCATGAGAGCCACTCCGCTGAATCCGCTGCCCCTGCCTGACCTTTAGCCTATGGCAGTCGGCCCGGAGAAGCAATCGGCGCTGCAATTAACTAGGGGCCGCTTTTACACAGTACCAGCCGCTAAATCTTGCCCCCGAAGGTGTGCCAGGCAAGCGCCGACCAACCTCTGGATCACTTAGCCGTCCGGGGTATCGATCAGGTGCTGCAAGCGGGCAGCCAGTTCAGGAGGCAGCTTGTCCAACCACGAAGCATCGATTAGTCCGACGTCGAGCATGTCTTCGATATGGACCTGGTCTTTGCGGCGGTTCGACGTGAGCTTCATAGGCACCAGCTCAGCCAATGCCAAAAACGCAACTCGATCTTTGACAAATATCTTGTCAACATCGGGCACGGGCAACCCATTTTCGGGCCTCACTTTTTCGCCCGCAAAGAGCACATGCACCGCGTCGCGGGCCTTTCCCCCCGCCCCATCCAGAAACATGTCCAAGCTGGCCGCGTGCCGATAAACGAAGCCGGCGTTCGACAGCGCCGCTTGGGCCGCCTCGAAGTCGCCCCGACGAAGGACGATATCGACATCTTGCGTGTTTCGCATCGCCGCTTCATCGATGGTGGCCACCCAGGCGGCGACAGCGTTGCCGCCGGCGATCGCGTAGGGCACGCCCGCTTGGGTCAGCGCGCGGGCCGCGCGTTGCATTCGCTCGCGTACTTTTTCCACGGCGCGCACCATCCTTTCGAGTAGGGCGTCGTCGGCCAAAAGTTCGTTCATCGATTCACTTCCGCAGTCAGCCAGCCTATTCCGGGTTGTCGATCAGGTGCTGCAAGCGGGCAGCCAGTTTCGCCGGCAGCCTGGCGACCCAAGAAGCGTCGATCAGGCCGACCTTGAGCAGATCATCCACATGCACCTGATCGTGTCGTCGCCACGCGGTGAGCTTCATGCGCAAGAGGCCGTCGAGCGAGACGACGGAGATTCCTTGTCCCAGTACGACGGAATTCTCGATGGGGGGCGCGGGCAAGTATTCGCCGGGACGAACAAATTCGTTCGCCCAGACGATATGCACAGCGCGCTTGGGCGATTGGTTGGCCTTTTCCAGAAACATCCCAATACCCATCAACTCGTAGTACTCGAAGCCCGCGGTAGCCGCCGCCTGTTTTGCGCGTGTCAAGTCTTCGCGGCGGAGCAGAAGGTCCACGTCTTTCGTCGTCCGTGTGGCGTCTGGGTCGATAGTGGAAACCCAGGCAATGACCGCCTGACCCCCAATGAGCGCGTAAGGAACCCCGTGTTCCGAAAGCGACGAGGTAATCCGCTCCTTGCGCTGTTCGAGCTCATCCATAACGCGCCCATATCGAGTAAAAAGGTCTTTCCAAGGCATCGCTGCCGTAGTCGCAGGCTTTATCGACACTTGCTGCTCCTTGTCCCATGACATCGCTCCTCAAGTTTAACATAGCGGTGCGGGGAACCGATGCGCATTCCGGCCTGACGGCAGTATTTGACGCTGCCTATGCGAACTTGGAACGATTGCCCCGCCTGTTCATCGAGCCCGACGGCTCGTTCGTCTGGCGCGGGACCAGCGATGACGGCCTGGAGTGGCAGGTCGATGGCAACCTGATCGATCGGGGAGTTGTGCTCGACTACGTCGAGCTAAAGGGCAACTGCCCGGCCGAGCGATTCGACGACCTGCTCCGCGCGCTGGGCTGGCCCGCCAGCCCGGTGAGGGTTCAATTGCCGCGGCGGGGGGTCTTTCTTACGGAGGAGGAGTTTCGGCGGCAAGCGGCGCGGCCGGAAGGGGCGGGTTGAGCCTCCTGCGCCGGCCGAGATAAACGAGCGCCAGCCCCACCAGCGCCACCGCGCCGGCCAGCGCCAGCCAGGTGGCCGGTAAGTGCCGCTGCCCCTCGACATCCCAGCCCAGCCCCTTGAAGCCATCGCCCCAGTAAGCGAGCGAGACGACGAAGGCGTTGTTCAGCGCGTGCAGGATCATGCCGGGGATTGCGCTGCGCGTCGTCCAGCAGACCCAGCCCAGCACCAGGCCCAGCGACATGCTCGACAGCACCCGTTCGACCGCGATGATCCCCCCCACGCTGGCATGAAACAGGCCAAATGCCAAGGCGGCAAAGGCAATCGCCAGCCCCGCCGGAAGGCGGCCCCGCATCGAGCCGAGCAAGTATCCTCGAAAAAACAACTCTTCGGCAATCGCCGGCACGATGGCAATCGCCAACAGTACCGCAGCCGGCGAGAGTTGCCGCCACTGCTCGACCAGGCGATTGACGAGCGGCATTTTTTCGGCGAGTAGCTCCTCGCTCAGGGTGGCGATCCCCAGCGATTGGCTAATTACAATCAGTTCATAAGCCAGTGGCGCAAGCGAACACCCCAGCACCACCGCTCCTAGTATTGCCAGCGGCGAGGCACCGTGCAGTTGAAAGCCCGCCCGCAGTTCCACCCCTTGCCAGCGGGCGACGAGGGCTGGCAACACCCCAAACAACAGGGCGAGCATTCCCGCTCCGGCTGCCAATTGCGTGGCCATCGACTGGCCGGCCAACTGGGCCTGAAAGCCGCTCAGCACGACGTACAGCGGCACGATGCATGCCAGGCAAGCCATCGCCCCGCCGAGCGTCGGCTGCGAGAGCGGTTTGGCCGGGCGGCGAAACAGATCGCTCCAACTGTTCTGGCTGCCGTAGAGAATCGAATCGCTGCCGAAAATGCGAGCCGCCAGGCCGAGCGCCGCCGTCGCGTAGAGGCACGTCGTAATCACGGCGACAAAGGCCCACACCGGCTCGGCATTGCCGGCCAGCACGTCGCGCGCGAGCAGCACGATATTGATGAGCGGCGCCACCGACAGCCAGGCGTTGAGTTCCAGCCCCGGCATCACGCTCAAAAAACCGGGCGCCAGCGAGACCATCATCAGCGGAATCAAATACGCCTGGGCCTCCTTGAAACTGCGGGCAAAACTGGTGACGCACAACAATAGCGCCGAGAAAAACGCGGCAAACAGCACCAGCAGGGCAAACACGATGACCACCGCGCCCAGCGACAGCCCCTCGCCGAACAACTGCGGGCCGAGGCCCGTGCTCAGCAGCGTGACCGTCATGCCGACGAGATTTACCAGCGCCGTCAGCATCGCCACGCTCAGCACCGCCAGGTACTTGGCGAACAACAGCCCCAGCCGCGGAACCGGCGCGGCCATGAGCGCTTCGAGCGTGTTCCGCTCGCGCTCGCCCGCCGTCAGGTCGATCGCCGGATAGACCGCTCCGACGATCGTCAGCAAGATCAAGATCATGGGCACGAGCGTGGCGAGTTGGAGGCCGCTCTGCTGAAGCGTCTCGATCGGCTGCACCTGCCAGGTGGCGGGCATTTCGCCCGAATCTCCCAACTCTTTGAGCCGGGATTGCACGTACTGCTGGTTGACGGCCCGCAGCCGATTTTCAATGTACGTTCCCAGGGCGGCGCCGATGGGCGCAGCGGGGCGATAGATCAGCTCGAAATCGTAGGCCGCAGGGGCGCCGCTTGGCAGAACGGCTTCCGGCAGGACGCCCGTCCGCGGATGGGCCAACACCCCAAGATCGAATTCGGAGCGGACCACCGCCTCGGTTAGATCGTCGTAGGGATAGACGAAGAGCGACATCTTGGGGGCCGAGTCTTGCTCCGCCGCGTCGGCGCGAAGCAGTTGGTCTCCCTGCCGAACCATCGCGACGAAGGCCTGGCCTTGCTGCTCGGTCGGCACGGCGATCCGCCACTCGACCTGCCCCGTATCGTGCAAATTCGACAGCACAAACTGCTTGAAGGCGAGGCTAAGCAGCGGATAAACCAAGAGCGGCATCAACACCAGCGTGACGATCGTCCGCCGGTCGCGCAGCGTCTCGCGCAGTTCCTTGCGCGTGAGACGGGCGATTCGCCACAGGCTCTCTTTGGCGGATGGGGCAGCGGGGCGTGACGACGAAGCAGCGCTCATGCGGCATCCGCCTCCGCCTGGGCGGTCAGCCCCTGCAAGAACATCTCGCTGAGCGACGCCAGCCCCGTGGCCGCTTGCAACTCGGCCAGCGTCCCCTCGTGCATCATCCGCCCTCGATGCAGCAGGCCGAAGCGATCGCACAAGCGCTGCGCTTCGTCGAGCCGGTGCGTGCTGACGATCGTCGCCTTGCCCGCCTGCCGGGCGGCTCCGATATAGTCGAAAATGACCTTCGTTCCGACCACGTCGAGCCCGCGGGTCGGCTCGTCCAAGAGCAGCACGGGAGGATCGTGGATCAGCGAGCGGGCCAGGTTTACCCGCTGCTTCTGCCCTGTGCTAAGGGTGGCGCAGCGGCGGTCGAGATAGTCGTGCAGGCGAAAGATCTCGGCCAGGCGCTGCAAGTTCTCTTCGGCCACCGGCGGCGGGGTGCCGTACAGGTCGGCGAAGAAGAGGAGCATTTCGCGGGGAGTGAGCCACTGGTACAGCCCAGCGCTCGTCGAGACGAGGCCGATCCGCGATTTGACCTCGTCGGGCGACTGGGTCGAGCGAAAGCCCTCGACCTCGGCATGGCCGCTCGTCGGCTCGAGCAACCCCAGGATCATCCGCAACGTCGTTGTTTTGCCCGCTCCGTTCTCGCCCAACAGGCCGTACACTTCGCCCCGCGACACCTGGAACGAGACGCCATCGACCGCCAACACCTCTTGGCCGCCGCTCGTGAAGCGTTTTGTCAGGTTGGCGACCGAGATCATGCGGGTGGTTCCGCCACGCTGGGGCGGCGGCAATCTGTGCGAAAGGAATATGGGCGCGAGAGGCGAGCGGGGACAGCTTCGTGGCTGATAAAGAAGTTACCCAAGCGACCCCAAGCGACCCCAAGCGACCGCCCCATTATCCGCGTTCGCCGGGCCAAGTTCCACCGGCCACGTGCGAGAATCTTTATCGACGCCCTTGCTACTGGGTGGCTGAGAATCCGGGTGGCTGGGGTCCGCGCAGCGAACCCCGGCTGTCGTGCGAGTCGGCGTTGCATTCGAAAAGAGTCGCGGCCTCTCGGCGAAAGGTCCTGGTAGAATCGACGCATCGATTAGCGTCGCCTTCCGTTGCAATTCGCCGTGGTTCTGCTCGCGCGAAACAGTTCCACCATGCCAAATGGCGGGGACACGATTCTAGATGCCTGCCCTCATCCAAACACTTTTCGACGGTCCTCTCGACATTGTGGGAGATGTTCATGGCGAGATTGGAGCGCTGCGCTCGTTACTCTCGCTTCTAGGATACGACGAGGATGGCAGTCATCGTCAGCGGCGTCGGCTGGTCTTTCTGGGCGATCTTACCGACCGTGGACCCGATAGCCCGGCGGTCGTTGATCTTGTCCGCACTTTGATGGATGCCGGCCGGGCGCAGTGCGTGCTGGGGAATCACGACCTCAATATCCTGCTCGAGCATCGCAAGCCCGAGAACCAATGGTTTTGGGGCGAACCGTTTCTCGACGAGCTGGGCCAAGTCGCTCCCCAAGTGCTGGCCAGTTCGGCAGCCAGGGAGCGAATCTCGGATTTATTTCGCACGTTGCCAATTGCGCTGGTGCGTCCCGACCTGCGGATCGTCCATGCCTGCTGGGATGATCGAATGATCGGAGTTGCCCGCGACGCCGGCGACACTCTCCACCTGTACGAGCGCCATCGCCAACAAATCGAGCGGGAAATTGATGCGCAACAACTCGACGAAGTTGACCGCAGTTTGCTGCATCAGAACCGAAGCCCGGTAAAGCTACTCACCTCCGGCCCCGAAGAACGGACCAGCGAGCCAATCACGTCGGGTGGCAAAGTGCGTTACGAGCAGCGCGTCCGTTGGTGGACCAACTATCGCGGCGCTCTGTGCCTGTTCGGCCACTATTCGCTTGCAGATGGTGAATCCCGTGGCAACGACTCGGCGTATTGTGTGGACTTCGGCGTCGGCAAACGCTGGCAAGAACGCCGGGCGGGCAAAACGAGCGGATTTATGTTTCGACTGGCTGCCCTGCGGTTTCCAGAAATGCAGGTGGTTTTCGACGACGGGGAAACGAGAGCGGCTTGAGCCGAGGAGCATCTGCCCGGTTAGAATCAAAGCCATGGACCCGAACCCCTACGAAGCGCCGCGGATACCCGGCGAGCATGTGCCGCACCGGGGGATGCCTGACGTTGGGTCGTTCCTGGCGGCAATCGCCTGGTTCTGTGGCTCGACGATCGCAACCGGTTGGGCCGGTGCGATCGTGGGCTTTCTGATCATGAATTCCCTACCGCGCGAATCACAACCGGCATGTGGGAACACGATCCTGGATCCCGCGTTTGCGGCGGGAGCAATGGTGGGGATGCTCGTCGGCTTGGTTTTTGCCTGGCGAACGCTATTCGGGCGGCGATCTTGCCGCAAACCTTCCGACGAGGCCGATTGGTGAATCGGCGGGCGGCTCCTCGTGATAGAATCGACGCTCCCACGTTGAATGCCGCCTCCTCGCTGCGAACCGCCGTGGTTCGCTACCCACGAACCACAGCCACCCGACGCACAGCCACCCCGCTTTTCGTTCATGCCCTATTCGCCCACCGAACTGCTACTCGTCGCCGGCATTCTGCTGGCTAGCAGCGTCGTGCAGGGGGCGGTTGGGTTTGCTTCGGGGTTGTTCGGCATTCCGCTCTTGATGCTGACCGGCATTTCGTTGCCCAACGCGGTGGCGATCAGCCTGGTCGCTTCGGCCGTGCAAAACTGCACCGCCGCCTGGCAACTGCGCCACCAAATCGACTATCGCCGCGACTTGCGCCCGATGCTAATTCGCTTTGCCCTCTTGCCGTTGGGGGCGCTCGCCCTGTGGTGGGTCGGCCAGGCGGGCAAAGAGGGGGCGAGCCTGATGGTCGGCGTCGTCTTGCTGACGATGCTCGCCTTGCAATGGTGGCTGGCCGTGCCGCCGCAGCCGTCGCTGCACCCGGCCTGGGAGTGGCTGGCATTTGGCGCCGGCGGCTTTTTACTGGGCCTGTGCGGAATGGGGGGGCCGCCGATGGTCCTCTGGGTGATGGCGCACGACTGGCCGATGCCACGCGCGCGGGCCTTCATGTACTACCTGTTCGCCACCGGCATGCCGCTGCAAGCCTTGCTGCTCTGGCTTTTGTTTGGCAACGACATCTTGTGGGCCATGCTCGTTGGGCTGGTCACGTTGCCGGTCTTGTTGGTCGGCATTCACATCGGCCTGGCGATCGGCAATCGGCTCCCCGATCGGCTGGTGCGCGGGTTGGCGACCGCCGTGCTGCTGTTGATTGCCGTCAGCGCGATCGCCTCGCCCTGGCTTTGGTAGCATTCTCAGAATCGCCGGGCTGCGGTAGGCTCGACCGTTGGAATTTGTGTGAAACAGGCGTGCCGAGGCCCCCATGTCCGCTGATGAGCTGCTGGAAAACCAGCCGAGCCGCTTCGTCGTCGGCATCGACCTGGGAACGACCAACTCGGCGGTCTGCTACGTCGATACGCACGAGCGGCCGTGGCGCGTGAGGGTGCTGGAGATTCCGCAACTCGTTGCCCCGTCGCAGGTTGAGTCGCGCGATACGCTGCCCAGCTTTCACTATCAGCCGCCTGCGGGGGAGAGGAACGCCACAGAGGGCGTTCCCTACACCGTCGGTTTCCTAGCCCGCGACTGGGGCGCCGGCCAGCCGGGTCGGGTCGTGGCCTCGGCCAAGTCTTGGCTCTGTCACACGGGGGTCGATCGGACGGCGGAGCTGCTTCCCTGGCACGCCGCTGCCGATGTCGAGCGAATTTCTCCCGTCGAGGCGAGCAGCCGCTACCTCGCCCACCAGCGGGATGCGTGGAACCAGCGGTTCAAAAGCGAGCCGCTCGACCGGCAAGACATCGTGCTCACGCTGCCGGCGTCGTTCGATGAAATTGCCCGTGAGCTAACGGTGCAGGCGGCAGCGCGGGCGGGCCTGGCGCGGGTGGTGCTGATCGAAGAGCCGCAGGCGGCGTTCTACGCTTGGATTTACAAGCACCAAGCCAACTGGGACCAGCTCGCCCGGCCGGGACAGAAGATTTTGGTTTGCGACATTGGGGGGGGCACTACCGACTTCACGCTGATTCGCGTGAGGCGCAGCGAGCAAGGGAAGGTGCAGTTTCATCGCGTGGCGGTGGGCGACCATTTGCTGTTGGGCGGCGACAACATGGACCTCGCCCTGGCACAGCATTTGGAGGCAAGACTGACCCAGGCGAGCGGGGTGCGTAAGCACCCCGATAGCGAAGCGACATCCATTGACCTGGAAAACCATCGGGAGGCTGACGCCTCCCGCTCGCCTGAGAGTTCCCGCTCGCTGGGCAAGTTGCAACCCCGACAGTGGGACGTACTGTTGCGGGCCAGTCGGCAGGCCAAAGAGCAACTGCTGGCCGACGCGGGGCCGCCGCAGATTACGGTGGCCGTGCCCGGCACGGGGTCGAAGTTGATCGGCGGCGCTTTGCAAACGCATGTGACGCGCGACGAAGCGCGGCAAGTCCTGGTCGAGGGGTTCATGCCGCGGGTAGCGCTGGCCGACAAACCGGCGGCCCGTCGCAGCGGGTTTCAAGAGTTTGGACTGCCGTACGCGGCCGATGCCGCCATCACTCGCTATCTGGCAGCCTTTTTGACGGCTCATCGGCATGCCGGGGACGAGCAGGGACGAGGAGCGAGTGGCGAGGAATCGGGGGTTGATCCTGCCCGCCCCGACGTGGTGCTGTTCAACGGCGGAGTGTTCGACTCACCGGTTCTCCGGCAACGGCTGCTCGACTGTCTCGATGACTGGTTTGGACATCCCCTAGCCCCTAGCCGCCAGCCCCCAGCCCCTCTTGTCCTCGACAACGATCGGCTCGATCTGGCGGTCGCTCGCGGAGCAGCTTATTACGGCATGGTCCGCCGGGGCGAAGGGGTGAAGATCGTCGCGTCGCTAGCCCGCACCTACTACATCGGCGTGGATGCCGAGACACCATCTACCGAACCCCGAACCCCGAACCCCGAACCTCGTCCTTATGCCGTCTGCCTCGTCCCCGGCAGCGCCGAGCCGGGACAAACGGTCGAGCTGGCCAGCCCGCAGTTCGACCTTACCGTCTCTGAGCCGGTCGAGTTTCCGCTCTATACGTCGAGCATCCGCCTGGCCGATCGCGCGGGCGAATTGCTGCCGGTCGATCCCGAGCAGATGACGGCCCTGCCGCCGATTCGCACCGCTTTGAAAACCCGCACGCGCCGCGAACGCGGCACGGTTGCCGTCCGGCTGCACGCCAAACTGACCGAAATCGGCACGTTGGAACTTTGGTGTGGCGAAGTCAACGGCGACCGCACTTGGCGGCTGCAGTTCGACGTGCGCTCGGCCACGCAAACCGACAAGCAGGCGCACACCGGCGCGGCCGAATCGGAAGGGTTCGTCGATGACGAAGTCGCCACCGCATGCCGCTCGGTTTTGCAAACGGTCTTTGCCGGCACCGACAAGCCCGACGCCGTCGTCAAGCGGCTGGTCGAAGCAGCCGGCAGCGAGCGGCACGAGTGGCCCACATCGCTGTTGCGCCGCCTGTGGGAAATGCTGATGGAGCTCGAAAGCGGCCGCCGCAAATCGCCCCCGCACGAAGCCCGCTGGCTGAACCTGCTGGGCTATGCCTTGCGGCCCGGTTACGGCCTGGCAGTGGACGACTGGCGGGTCGCCGAAACCTGGAAAAGTGTGCAAGGGAAGCTGGCCCATGCCGCCCCCACCAGCCGCACGGAGTCGTTGATTTTGTGGCGGCGGATCGCCGGCGGCTTGTCGAGCGGGCAGCAGCGGGCCTTGGCCGAGCCGCTGCTGGCGGCGGTGCGCACACTGCACAAGCGACAGACCCGCGGCCAAGGGACTGAGCCGACTTTCAGCCCGCACGAGAGCGTCGAAGTGCTGCGGCTGTTGGGTTCGCTGGAGCTACTGCCGGGCGAGACCAAGATCGAGCTTGGCCGGCTGCTGGCGGAGCTGCTTCCCAAAAAGAAGCTCGAATCGATTCGCCCGGCGCTGGCTTGGGCGCTCGGCCGGCTGGGCGCGCGCCAGCCGGCTTATGGGCCGCTGAACACCGTGGTGCCGCCCGAGCAAGCGGGCGAGTGGATCGTGCCGCTGTTGGAACTGGACAAGCACGACGGCATGACCCAGTTCGCGCTGGTCAACTTGGCGCGGAGGACGCACGATCGCTACCGAGACCTGGCCGATCCGCTGCGCAGTCAGGTGCTCGACTGGCTGGTCGGCCACAAAGCGGGCGAGCACGCCCAAAAGCTGGTCCGCGAAGGGGGTGAATTGGAATCGGACGAGCAAGACCGTGTGTTCGGCGAGGCGCTGCCGAAGGGATTGAGGGTGCGGTGAGAGTCGTCATCAATGACCGATCACTAATGACTAATGACTAATGACTAATGACTAATGACAAAACACTTACTCCCGATCCGCCTTTGCCGCTTTTGATTACCGGCGTGGCGGGCGTCGCCGGGTATAGCGCGTTTCACTACTTCCACGGCAAATATCTCGGCCAGGTGATCGGCACGCGACGGCGCGACAATTGGCCACTCGCCGGCCCGGGGATCGTGGCGTGCGAGGGGGACAGCCGCGACGAACTGCGGCGGCTGTTCGATACGCACCAGTTTGCCGCCGTCTTGAACTGCGAAGGAACCTGCAAGCTCAAGTCGTGCGAGATGGACCCCGCGCTGGCCCAGCGGATCAACGTCACCAGCATCGAGGCCTTGCTCGACACGATTCGCGGCGGCGCCACGCGGCTGGTGCATCTGTCGATCGACCTGGTCTATTCGGGCACGCGCGGCGGCGGCCACCGCGAAGACGATCCGACCGACCCCGTTACCGTGTACGGCAAAACGATGGCCGAGGCCGAAGCGATCATTCGGGAGCATTCGTTCGGTGCGACCATTCTCCGCATTTCGCTCCCCATGGGGATCAGCTTTAACGGCCATGCCGGGGCGATCGATTGGATCCAGCATCGCTTCAAGAAGCAGAAGCCGGCGACGCTGTACTATGACGAAATCCGCACGCCAACCTACACCGATTGCCTCAACCCACTGCTGGCCAACGTGCTTGCCCGGCCAGAACTGGGCGGCTTGTATCACGCCGGCGGGCCGCGGCGGCTGAGCCTGTTTGAAATTGCCCAGGTGGTGAATCGCATTGGCGGCTACGACCCCGACCTGCTGCACGGCTGCCAGCGAATCGAAGCGGGGCCGATGCCGCCCCGCGCGGGCGACGTATCGATGGATTCGCGCCGCCTGGCGAGCGCGGTCGGCTACGACGCCTTCGATCCCTGGCCGCTCGACGACGAGCACGTTCCCACGCACCGCCGGTGGCACTACGAATCTCCCCGCGGCTCGCCCGAACTGCTGGCCCAGGTGTTGTACCGGAATCCACGGAGGGGGAACGACGATGTCGTTCTACGAAGAGCTTGAAGCCAAGATCGCCACCGCGATGCAGGCCGACCGCCATCGGCTCCGCAATCTGCTGCGCGCGGTGCGGCAAGCCGAGCAGCAAGGCCGCCCGCCGGACGAGCGGCTCGACCGCCTGCTGGCACAATTGGACGAGTCGAATCGCCGTCGCGAGGCCCGCCAGGCGCTCGTTCCTCGGCTGATCTACGACGAATCGCTGCCGGTCGTCGTCCGGCGGGAAGAGATTGCCGCGGCGATTCGCGGGCACCAGGTGGTCGTCGTCAGTGGCGAAACGGGAAGCGGCAAATCGACCCAGTTGCCGAAAATCTGCCTCGAAATCGGCCGCGGCGTTGCCGGCCTGATCGGCCACACGCAGCCGCGGCGAATCGCCGCCCGCTCGATCGCCACGCGGCTGGGCGAAGAACTGGGAACGTCGGTCGGTCAGAAGGTCGGCTTCAAAATTCGCTTTACCGACGCGACCTCGCCGCAAACGCTGATCAAGGTGATGACCGATGGCGTGCTGCTGGCCGAATCGCAGCACGATCGCTACTTCGACCAGTACGACACGCTAATCATCGACGAGGCGCATGAGCGGTCGCTCAACATCGACTTTCTGCTGGGGTATCTCAAACGGCTCTTACCGCAGCGGCCCGACCTGCGGCTAATTATCACCAGCGCCACGATCGACGCCCAGCGATTTGCCGAGCATTTTGTCGGTGCCGGCGAACCGACTCCCGTGATCGAAGTGACGGGCCGCACCTATCCGGTCGAAGTCCTCTACCGCCCGCTGTTCGATCTGGCGCGGGAAGACGACGACATCGACCCGATCCGCGGCGTCGCCGATGCGGTGGAAGAAATCTGCCGGCTCGGCGGGGGAGACGTCCTCGTTTTCCTGCCCACCGAGCGCGACATTTTGGAGGCGGCCCACAAGCTGCGCGGCCGGAACCTGCCCGGCGGCAAGCCCGATATCCTCCCGCTGTATGCCCGGCTTTCCACTGCCGAGCAGAACCGCGTGTTCGCGCCTCACAGCGGGCGGCGGATCGTGCTCGCTACGAACGTGGCCGAGTCGTCGCTTACCGTGCCGGGAATTCGCTATGTCGTCGATACCGGCACCGCCCGCGTCAGCCGGTATTCGGCCCGCAGCAAAGTGCAGCGGCTGCCGATCGAGGCGGTTTCGCAGGCCTCCGCGGATCAGCGCAAGGGACGCTGCGGGCGGCTCGGGCCGGGCGTCTGCATTCGGCTATTCAGCGAGGAAGATTTTCAAGGCCGCGACCGATTCACTTCGCCCGAAATTCAGCGGACGAACCTGGCCGCCGTCATCTTGCAGCTTTTGGCACACGGCCTGGGCACGATCGACGAGTTTCCGTTTCTCGATCCGCCCCGGCCCGAAGCGATCCGCGACGGCTATCGAGACCTGTTCGAGCTGGGGGCGATCGACGGCGAACGGCGACTCACCCCCATCGGCCGGCAACTCGCCCGCCTGCCCGTCGATCCGCGGATCGGGCGGATGATCGTCGAGGCCGACCGCGAAGGCTGCCTGGCCGACGTGCTGATTGTGGCCGCGGCGCTCGAGGTGCAAGATCCGCGCGACCGACCGGTGGATCGGCAGCAAGAAGCCGACGCCGCGCACGCCCGCTGGGCCGACCCGGCGTCAGACTTTATCGCCTGGCTCCGGCTGTGGGACTTCGTCCAGCAACTCAAGCAGCAGACGAGCCGCGGAGCGTTTCGCAAGGCTTGCCGGCAGCATTTCCTGTCGGAAGTGCGGTTGCGCGAATGGCACGACGTGCATCGCCAGTTGCTCGACATGGCCCAGCAATCGGGGCTGAAGGGGGGCAGGCGGCGGTGGTTAGCCGGGACCAAACCTGGTCCCGGTTCTCCGGGAGCAAGTTTGCTCCCGGCTAATGAGCACGATCTCGACGCCTACGCCGCCATCCACCGCGCGCTGCTCGCGGGGCTGCTTTCCAGCGTCGCCCAGAGGGGAGACACGGCGGAATACACGGCAGCCGGCGGCGGCAAGTTTTTGCTCTGGCCGGGGAGCGGCGTCTTCGGCATCAAGCCGAAATGGGTGGTCGCCGCCGAGCTGGTCGAAACGACGCGGCGCTACATCCGCACGATCGGAAAAATCGACCCCGACTGGATCGAGCCCCTGGCGAGTCACCTGGTCGCTCGGAGCTACAGCGAGCCGCATTGGGATCGCAAGGCGGGGGGCGCGATGGCCTATGAAAAGGTGTCGCTGTGGGGCCTGACAATCGTGGCCCGGCGGCGGGTCCGCTATACGGCGATCGACCCGGCCGCTTCGCGCGAGCTGTTAATTCAGCATGGCCTGGTCGAAGGAGATCTCGACACGCGGGCCGAGTTCTTTCGGCACAACCGCGAGTTGCTGTCGAACCTGGACAAGCTGGCGTCCAAGACGCGGCAGCGGGGACTGATCGTCGAGCCGCACGTGCTGTATCGCTTTTTCGATGCCCGCTTGCCGGCCGACGTATGCGATGCTCCGTTGCTCGACAAGTGGCTGCGCGCGGCGGGCAAGGAAAATTCGCGGCGGTTGTGTTTGACGGAGAAAGATTTGCTCGATGGACAGGCCACAGAGGATTCGGCTGCGGCCTTTCCCGATCAACTGCAAATCGACAAGCTGAAGCTGCCGCTGGATTATCGCTTTGAGCCGGGAGCCGAGCAGGATGGAATCACCCTCACCGTGCCGGCCGCGGGACTGGCCCAATTGCGCGAGGACCGCTTGGAGTGGCTGATTCCGGGGCTGCTCGCCGAAAAGATCGAGGCCGTCGTCCGTTCGTTGCCCAAGACGATCCGCCGCACGCTGGGACCAGCGCCAGACGTCGCCCGCAAAGTGGCGGAACAATTGCAATTCGCGACCGGTGCGTTTCTGCCGAGCGTGGCCGACGCCTTGGGGCGCCTCGCTGGCCAGCGCATCTCGCCCGAGACTTTCGCGCTCGAACGGCTGCCCCCCCATTTGCGAATCAATGTGCGCGTGATCGACGAGCAGGGCAAAACGCTGCGTGAAGGGCGCGACCTGCAAGAGCTGCGCGAGCAACTCGGCGAACAGCAAGTGGCCGAAATCGCCCCCGCCGGCACTCCCTGGCACCAAGACCAGATCCTCAAGTGGGACTTTGGCCCGCTGCCACCCAGCATCGATCTCCACCGCGGCGGACTCGTTCTCACCCGCTATCCGGCCCTCGTCGATGCCGGTCAGTCGGCGGCCCTGCGGCTCTGCGAGACGGCTGCCGAGGCCGAGCGCCAGACCCGGGCCGGCGCGCTCCGGCTGTTCGTGCTGGCCGAGATTCGCGAGCTGAAGGCCCAGGTCAAATGGCTGCCGCAAATCGAAAAAATCCGGCTGTTCGCCGCGCCGCTGTGCAAGACGCGCTCGGTGGATGACGAGCTGATCGATCTGCTGGCGGCCCGCGCGTTCTACCCGGCCGAGCAGGTTCCCCGCGATGCCGAAGCTTTCGAAGCCCAGCGGCTGGTCGGCCGCAAGCGGACCGTCCCCTGCGTGCAGGAACTGACCGGCCTGGCCCTGCCGCTGTTCGAAACGTATCACCAGGTGCGGCTGGCGCTCGACCAAGCGCATCCCGCGGCGTGGCAACCGGCGGTGGAAGACCTGCGCGAGCAACTGGCGGCCCTGTTGCCCGCGGGATTTTTGACGGCGACTCCCTGGCCCTGGCTCGAACAATTCCCCCGCTATCTCAAGGGGATGGCGCTCCGCATCAAGAAGCTCCCCAGCGGCGCGGCCCGCGACCGCCAGAACCAGCAACAGGTTGCCAGGTTCTGGCAGGAGTATCGGGAGCTGTCTCTAGCACACCAGCAGCGTGGTACGTCGGACCCAGAGTTGGCCACCTTCCGCTGGATGATCGAAGAACTGCGGGTTTCGCTCTTCGCGCAGGAACTGGGAACCAAGACGCCGATCTCTGGGCCGCGGCTCGAAAAGCAACTCGCCCGCGTGGGAAACTGAAACCTACACTAACCCGACGCGTTAGCGAGGGACATCACTCGGTCCCTCGCTGACGCGTCGGGTCAGTATGTTGTCTCACGCCAACAACTCTCGCAGATGAACGCCAACCGATTCGGCCAGGCGCTGGGGGTTGTAGCCCCCTTCCAGCACGCTGACGACGCGGCCACTCGCATGGCTGTTCGCCACGCCGAGCACCGTTCGTGTCAGACGCGCGAAATCCTCGGTCTCCAGATCCAGCGAGCCGACCGGATCGTTCTGGTGCGCGTCGAATCCCGCGCTAATCAGAATAAGTTGCGGCTGGACCTTGGCCGCCAGCCGCTCGATCGCTCGTTCGAACTGGGCGTGATAGTCTTTCCGAGGCGTGCCAAACGGGACTGGCAGGTTAACGGTGTATCCCAAGCCGGCGGCCGCGCCGGTTTCGTCGTCGTCGCCGGTGCCGGGATAAAACGGCCAGCGATGAATCGAAAGGAAAGCGACTTGCTCGTCTTCCCAAAACGTGGCCTGCGTGCCGTTGCCGTGATGGACATCCCAATCGACGATCAGCACGCGGTCCAAGGCGTGCTCGGCAATGGCCGCGCGGGTGCCGATGGCGACGTTGCCGAGCAGGCAAAAGCCCATCGCGTCGTGCCCCAGGGCATGGTGGCCCGGAGGGCGCACCAGGCATAAGGCGGTGGCATCTTCGCCGGCGACGACGCGCCGCACGGCGTCGGTCACCGCGCCGGCCGCCAGCATGGCCGCCTCGAACGAGCGCTGGCTGACCACGGTGTCGATCTCGATACGTCCGCCCCCCGCCCCGGCATAAGCGGCCAGCCGGGCGACGTACTGGGGCAGATGGACCCGCTCGACCTCATCGCGCGAGGCCGCCGCGAAAGCGGGCCGCAGGCAGCGATTGGCCAGCCCAGTCTCGGACAGGTGCTGCTCGATCGCGGTCAGCCGCAAGGGCCGCTCCGGATGGACGCCGGTCTGATGCTCGAGAAACAGGGGGTTGGTGTACAGCAGGGTCATTGCAGGGCCAGGAGCCAGGGTTCAAGAGGCAGGCAGCAGAAAATCGCCCGGACGAATGTTCGTTTTTTGTTGACTTCGGACAACTCTGTTGAGTACGTTAATGGTTGAGGGAATCTGCCGCCATTCGGCTTATCCGCGGGGGTGGCTGTGGTTTGCGAGCAAACCACAGCTTCGGGCGAAATGACGTCCAACGAGCCGTGGTTCACTTCGTGAACCACAGCCACCCAGAATCCAATGCTGGGTAGCTTTGTCGGTGGCGGCGGTTCGCTTGGGAACAGGGGTCGGTTTGCCGAATCATCGGCCAGTGCGACAACCAGCCGGTAAACCGAGCGTGAGGACATTCTGTAAATCATTCTGCCGCCGTCCAACCCACCGTGCTCGTTCGTAGCGCGGTCGCGGTGGCGGTCGTCAGAAGGAGGTCGAGAGAAGATGAATTGCAGACAGCTTGGTCGCGTATTGTGGATTTTTCCGACGGCGCTTGCGCTGTCGTCGGGCGTTGTGCTGGCCCAGGCGGCTCCGGCAGCGGCCGCGCCGACGTTGGGCAAAACGGCCGAAGACGCCAACGGCTATAAGGTGCTGGTCCCGTATGCCACGCAGTTCGCTGCCTCGTTCAAAAATGCGAATGAGGCGCGGAAGAGCGAAAATGATTATCGCACTCAGGCCAGGGGGATCGCGGGAAGCAAAGCTCCGTCTGCCGAGAATCGGACGACGTTTGAGCGGTACTATACCTACATTTTCTTTCCGAGCCTCACGCAGACCGACCAGGCAAGCCTCAGCGCCCTCCCCGTCGAACGCCAACGATTCTTTCAACAGCACGTCGAGATCTGCGAAGATCCGGCCGTCCGCGAACTGTTGTGCAATCTGGCACTGAAACAAGCGACCGCCATCGTACGAGACAATTATCATCCCGCGGTGCGCTATAACGCGATGCTGCTCATCAGCAATCTGAACGATCAAGACGCGGTTCGACTCGGCGGAACCAAGGCGACCCCCGAACCAATGCGTCTCGCCTTGCCGGTGCTGTTTACAGAATTCAACAAGCCAGAAAACTCGGATGCGATCCGAATGGCCGCCCTGCTCGGACTGCTACGACATTTGGAATGGGATCCCTACCGCACGGCGGGGCCCGATATTACCGGCACCAAGCGCACCCGGATCAGCCAGGAACTGCTCAACTTGGCCCAGCAACAAACGCCCCCACCCAAGCGTTCGCCCGCGGGGCACGATTGGCTGCGACGCCGCGCGATCGAGGGATTGGTGCTGCTGAGCAATGCCAAGGTGGATGCCGAAACGGCGGCCGCCCTCGACAAGCTGCTCAAGGACGAAAAGGAATCGCTCGCCGTCCGCTGTGCTGCTGCCGCCGCCATTGGCAAGGTGGTCTATACGGCCCCCGTGACGCCGGCACCCTTGCCCACCGCCAAGGAACTGGGCTATCTCGCGCTGCTCTCGTGCGATATGGAACTGACCCGCATCGCGGAACTCATCAAGCACGAAGCCGACAAAGCCAAGCGGCTTTCGAGTACGGCGTCGAGCATGGGAGGCATGGGGGGTATGGGCAGCGGTAGCGGAGATGGTTACGATCCCGGCGCGTCGGGAGGCTATCCCGGCGATTCGGGCGGCGGCTACCCTGGCGACTCGGGCGGCGGCTATCCCGGCGGCTCGGGCGGCGGCTATCCCGGCGATTCGGGCGGCGGCTATCCCGGCGGCTCGGGCGGCGATATGTACGGCTCGGCCAAACCGGTCGATCCCAATCAGTATCGTTTCGACTCCGTGCGACGCCGGATTCGGTCCCATTTGTACGCCGTGCAGATTGGCCTGTTAGGCCCCGATTTCATGGAGCGACCTTCTGTCGGAGCCGCTGCTGCCGCACAAGGCCCTGTGCGCGGTATCGAAAAGCTGGCCAAGGCCAAGCCCGATCAAGAGTATGTCGCCAAGGTCAAGTCGGCCATCGAACAGTTGATTAAGACCGTCGAAATCGCCGAGAGCGACCTGGCGACGCTCGAAAAGGATCTCCGCAAGGATATGAAGCCGCTGGAAGCGATCACCCGTAAGTTGGCGGCAGCGACTCCAGCCGCGGCGGCTGCGGATTTGCCGGGAATGCCGGTTCTCGCGCCGCCGGCTCCTGTTCGGGGCACCCCCGCGGCAACTCCTCAAGCGACGCCAGCAGGGGACGGTCCACCCCTGCCCCCGGCTCCCGGTCCGCTGCCTCCGGCCCGCGCTCCCATGCCCGCCGCGCCCGTTACCACGCCGGCGGCTCCGGCAGCTTCGCCCGCGGCCGCCGGGGGAAGCTAACCGGCGGCTATGCTTCCGCCACGAAGCAGCACATCGACCGGTACGAAAGCGTCAGCCGGCGGCTGCGTGGCGGCGGCGGTCCGTCGAGTTCCGGATAGATGTCGTAAGGTGGTGCCGCGGCCGTATCGAAGAGCAATCGCCAGCGGGTTCCCTTGGCGAGCGGCGGCAGGATGAACTCGCGTGGCTCGCTAGTCGCGTTGACCAGCAGCAGCACGTCGCGGGCAGCGCCGGCGGGGTCGTGCTCGGCCTCGACCTTTTTGAACAGGGCGGTCAGGGTCGAATCGTCTCCCTGCCAATCGACCGCCGTTCCCAGGGCGCTGAACCAGCTTACGTCGGGCAGGTCGCCGTCGAACTTCGGTTTGCCCGTCAAAAAGTGGTCGCGGCGAACCGTCGGCTGGTTGCGGCGAAACTTGATCAAAGCCGAAGCGAAGCGGACCAGCGGCTCGTGCAGCTTGACCAGATCCCAATTGAACCACGACAGTTCGTTGTCCTGGCAATAGGCGTTGTTGTTGCCCTTTTGCGTGCGACGGCATTCGTCGCCCATCACCATCATGGGCACGCCCTGGCTGAACATCAGCGTCGCCAGCAGGTTTTTAATCTGGCGGATGCGCAGGTTTTCGATCTCGATCCGCTTGGTCGGCCCTTCGACGCCGTAGTTGTCGCTGTTGTTTTGGTTGTCGCCGTCGCGGTTTCCCTCGCCGTTGGCTTCGTTGTGCTTTTCCTTATACGAGACAAGGTCGTTCATGGTGAAGCCGTCGTGCGACGTAATGAAGTTGATGCTGGCGGCCGGCAGCCGGCCGGCGTGTTCGTACAGGTCGCTCGACCCAGCCAGTCGCGTGACGAACGATCCCATCAGCCCTTTCTCGCCCCGCCAGAAGCGGCGCGTGTCGTCGCGATAGCGGCCGTTCCATTCGGCCCACCGCAGATCGCCGAAGCTGCCCACCTGGTAAGCGCCGGCGGCATCCCACGCTTCGGCAATGATCTTGGTGTCGGCCAGCAGTGGATCTTCGGCAATCGCCTCGATCAACGGCGGATTAGGCACCAGGTTCCCCTGCCGGTCGCGGCTGAGGATCGACGCCAGGTCGAAGCGAAATCCATCGACGTGGTAGTTGTGAACCCAGTGCCGCAGGCAGTGGAAGATCATCTCGCGAACGACCGGGTGGTTGCCGTTCACGGTGTTGCCGCAGCCCGAAAAATTCATGTAGTAGCTGCCGCCGTTGCCCAGCATGTAATAGACGCGGTTTTCCAGCCCCTTGAAGCTGAGAACCGGCCCTAACTCGTTCCCTTCGCAGGTGTGGTTGAAGACCACGTCGAGAATGACCTCGATGCCCGCCGCGTGCAGCGCCTTGACCATCTGCTTGAACTCGACGACCTGGCCGCCGGGCTCGCCGGAGACCGCGTAGCCGCGATGCGGCGCGAAAAACGCCATCGGATCGTAACCCCAATAGTTGGGGCGTTCGACCGGTTGGCCGTAGATGCCGTTGATCGGAAACTCGTGAACCGGCATCAACTCGACCGCCGTGACGCCCAGCGACTTGAGATACGGAATCTTCTCGATCAGGCCCAGGTACGTGCCCGGATGCTTAACCTTGCTCGACTTGTCCTTGGTGAAGCCGCGGACGTGCGTTTCGTAGATCACGGTCTCGCTGATGTCGCGGCGAACGTGCCTGTCACCCTCCCAATCGAAATGGTCGTCCACCACCACGCATTTCGGCGGCCGGACAATGCCGTCGGTCGAGGGCAGGAAGTTCCCCGCCAGCGCCTTGGCATAGGGGTCGATCAAGCGGGCGGTGCCGTCATAGTATTGCCCTTTTTCGGGATCGTGCGGGCCGTCGGCTTGAAAATGATAGAGCTGGCCGACGCTGACGCCCGGCACGAAGATGCTCCAGATGTCGCCCCAACGATCCGACTCGCGGCTGAACTCGATCACCTCCTCGGGCTCGGGATCGTTCACGTTCTCGTACAGCAGCAGGCGCATCTCGGTGGCGCTGCGGCTGAAGACGACGAACTGCACGCCATTCTCGTGAAGAATGGCGCCGTACGGCAGGATATGCGTGAATTGGAGCTTGGGATGGACGTGTCGCATGAGCATAAGGTGTGGCCTCGGGCGGATCGCGGGTGGCTGCGACGAAATCAACCTGACCTCGCGCCGGCTGTCCGCTGGGGACCGCTGGCGCGCGTCGCATGCAACCGGATGCTCATGTCTGGCATGCGAGGGCCGCCGCGAAAAGCGCGGCGTCCGAGCTTTGTGCTCGCCCCCCCAATCACGCGCATCCAAGCGCATGCGACCTTAGCCGTTATCGACTCACCGATAGCGGCCACTGGTCACTTGCCAGAAACGTACCACCCAAGAACCGTCGAGGCGGCTTGGCAGCCCAATATAGCTTGCAAAAAACGTGCTCCGCCGCCGCTTCACGCCGGTTGCCGAAGGTTTACCCGCTAAGGGGGACAGACCGGCCGGAGAAGTGTTTCCTAGGGCAAAGGATATGCCGTCACGGGGCAAAGAATTTGCCGGTTGGGCAGGAGATGCGGGTTCTTCAAATGGCGTCAGCGGCGCTCCGGGCCGCTACTTCCACGTCACGCCGCGGGGGCCCGAGGCGACGTTTCCCAGCACCCAGTTGGCCAGGCCAAAATCGTCGAACAGGCGGCGGATGCTGGTCTCGTAGTGCGGATTGAACACCAACGCCAGGCCGATCCCCATGTTGAAGACCCGCTCCATCTCGTCGTCGTCGATGTTCCCCAGTCCTTGCAGCCAGTGAAACACCGGGGGAATCTCCCAACTGGCGGGGTCGAGCACGGCTCGCGTCCCCGCGGGCAAGATGCGTTCGAGATTGTCGCGCAGGCCGCCGCCGGTGATATGCGCGATGCCATGCACGATGTTCTTGTGCCGGTAATATTGCAGGATTTTGCGGACGGGCCGGGCATAGATGCGAGTCGGCGTCAGCAGGGCGTCGCCCACCGTCTGGCCCCCCAGCGCTTTCACTTCGTCGCGGATGCCCAAGCCCGCCAGGTCGAACACGACCTTCCGCACCAGGCTGTAGCCGTTCGAGTGCAAGCCGCTGGAAGCGACCCCCAGCACGATGTCGCCTGCCGCGATCGAATGGCCGTCGATCAGGTGCTTCCGCTCGACCACGCCGACGCAAAAGCCGGCCAGGTCGTAGTCGCCGCGGGCGTAAATGTCGGGCATGATGGCCGTCTCGCCCCCGAGCAAGGCACAGTCGGCCTCGATGCAGCCGTCGCTGACCCCGCGCACGATCGCCTCGAGCCGCGCCGGGTCGTCGTGCGACATGGCGACGTAGTCGAGGAAAAACAGCGGCTCGGCCCCGCAGCAAAGGGCGTCGTTGACGCTCATCGCCACCAGATCGAGGCCCACCGTATCGTGCTTGTCCACCAGCGCGGCCACCTTCAGCTTCGTTCCCACGCCGTCGGTACAACTGACCAAGATCGGATCGTCGTAGTTGCGGGCGAAAAGCCGGCTGGCGAAATCGAGCTTGAACAGGCCGGCAAACCCGCCATCGAGCTTCATCACCCGAGGCGAAAACGTGCGATGCATGAGCCGCGGCAGGCGGGTCATGGCCTCGTCATAGACCTCCAGATCGACACCAGAGTCTTTGTAAGTTGCTTTGGCCATTGGACTTACGTAAAAATCCGGAGCGGCCGGCTCGCTAGCACCAGTAAGATTCACCCGCAAGGCCGATTGTCGGGCGGTGGCGGTCGGTTGTCAACGCGGCGGCGGGAGCAGTAGACGAGGCAAACACACGGCGTTGATTCATGCCTGATTTTGAGCCGATTTCTTAGCTCGGTCTCGCCGATTTCCCAAGATCTTGCGCAACTCGGCCTTGGCAATCGCGACAATCTGTCGGTCACCCGCGACAGATTGGCCACGTTCACGCGTGGCGGGATCTCGTCGTTCTGCCAATCCACGGTTGTTGGCGTCAAATCGCCGAGCGTGGTGAGAGCATAGCGTGCGACCGCAAGGCCGAGCCCGGTTTGGCACGCAACTTGCTCAGAACACCAAGTTCGATTCTTGAAAATACGCAAGTGGAGACTAGCATATAGCCATGACAGTTTGGTTTATATAGCTGGGCAAACTTTCAAAAACTGTGAACGGCTACTCAGATTTAAAAGAGGAGTTCTGAAATGCGATGTAAGACTCTGATCCTCCTGGCGATCACGGCACTTGCCGGTTTGCCACTGCAAGCAAGGGCCGCCATAACGCTAGGTACAGCGGGGGACTTTGCGGTCCTGGCTGGCCAGACGGTGACCAATACCGGTCCGACCGTCATCAACGGAGGACATGTGGGTGTCAGCCCTGGTTCCGCGATCGTGGGCTTTCCGCCGGGGACCGTATTGCCACCCTTCACGTTACATGCAGGGGACGTCCTCGCGCTTCAGGCTCAGAGTGATCTCACGACTGCGTACGACCAAGCGGCAGGCTTGGCGGTCACGCAGAACTTGACCGGTACGGATCTTGGTGGACTCACGCTCACGCCGGGCGTGTATTTCTTCTCGTCATCGGCTCAACTGACGGGAATACTCACTCTCAACGCCCAGAACGACCCGGATGCGGAATTCGTTTTCCAGATCGGGAGCATGCTCACCACCGCACCTGGCTCGTCGGTCGTGACGACCAATGGCGGTTTGGACCCGGGGTGCAACGTGTTTTGGCAGGTTGGGAGTTCCGCGACGCTCGATACAACCACTGCGTTCGAAGGACATATTCTCGCGCTCACGAGCATCACCCTGAACACCGGCGCAACTTTAGAAGGAAGCGCCTTGGCGCGTAACGGCACGGTGACACTCGACAGTAACAGCATCACAAACTGCGCCGCTCCGATTCCAGAGATTCCAGAACCCGCAACAATAACTATAGTTGTCATCGGCGGCGCGCTGCTGGGACTTCGCCGGTCATGGCGTGGGATGAGATCCCAAGGCAAGCGCACACTAACTGTTTGAGCCGAAAAGGACTTGGTGAGGTAGTTTTCGTTCCAGCCGCGCCGCAGACGCGGAGCGGCACTTCGATAGTCAGGTTGAGCCGTTGCAAGCCTACGCCGCCGCGAATCGGGACGACTCGTAGTCCTTCGCTCCGCTTCTTAGCATTTACCCGACCAGCGGCCGCTCTACAACGCGGTCGGCAAGGCCCGGCAATCGACCACGCGGGCCGTCGCCCCGGCGGTCAGCAACCGCTGGGCGCATTCGCGGGCATCGACCACGCGGGCCGTCGCCCCGGCGGTCAGCAACCGCTGGGCGCATTCGCGGGCGAGGGTGCCTTCGCGAAAGCTCTCGACCAGCCGCCACTGCGAGGGCATCTGGGCATCGCGAACCTGCACGCGAAACTGGCGGGCCATGCCGCCCGGACAGGCCACGACTAGGGCCGTGGTGCCGGCGTTCATCTCGCTTTTGAACATGCTTCGTCCTTTCGCCGCAGGGGCAACTGACCAGGATCGGATCGTCGTAGTTGCGGGCGAAAAGCCGGCTGGCGAAATCGAGCTTGAACAGGCCGGCAAACCCGCCATCGAGCTTCATCACCCGAGGCGAAAACGTGCGATGCATGAGCCGCGGCAGGCGGGTCATGGCCTCGTCATAGACCTCCAGATCGACACCAGAGTCTTTATAAGTGGCTTTGGCCATTGAACTTATGTCAAAAACCGGAGCGGCCGGCTCGCTAGCACCCGTAAGATTCACCCGCAAGGCCGATTGTCGGGCGGTCGCTGCCGGTTGTCAACGCGGCGCGCCTGGGGGCTAATCGCGCAGGCGCGACTTCCAAGAGCCCTGAAGGCACCGCTTCGCCTACACCCAAAGAGCGCGCGATCGCTGAAAAAGCGATTCGCCTGCCTTGCGAGATTCGCGGTTGGCGCTTGCATGCGGTAAACTGTCGCACGAACCACGTTCGCGCTGTCGCGACAGCCCCGGCCGATCCGGAGGTCGCCAGGGACCAGTTTTCGTTGGCGAGCAAACTCGCAGGCCCCGCCCGTGATGAAGTTACACCAATAAAAGTTACACCAATAAAACCGCACCTCGATCGGAGTTCCTGCATGTCTCGCCCAACGAACCGACGCCAATTCCTGGCCACCTCGGCCGCCGCCGCTTCGGCCCTGTCGCTGGGGGCGTATGCCAACCCGGCCCGCGCCCAGCAGTCGAAATCGCCCAACGAGCGGTTGCGGATCGCCGCCGTCGGCACCACCCGCCGCGCCGGCGAAAACCTGAAGCAACTGGCCAGCCAAGAGATCGTCGCCCTGGCCGAGGTGGACGACAACCTGTTGCAGGAATCGTCGGCCAAGTTCCCGTCGGCTCGCAAGTATCGCGACTACCGCATCCTGCTCGAAAAGGAGGCCGGCAACCTGGATGCCGTGCTGGTCGCCACGCCCGACCACAGCCACGCCCCGGCGGCCGCGATGGCCATGCGGCTGGGCAAGCACTGCTACTGCGAGAAGCCGCTGACGCACACTGTCTATGAGGCCCGCACGCTCGCCAACCTGGCGAAAGAGAAGAAGCTGGTCACGCAGATGGGGAACCAGATCCACGCCGGCGACAACTATCGCCGCGTCGTCGAGCTGATCCAGTCGGGGGCGATCGGCCCGGTCAAGGAAGTTCACGTCTGGGTTACGGCCGAATACTCGGGGGCCACGTTCACCACCGGCACTCCCGCCCCGGCCGGATTGGACTGGGATTTGTGGCTCGGCCCGGCCACCGAGCGGCCCTATAGCGAAGGGGTTCACCCGTTCGCCTGGCGGAAGTTTTGGGACTACGGCACCGGCGCGCTGGGCGATTTCGGCTGCCACTACATGGACCTGGCCCACTGGGCGCTCGACCTGCGGGCACCGACCGCCGTCCAAGCGACCGGCCCCCAGTACGATCCGGTCAGTTGCCCCGCCTGGTGCATCGCCCAGTACGACTACCCCGCTCGCGGCGAGCGG
The DNA here is from genome assembly GCA_040901775.1 of Pirellulaceae bacterium. Taxonomy (GTDB): domain Bacteria; phylum Planctomycetota; class Planctomycetia; order Pirellulales; family Pirellulaceae; genus CAYLLN01. The sequence continues at coordinate 14,774 of JBBDYF010000054.1, read as the reverse complement.
CCGGCGGTCAAGCTGCACTGGTACGACAGCGGCAAACAGCCCGAGCTCGCCTCGAAACTGAAAATCGGCGACAAGCGGCTGGGCGAGGTCTTCAAGTCGGCTCAACTCTTCATCGGGTCCGAGGGGATGCTGGTCTCCGATTACGGCCGCAACGTCCTCTTGCCGGAAGGGAAGTTTCAGGATTTCCAGCGGCCCGAGCCGACGATCGCCAAATCGATCGGCCACCACAACGAATGGATCGAAGCGATCAAGACGGGGGGCCAGACGACCTGCAACTTCGACTACGCCGGAGCCCTGACCGAAGCGGTGCTGTTGGGCACGGTCGCCTATCGGAGCGGCCAGCGAATCGAGTGGGACGCGGCGAACCTGAAGGTGACGAACTCGCCCGAGGCCCAGCAGTTCGTCCATAAGGAGTATCGGCAGGGGTGGACGCTGTAACGATGACGAGCCCTAGCGACCAGTTTCCCCAGCTCGATGTGATCGCGGTCGGGGCCCATCCCGACGATGTCGAAATTGCTTGCGGCGGCACGCTCGCCAAGCTGGTCCGGCAAGGGTACCAGGTCGGCATCGTCGATCTGACCGACGGCGAGCCGACCCCCGCCTCGCCCGGGCCGGAGGTCCGCCTGGCCGAGGCCCGCCGCGCGGCCGAGGTGCTCGGAGTGCAGGTGCGGGTCACGCTCGACCTGCCCAACCGCCGGCTGTTCGATTCGTTCGAAACCCGCGTCGCGCTGGCCAAGGAGTTTCGCAAGTACCGGCCAAAAATCGTCATCGGCTTCGGCGACAAGACGCCGATGGCCTCGCCCGACCACTGGCAGGCGATGCAGATCACCGATGCGGCGGTCTTTTACTCGCGGCTCACCAAGTGGGACGAGCATTTCGACCAGTTGCCGGTCCACGCCATCCAGTCGCAGCTTTACTTTCGCCTCGCCTTCGAGCCCGAAACGCTGGCCGGCTTTTCCAGTCACTTCACCGTCGATATCGCCGACACGCTCGAGGCCAAGCTCGCCTCGATCGCCTGCTATGCCACGCAGTTCCCGCCGGCCAAGGCGCACGTCTTCGAGCGGGTGAAAGGGGCGGCGATGATCTCCGGAGCGGCCTGCGGCTTCGCGGCCGGCGAAACGTTCGTCAGCACGCGGCCCCTCGGCGCGCTCGACCTGGTGAAAACGGCCTTGCCGCGGCTGGGGTAGCGCCGATGTCAGGGCTTTGAACTTCCAATCGCCACTTCCCGCCGCCCGCTGGCGTCGGCGGCGGCGCGGGCCATGCCGCCGGTCGAATAGTCCATCACGATCGTGCCATCGGCCCCGACGGCGATGATGCCGCCATCGCCTGGGTTCAGCCGCTTGCGGAGAACGTCGGAAACGGCCTCGTTCAGCGGCTGCTTCAGGTACGCCAGCCGAGCCGAAATGTCGTAGGCCACCGCGTGGCGGATGAATTGTTCGCCGGTTCCCGTGCAACTGACCGCGCAGGTGGCGTTGTCGGCATAAGTGCCTGCGCCCACGATGGGCGAATCGCCGACGCGGCCGTACTTCTTGTTCGTCAGCCCGCCGGTCGAGGTGCCGGCCGCCAGGTTGCCGTGCGAGTCGAGACACACACAGCCGACGGTGCCGTAGTGGTCGGCATAGCCGCGACCATTGGTCGCGCCAGTATCTGCATAGCCGCGACCATTGGTCGCGCCAGACTCCGCCTGCGCCGCGCGGGCCTTCTCCCACGCCGCCCGCTGCTTGTCGGTGTCGAACCAACGGTTCTCGACCCGCTCGACCTGCATTTCGTCGGCAAATTTCTCGGCGCCGTCGCCGGCGAGCAGCACGTGCCGCGTCTTCTCCATCACCAGCCGGGCGAGCGAAATCGGATGCCGCACCGTCGTTACTGCGGCCACCGCGCCGCAGCCCAGCGTGCGACCATCCATGATCGACGCATCCAACTCGTGCCCGCCGGCGCTATTGAACACCGCCCCTTTGCCGGCGTTGAACAGCTCCTCGTCCTCCAGAAAGCGAATGATTTATTGGCTGCCAGGCAGAGCGCGGATTGTGCGCTGAGCAGTGCAATGTCTTGGACCCCGTCGGTGAACGCCACAGAGGGCGTTCCCTACAGCGTTGCGCCAGTCCCTACCCCCCCAGCCCCTGCCTCCCCCTTCACGCCACCACGTCCAGCACCGGCTTGCCGGCGATGAACAGCGGGCGATTGTTGCGGTCGCGGATTTCGCTGGCCGGGTCGATCCCCAGCAGGTAATAGAGCGTCGCCGCCAAGTCTTCGGGCTTGACCGGGTGCTCGTCCGGGTACATGCCGCTGGCGTCGCTCTTGCCATAGACGTAGCCCCGCTTCACGCCGCCGCCGGCGAGCAGCACGGTATAGCACTGCGGCCAATGATCGCGGCTGGCGTTCTCGTTGATCTTCGGCGTGCGGCCGAACTCGCCCATCCACAGCACCAGGGTGTCTTCCAGCATTCCTCGCTCGTCGAGGTCGTCGAGCAGAGTGGGCAGCGTCTGCTCGTGCATCGGCAGGTGGTATTTTTCGATGATCGGGTACATCCGCGTGTTGTCGAAGCCGTGGGTGTCCCAGCCGCCGCTGGTGGTGCTGCGACCGCCGATCGTGTTGCTGAAATAGACCGTGACAAACTTTACGCCCGCTTCGACCAGCCGGCGGGCCATCAGGCAGCTTTGGCCATAGTTGGTTCGGCCGTAGCGGTCGCGCGTTTCGGGCTTCTCGGCCGACAGGTCGAACGCCTGGCGCACCTTGTCGCTGGTGAGCATGCCGATCGCCCGCTCGTAGTATTCGTCGAAGCCGCGGGCCTCGGCCGAATAGTCGAGCAGGCGGGCCTGGCGATCGACCAGTTTTTGCATCTCGCGCCGCCGGTGCAGGCGGTCGATCGGCAGGCCGTCGGGCAGGCTCAGTTCGGGCAATTTGAAGCCGGGGGCGCTCAGGTCTTCGGTAAACAGCAGCGGGTCGTGCATTTTGCCCAAAAAGCTGCCGTGCTGACCGGGGGTGATCGAGCCGTCGCTAATGACGTGCGGGAAGGCGACGAACGTGGGGAGGCCGTTGTTGCTGGGGGCGACGTGATCGACGACGCTGCCGTAGGCGGGGAACAGATCGACCGAATCTCGCAGCCGCTGGTCGTCGGTCGGCGGGGCGTGGCCCGACAGGGCGTAGTAGCCGGCGGAATTGTGGTTCTTCATGGTGTGCGTCACCGTGCGGATGAGCGACACATGGTGCATCCGCTTGGCCGTTTCGACGAGCTTCTCGCCGACGTAAATTTCTGGGCAACTCGTCGCGATCGGCTTATAAGGCCCGCGCACGCCGTCGGGGGCGTCGGGCTTGGGGTCGAACATGTCGAGGTGGCTCGGCCCGCCCCACTGAAACAGAAAGATGACCCGCTTAGCCCGCGCCTTGAGCCCGCCCGGCTGCTTGCCCGCCTCGGCGGCCCGTAGCAATTGCGGCAAGGTCAGGCCCAACAGGCCCGCGCCGCCGGCGCGGAGGATGGTGCGGCGGGTTGAACGCTCGGACAAAAGATTGCTCATCGCAGTAAGGCTCGGATAGTCGTCAAGATTGCAGATTTTCCACGTGCATCCCTTGCCGCTGCATCGTTGCTACGGCTCGTCAAAACCCGCTCGTGGCTGGAAAATCGACGATCACAACGGCACCATGATTAGAGGTCGTCATAGATGGCATCGCCTGGTGCACCATCCTTCAAGAACTGCTCAATGCCCAGACGGCGCCAGGCCTGGTCATCATCATCTTCACCGGGCACAACCACAACGACGCGAAACGAATCTACACTCCGTAGTTGGGACGCAACTTCGTCCGGCACGCGCAGAGTGCCATTGGGCCCAAGAGAACCCTCAAACTCGAGCGTGGTCATAGCCATTTCCTCCCGATTGCTTCTGTCAATTCTCACTCCCGTGTATTGTACTTCTTCTCGTGCCGGTGGGCCGGAATGGCGACCGTGTAGCTCTTGGCGTCGGGAGCGACCGACAGCTTGATGTAGTGCCCCTGGCAATCCTTCGCGGCGTTGGCAATGTATTCGTCGGGCGTGTTGAAGGTCGCCCCGTCGGGTCGCAGGTTCTTGTGGACCTGGTAGATCGCCTCGATCGATTTCGTCTCTTTCAGGTTCGTAAAAACTTCGGGGAGGCACCCCTTGGTGACACCGTTGTTCATGATCGCCACGCGCGGCTGCAGCGTTTGCAAGACGAGCGGGTTGTTGCTCGAATCGAGGCCGTGGTGCGTCACCTGATAGACATCGACCTGGCCCACCAGGTCTTTCGGGCAGACGAGCTTGGCCTCCTGATTCCAGGTGAGGTCGCCCGCGTCGAAAAAGCGAAAGCCCCCAAAGCCGACGAGCGACACGATGCTGTTGGCGTTGTCCGAGCCGTCGCGCTCCTTCTCGCGGGCCGAGGCGCAAACCGCGGCGTTGTCGGCCGCATTGGCCGGCGCAGCGATGAACGTTTGCCGGCCGCCGAGAAACCGCAGCGAAACCTGCTTTGAGTCGGCGTCGGCCGTTTGCTTGAGCTCCAATCGCTCGCCCGGCTTGACGACGTGCTTGTGACCCGCCTTCAGGTCGAAATAGGCCTTGCCAGGGTTGTCGGGCATCCCTTCAAACTGGCCATTGTCGTACAGGTTGCGGATCGGCAGTAGTTCGACCAGGGTGAGCGCGCCGCCGTAGTGATCGCCGTGGTAGTGGGTGATGATCAGGTGGTCGATCTGTTTGAGGCCGGCCACTTCGCCCACCACCTTGACGATCCGGGCCGGATCGCGATGGCCGGGATTCCCCGTGTCGATCAGGATCGACTCGCCAGCGGGGGTAACCAGCAGCGTGGCGGCTCCTCCCTCGACGTCGATCCAATAAATGTCGAGCCGCCCGTCGGCCGGCCCGGCGAGGGCGGAAGAGACAAATGCCGAAGAGGCGAGGAGCAAAAGCGAAAATAGCAGGTTGCGGGTCATCGAAGCACCTCAATGGCGGAAGACGAATTCTTTGGCGTTCAATAGCGCCCAGGCGAGATCTTGCAGGGCGGGAAAGCGATCTTCGGCAGCCGCGTCGAGCAGTGCCACCGCGCCCGCCACCTCCTCAGACGTCGGCTCGCGCCCCAGGGCGTGCCAGTACAATTCGCTCGTCACCTCGGCGTTCGTCAGCTCCGAGCGTGCAAGCCGCGCCAGCCGGTTCTCGCCGCGGGCGAGCAGGTCTTGCAGCCCTTGGTCGCCGATCAGGGTGAAAGCCTGCTTGAGCGTCGTTTCGCTTGAGCGCTCGCAGTCGCAGGCGATCAGCCGTTCCGGCTTGCCGAAGGTTTTCAGAAAGCGGTCGGCCGAACTGGGCCGCTTGTCGCGGGGACGAACCCGCAAAGTGCCCTTGATCTGGCCGGCCCGAGTCCCCCCCGGATAGCCGTTGATGTCGGCCGCCACGTCGAGCACTTGGCACTGGGCGTCGAGCAATTTCTCGGCCGACAGCCGACGTACGATCGCGCGGGCAAAGTTCGTTTCATCGTCTGCGTTGGTGGCGTTCGGCTCGGCCGCAAGCTGATACGTCCGGCTGTTCATGATCGTCCGCGCCAGGTGCCGCAAATCGAAACCGCTGGCGGCGAAGTCGCTCGACAAGGCCTCCAGCAGTGCAGGATTGCTGGGGGGATTGGTGCTGCGGAAATCGTCGATTGGCTCGACCAGTCCCCGGCCCAGCAATTGATACCAGATAAAATTGGCCTGCGAGCGGACGAACAGTTCGTTCTGCGGCGAGGTGAGCCAGTCGGCCAGCGGCGGCAGGCGATCCGCCTTCGCCTCGTAGGCCGGCGTGTCGGCGCCCAGGAACTTGGGCGTCGCCGCGTGCCCCAGCCGCGGGTTTTCGACCTCTCCTTCGTCTTTGATCAGCACAATCTGCTCGCCGGCGAACTCGTGCTTGTCGTTCTTGTCGCGTCGCTTGTTTTCGACGATCTCGTAGTCGATGCGGCCGAACAGGGCGGCCCAACTGTAATAGTCGTCCTGCGTCCAGCGATCGTAGGGATGGTTGTGGCAGCGGGCGCATTGCAGCCGAACGCCCAGGAACAACCGAGCGGTCGATTCGCCGCGGGTCAGAGCGTCTCGATTCGCCCGATAGTAGTTGGCGGGAGGATTCGCATACGTGCTGCCGCGGGCCGCGATCAACTCGTGGACGAACCGGTCCATCGGCTTCCCCTCGGCCAGCGAATCGCGAATCCAGCGGTAAAAGGCATCCACCCCCGTGGCATCGAGCACCTTCTCTTCGTTGCGCAGCAGATCCGACCATTTCAATGCCCAGTGCTCGGCAAATTCGGGCCGCACTAGCAAGTCGTCGATCAACCGCGAACGCTTCTCGGGCGAAGCATCGGCCACAAACTGCCGCGCCTCGTCGGCTGTCGGCAAGAGGCCAATGGCATCGAGAGTGGCGCGCCGGACAAACGTTGCGTCGTCGGCCAACGCGGAAGGGTTGATCCGCAGCGAGCGGAGCTTGGCGAAGGCCAGTTCGTCGATGTAGCCCGCCGCCGGCGGCCCGCTCCACGCGTAGTCGGGCCGGGCAGGCATAAACGCCAGTTGCACCGGCACTTGCCGGTTCAAAAAGCGGACAATGATCGTCGTCTCGCCTCGCTGCTCGCGCTGGACCAGGCCACCGGCATCGACCGCCGCCAGCCGGTTCGTCGGCTCGTAGCAGGCAAGCGTCGTCACGTCGCGCTGCGTGCCATCGGTAAAATGAGCGATCACTGAAAGCTGCACCTGCTCGATCGGCTCGATCAGCACCGCTTGAGCCGGGGTCACTTCCAGCCGGGCGACTTGCGGCGTCGCGCTGTCGGGCCCCGGCGCGCCGACGGCGAGCCAATCGTGCAGGATGCGGTATTGTTCGGAATCGCGCTGGAACCGGACGCCCCCCTGGTGAACGATCTGGCCGACCGGCTTTTGCAGGATCAGGCTGGCCGTGGGCTCGAGAAGATTGATCCGCCGTTGATCGACCTGGCGGACGAGGGCCGCGTAGTCGCCGGCTGGATCTTCTCCGCGCAGCGAGAGCTTGAAGCCCCCTTTGCCATTGGCGTTGGCGTGGCACGCGCCGAAGTTGCACCCCGCCTTGGAAAGGACCGCCATCACGTCGGTATTGAAGGCGACCGGGTCGTTCGCGCGGGCCGAGCCTGCGCCGACGAGGCACGCCAACAGGGCATAGGCCGATAAGAAATGAGCGCGGACCTTCCGCATGCTGTAGGCTTTCGAGGTAGGGCAGGAGGCGAGCGAAATAGGGCGGGCGGCCCGACAGCCCTGGAAAGCATTTTTTCCTTCAGCGGCCGCGCCCTTAAAAGTATCGGGCACCGGTGAGACGAATGCAACGCTTTTTGACGATTGGTAATGGCACACTTTGCCGCTGAAAAACCCGGAGTCAATGGAAAACCAACGGGAGTAGCTTTTCCGGGGGGCGCGCTGTAGAAAATGACCTTCGACGTTCGCCCGAAAATCGGAGGTTCGGAATGCTCTCGCTTACAAACCTGAAGGTATCGATCACCAAGAACGGGTACATCAAAATCGCGGACGTGGTCAGGCGTCATCCGATCGACGAAATTATCGACAACACGGACGGCAGTTACGACGGAATCAACCTTATCCGGTCACAGGTCATAGGAATTCTCGACGCCGAGGAAAACGGCAAGCCCGCGATGTATTGGGGGAATATTCCGCGCTACGGTGACGAAGCTATCGACGCGCTAACGTTTGTGGCAATCGTCCTTTCGCACCACCACTTGGTTGACGCCTTTATCAACGGCAATCAAGGCGAATTCCTGGGCAAGATCAAAAGAACGGCGCTAAGCGTAAAGGAGTACACGAACCTTGTTTATTCGATGGCGGGTATTGGCATTGCTCCTTATCGCAAAGGCAGTGCAGAGGTCCGATACGACATGCGGCCCGTCGTGTACCACCTGCTGAGGCCCTACAAACTGGTCCGGCAACTGTTCACGACTAAATTGCGAAAATGCGGTTGGAATGGCAGTGGGGATCTGATCGATGCCTGCCTGGAGCAGCAGTTCAATGAGGTGTTCGGTCTGACCTCAGCCGAATTTAGCAAGTGGCTGAACGGTGAACTAAATCTGGGTAGGCCAGCGGGCGACTTCGGCCTGCAACACCACGACCTGCCCAGCACTGGTTCGCGACGAACAAGGCCAAGGTAGATCAGGCCACGGCACGCTCGCCCCCGGCGTAACCTTTGTGAACCTTCCGCTGCTTGAGATAGGTTTCGACTTCGTTTCCCCATTGCTGCCACCTGGGGCGAGGGGCTCTGGCGAAAAGCTCTAGGTACGGCCCAAGGCTGCACGCTTCAATCAGGTCGTATAGTTCGTCCGGTTTGCGGGAGTGTTCGCGCTTCCTGGTAGCCACCACGTTGACCTGCCGGCGGCCAGCATCGCCTGTGCGCAGTTTCCCGCGAATTCCAAACAGAACCAGCTCGGTCACGTTGCGAAAGTAGAAACCAACACCGCGACCATCCGGCCCGCCGTCCTTTCGGACCTTGTACCAGACGAGATTCGTTTTGTACGTAAATCCCCACGCCTTCATTACCTGCAAGCCTTCTTGGAGCAGCGCGTTTGGCACCCAGAGGTATAGGTGGCTCGCGTCCCGTGCGTGCTCGCCAACGGGAAGATCGCAAATCTCCGGCAAAGACATAGTTGGATAGCGACTGAGCCGTTGGTGCTCCGGTGCCACTTTCCCGGTGCGATTGGTGAACCGCCACGGGGGATCGGCCAGGATCGTCCCAAATCGGCCAGTGAGTTCCGGCAGAGTATTAAGTGGGCTTGGCATCGTAATTTGCTCGGCTGTTTTGAAAGCTGACAGGGGAATACAGGCTTTTGCGAGCACGTTCAATGCCAACAGCCACGCTGGCGACACTTGGGCGCACCATGCACTTTGCGCGGCATGGTGGTTTGTGTTCACAAAAGGGGGGTGAATTGGGGCCGTGGGATTCGGCTGAGTGGGAAGGTACATATTCAGGAGGCCAGGGATGGCCACCATCGAACAATTTCAGGAGCGTTTGCGTGTGGCGGTTCGCGAGGCCTTGCAAAATGAGTTGAAGGAAGGAGATTTGCCGCCGGCTGAGGAGGGCGAGGCGCGCTTCACCACAATCGAGACGCTAGCCCTGGCTGCTGGCGATGCGATCAGCCTGGAAGTCTTCGAGCAGCAGGTGGCGGAATGTGGCCTGGGAAATCCGCACTGTCCGCGGTGTGGCTTCGAGGGCCGGCGCCTCAAGCAGCGCGAGCGGACGGTGCAAACGCGCCGCGGCCTAAACGTGCCGCTGAGCGAAACCCACGCCTACTTGCCCCACCGGTGAACTGGGCAATAGTGTTGCGGTTAGAGAAGGCGGCAACGTGATTTTCGCTCAAATTCGAATCGATCGGGAAAGTTGATCCTATGCGTGCTTTGGTTACGGGTGCCACCGGTTTCGTGGGACGCCGGCTGGTCAGCAGGCTCGACCGGCCCGTGGTGCTCAGCCGCAATGCGGCCCGGGCGGAAAAGTCGCTGGCTCAGTTCCAGGTCAAGGCTTTTGACTGGGATCCACAAAGGCCGCCGCCGGCCGAGGCCTTTGATGGAGTGGACGCCGTGTTCCACCTGGCTGGCGACCCCGTCGCCGAAGGGAGGTGGACGGAGTCGAAAAAGGCCCGCATTCTGAACAGCCGCGTGCTGGGAACCCGCAACCTGGTGAGCACGTTGCGGGCGATCGGCAAGGGCCTGCCGGTGCTGGTCAGCGCGTCGGCCATTGGCATGTATGGCTCGCGGGGAGACGAACTGCTCGACGAAACGAGCCCGCCTGGGGACGATTTTTTGGCGGAAGTTTGCAAAGGGTGGGAGCGGGAAGCGGCCGAAGCCCGTCAGTTGGGAGCCCGCGTGGTGTCGGTTCGGGTCGGCATCGTGCTCGGCCCCAAGGGAGGGCCGCTCTCGAAAATGTTGCTGCCGTTTCGCTTTGGCATGGGCAGCCCGCTGGGGACCGGCCAGCAATACATGTCGTGGATTCATCTCGACGACCTGGTGGGCATTCTGCTGCACGCGGCTCAAACGCCCAGCGTCCACAGTCCGCTCAACGGCGTTTCGCCCAACCCCGTGACGAACCGGAAATTTACCGACGTACTGGGCAAAGTGCTCGGCCGGCCCACCTTCATGCCGCCGCTGCCGCGGATCGTCCTTCGCCCCATGCTGGGCGAAGTGGCCGACGTGGTGCTCGGCTCGCAGCGGGTTCTTCCCACGGCGACGCTTGCCGCGGGCTATCGTTATCAATACCCCGAGCTCGAGCCCGCGCTGCGCAACATCCTGCGGCGGGAGTAGGGGCGGATTGGCTTTGCGTTGCACAGCGCGTTGACCTGGGCCGGCAACCGCCCGACAATAGCCGGTGGAACGGTGTTTGGCCCGCGCGGATGTTCCTAAGGCCCCTCTTTGCCGGAGCAGCTCATGTCGTTATCGCGTCGGCAGTTTGTCGCTTCGGCGGTTGCCTCAGCGGGGGCCGCGGCGGTTTCGCTTCCCACGGTGCTGGCCCGGTCGCAGCCCCCCGTTGCCGCGCCCCCGGCGGCAGCAGCCTCGCCCGCTAGCGAGCCGCCAAGCTTTAACGAGTTTACGCCTCAAAGCGAGCGGGCCCTGCAGCGCGGCGACGAATGGCTGCTGAAAACGATGCACCGCGACGGCGGCTGCGGGGTGGATATCGGCCAGCCGACCGATATCGGTTGCTCGGCGATGGTCGGCCTGGCCCTGATGGCGCAAGGGAACACGCCGGTCGAAGGCCCGCGCAGCCGCGAGGTGCAGCGGATTGTTTCGTACATCCTGCGGGCGACCGAGAACATGCCCTCCGACGACATCACCTCGTCGGTCGGCACGCAATTGCAGAACAAGATCGGCCGGCACGCGCACAGTTTTTTCGCCGCCCTGTTTTTGTCGGAAGTGATCGGCGAAGGGTGGGACACCGAGCCGGTGCGCACCGGCCTGCGGCGCGTGATTGCGGCGATTTGCAGTTCGCAAACGCCGACGGGCCACTGGGGGGATCAATCGTGGGCCCCGATGCTGGGCACGGTCATGGGCTGGGTCTCGCTACGGGCCGCCCACTATGCCGGCATCAAGGTGGGCAATTCGCCCGACATTACCGCCCAGCACCTGGTGCAGCAGATGCAAGTCAACCTGGCCCAGCATCAGGGAAGCTGGATGCACACGCTGTATAAAAACGCGACCGGCATTCGCGTGCTCTACGCCCTGGGGATGGAGGACGAGCAGGTCGCCAAGAAGGCGTTCGTCGATGTCAAGCAACTCGTCGGCAAAGACAACACCGCCTTCTCGCAGGCTGGGGGCGAGGAGTACCTGGCGTTTCATCTGATTACCGAAACGATGCTGCAGCGCGGCGGCGACGATTGGGCCACCTGGTTTCCCAGCGTGCGCGACAAGATTGTCGGCGTGCAAAACAGCGACGGTAGTTGGACCGGCCACCACTGCATCACCAGCCGCACCTTTTGCACGGCAGCGGCAATCCTGGTGCTAACGAGCCCGAACCGTTATTTGCCGATTTCGCAGGCGTAAGGCGTGTACCGCCGCGCAACAGGCAAGCGGGGCGGTGGTGCAAATAGGCGAGCGGGCCGGCGGTGCGAATAGGCGAGCGGGGGGCGTGAGCCCCCTGAGGCAGATCGGGGATTGCGCGCGGCGGCGACGGTGCGTGGCGCAGTTCGTCCGAGGTAGCGCCGCGGACCTCGTCCCAAGAGCCCGACCCGGCGTAAACGCCGGGCCTCAAGGGTTCGCCCAGCATCAGAATTTTGTCAATCGGCGATCAAGTCAGTCGCTTAGGCCCGATCTCGGGCGATTCTTCCACGAACAGTTTCGGCGATTCTTCGGTCGGACGCTTAAAGTGATCGTACACCCGCATGACGCTGTACTTTTTGGGCTGATAGGTGGCAAGCGACTCGGTGTAATCCTCGTGAATCACCAGATCCACGTCCAGCCGGTCGCCAGCCGCAAAGACCTCGTTGCCTGCTCGCACTCGTTCCATGAAGCCATAGTCTTGGATGTCTGCTGAAATGGTATGGCCGTCAAGAATGAGCTTCCACTTAGCCCGACCCTCAAGCACCGGCGTGTGGATGATTACGGTCGTCCGTTGGGGTCGCTCTCGCTGCGGTCCATCGAGTGCGAGGGAATGAGGGTCGTATCTGAAATACGCCAACTCCTCTCGTTCGATATTGGCGATGGGATCACGTTGCTTACCCCTCAGAACCTTGAGGCCGTTGATGGTGGTGTCCGCTTCAAGATCCGCAGCGGCCTTGTTCATGATGGTGTTTACTTGGCTATTGAGCAGGATATTGACGACGCTATCCTTGACCGTGATGTTGCCTTGAACCACGACTGAGCCATTAGCACTGGGCGACGGAAGAGGCTTGCCTCGGAGTAGCTTACGGATCGAGATGTAGTCTTGAAGAATCTGTAGCACTTCGTCGATCAAGGGATGGTTATCAAAGGCCAGAGCAGTGCCCACGAGGATGAGTTCAAACGGAATCTCGAAACTGTTCTCGCTGAACGGCCGAGCTTTCAAGAGGAGTGCGTCGTTTGATTTGAGCTGCTTCTGCGCCTCTGCGACGATGGCGACGACCGCCTGCATGGTCGATGCGACGGCGGCGGCATCGGCTTCCGCTATCGGTGTTCCCAGTTCGACGACAACCCGCTCTTGTTGTCCGTCGATTGATGGAGTCGCCATGGCTAATTACCTGAGTTGCTTGTGAAGTAGCTCATCCGCCTTGGAGACGAATAGGATCAAGGCACCAATGCGCCGCTGGAACTCGGCTGGATCAGCTTCCCTTGGCTGCCCGTGAGAGTTCACGTCGCCTTCATGTACGATCATGTGCCGCCGCTGCACCAGTTTCCTTATCGAGATGAGCAGCCGGTCGCCCTTCTTCGAGTATTTGGCGATGCTCGATGTGAAGTCCTTGAAGTGGTAGATCCCAAACAGCTTGTCTATCACTTCGAACTTTTGAGTGGTCATTTTGTCGAGGTGGGACTCAACAAGCCGCCTGATCTTGCGAAAGGGAGACTTCAAAACGATCAATTGCAAGGCGCATTCGGTATCGAGCCCTGCCTCACCGAGTAGTTTCACGAGGTCTTTGGTGGCCCCTTTCTTCTTGATGAAGGGCACGAGCCGCTCGACAAACACATCGGTGAAGTAGGAATCCATTGCAGCGACGGCCAACACGACGGCGGCCCGGCCCATGTCCGACAGATCGAGTGTCGTCTCAGGCGTTGTCACCTGCCAGATATTGGCGACAGCGCTTTGCAACGTGAGGATGTTGAGGCTTCGCCGTACCACGCCCTCAAATCGCAAGTACGCTTTGCTCGGGCTGGTCTTTGGCATAGTTTCCCTACTCGTTATGAGTGAGAAAAGCCTACATCGGCGAGAAACCCCTGTCACCTACCATCGGTCGCAGCTCATTCGCTCGTCACTCTGTCAAGCGCCGCAGGTGAGACAGTTGCATCCGGGCCGGACGGCTCATACGGGCTTGGTGCTCGGCAAACCTGACGTTGCGCTCATCCTTCAGACCTCCATTGGGAACCATTATCTGGCTCCCGCCGGTGTCCGAAAGTCCTGGGCCATCTCACTGCTGGCTTGTCCAGCAGTGACGTTTGGCGGGAGGGTGTGGCGCTGGGAGAACAGCGGACCACGTTCTGAGGGCCATTCATGGCCCTGGGACGAGTCACTCTGCGTTGCAATTCAATGCACCAGCGACCGCCGCAGGTCTAAATTCAGCCGTGCTTCATCGCACTTGGTTGCAAAGGCCCGGCATGAATGTGGAGTTGAAGGCAGACTCACCGAGCAGCCGATGGAGGGCGCTGCGCCGCAATCAAGCGCAGAATTTCGATGAGCACAGCGCCCGGAACGATGCCGGCCACCTCGCGTATATCGCCGGCTTGAACCTGTACGAGCCAGCCACACGCGGCAGCGCAGCGGCGATTCAGTTTGGTCCGCGGATGGCCCTTCGGATGCCAGGGCAATAGGACATGATCGCTCGGCAGCGGTTCAGCCAGCCGACTTGTCACGGCGACCGCATGCAGAGATCCTGCGCCGGCAATTCGATCTGACGGGGTAACAATGACTGCCGGTCGAAGCTTGACGAATCCGTTGGCGTCGGCGATCGCCACCCACACGATGCTGCCCAATTGCAGAGACACGGCCATGTCCGTCCTCCGCGCTCAAAACGGCTTGGGCTCGTCCCCGGTTAGCCAAGCGGCCGGCGATTTTTGGAGCAAACTGGCGGTGTTCAGTTCGCCGGCTAGTCGTTCGGCCTCCTGGCTGGCCAGCACCTCGCGCATGAATTCCAAATGCTCAAGCGACACGACCGCGGCCAGATCCTCACCGCCGCGGCGGACGATCAGCGGCTGATTGTTGGCGGCCACCCGGCTCAAGACGGCAGCGTATTCGCCAGCTTGCTGCGGTTCATCCACTCGTGCTGGCTCCGGCAAAACTGTAGGCATGGCAACATCAAGTGATTGGCAGGTAGAACCGAGTGGGCAAAGTGCCATCCTAAGTGTAAGTGGGCGAGTGGGCTTGGCCAAGTGTCGCGCCCCCTAGGTGCCGTCAACGACCGAGTTTAATCGTGGACACGTGGTTCTTCCGGGCAATTTTGCGGACTTGGGTGCCACCGCTGGCCCAGCCCAGCAGTGGCGTTTGGCGAGTAAGTGTGGTGCTGGGAGAACAGCGGACCACGTTCTGAGGGGCCATGAATGGCCCTGGAGAGCTAAAACGCACAGGGGTGCAACTCGCACATTGTGATTCTAAAGAGCTTGCTGATAGCAGCGCAGGC
>JBBDYF010000053.1:0-7032 GCA_040901775.1 Pirellulaceae bacterium | reverse complement strand
ACGACGACTGGGACACGGTGATCGACACCAACCTGCGCGGGTCGTTTCTGTTCGCCCGGGCCGCCTCGCGGCACATGATGCGGGCCCGCTACGGACGCATCATCAACATCAGCTCGGTCAGCGGCCTGATGGGGAATCCCGGCCAGACGAACTACTCGGCCAGCAAGGCGGGCCTGATCGGCTTTACCCGCAGCCTCAGCCGAGAGCTCGCCGGCCGCAAAGTGACCATTAACGCCGTTTGCCCAGGCTTCATCGAAAGCGAGATGACGAAGGTGTTGGGCGAGATGGTGATCGACGAAGTGAAGAAACGGATTCCGGCCAAACGGCTGGGGACTCCCGAAGATGTGGCCATTTGCGTGCTGTTTTTGGCCAGTCCCGCGGCGGCTTACGTCACCGGCCAGGTGCTGACGGTCGATGGCGGGATGACCGGCTAGACCACTCCGCCCGGCGACCATCTTGACCCTGCCGGTGAATATCCCGTATCTTGTTGAATTCAAACCAGTTCCGACGATAACCGTTGGTACACAACCATCGCGAACCCAGGGCCTCGTCGCCGCCAAGTTTTGGCCAGGCGCGGGGGCCGAGGTTTGCTAACATTTTTGGAGGACGGTGACAGTGGCATCCGTCGCAGAACGCGTAGTGGATATCGTCGCCGAGCAATTGGGCGTCGATAAAGAAAAAATAACTCCGGAAACCTCGTTCGTGAACGACCTTGGCGCCGACTCGCTCGACACGGTCGAGCTGGTCATGGAGTTGGAAGAGGAGTTCGACATCAACATCCCGGACGACGCCGCCGAAAAGATACAAACGGTCGGCCAGGCAATCAAGTTTATTGAAGAAGCGCAAAACGCTTAGCGAACCTTCGACGCGAGTGCGGTAGCGAATATGAAACGACGCGTCGTCGTCACGGGTCTGGGAACCGTCACATCCCTCAGTTGTCAGGTCGATGATCTGTGGCAGCGCCTGCTGCGCGGAGAAAGCGGCGTGCATGCGCTGCGCTGTCTTGACACCGGCCCCTTCAAAGTCAAGTTCGGCGGCGACGTTCACGACTGGGAGCCGGAACGCTGGCCCCTCGCCTTCCTCGCCAAGCCCGACTCTTTCACCGAGAAGAAAGAAATCAAGCGGCTCGATCGCTTCTCGCAATTCGCGATGGTGGCGGGCTGGCAGGCGGTGCAGGACTCGGGACTCGATTTTAGCAAGGAAGACGCGTTCCGTTGCGGCGTGATCTTGGGCAGCGGCATCGGCGGGCTGCACGAGATTGAAGAAGGGTGCGCCAAAATTTTTGAAAAGGGACCCGATCGTGTCAGCCCGTTCGTCGTGCCCAAGATGATGCTCAACGCGGCCGGCGGCAACCTGTCGATCCGCTACGGCTTGCGGGGCATCAACTACTCGGTCGCCACGGCTTGCGCCAGTGCGAACAACGCCATCGGCGACGCGATGAAGACGATCCAGTACGACGACGCCGACGTGATCGTCACCGGCGGCACCGAGTCGGCGATTACCCCGATGGGCCTGGCAGGCTTTCAAAACATGAAGGCCCTTTCGACGCGCAACGACGACCCGGCCCGCGCCAGCCGGCCGTTCGACTCAGAGCGCGACGGCTTCGTGCTGAGCGAGGGGGCGGGCCTCTTGGTTCTGGAAGAATACGAACACGCCAAGGCCCGCGGCGCCCGCATCTATGCCGAGGTGCTCGGCTTTGGCGCCAGCGCCGACGCCGGGCACATTACCGCCCCCGACGAACAAGGGACCGGCGCCGGCCGGGCGATGAGCGACGCCCTGAAAAGCGCCCGTTTGAACGCGACCGACATCGGCTACATCAACGCCCACGGCACCAGCACGCCGCTGGGGGACAAGGCCGAAACGCAGGCGATTAAGCGCGTCTTCGGCGAGCATGCCCGTTCGTTGAGCATCAGCTCGACCAAGAGCCAGCTCGGCCACACGCTGGGTGCCAGCGGCGGCATCGAACTGGTGGTCACCATCCAGTCGCTCAACTCGGGTGTGATTCCGCCGACCATCAATCTGACCCATCCCGATCCCGACTGCGATCTGGACTACACGCCCAACCAGCCGCGCGAGCGGCGGTTCAAATACGCCATGAGCAACAGCTTCGGCTTTGGCGGGCACAATGCATCGGTGGTGGTGGGGCGGGTGGATTAGCGGAGCGGCCTAGAAATTTAGCCCGGTCGTTTCAGCAGAATCTCGAACCCGGCCTGTTCGAAGTGATGGTCGGTTGTCAGCACTCGGTGAATCTGGGCTCGCCTCGCAACCACGATGGAGATGCAGTCCGTGAGAGACCATTCTTTGTCGGCTCTTTGAGCGTAGAGCGCTATCCCCTCCCGGTAATCCACGCCGTTCGCGTCGATCACCAAGAAGCGAAAATCTTCTGCCATTTCGCCAATCAAGGCCGAGATGGTTTGGCGAACGGGCGAGGCAGCAAAGAAGTTGGCAAGCTCAACCATTATCCACTGGGTCGTTACGATCCGGCCTTCAAAATCCCGGATGTACTCGGTAGCAGTCGCGTGATGGGCATCGCGCCGCGCGAGCAGCGCTACGAACAACGCGGTGTCCGCAAATACAGCCGTCATTCCGTCGGAGCCCCGTACAAAACGCGGTCCACCGATGCTGATGCATCCTCCGGTAGGTCTTCGACAATGCCTGCATACTTGAGCAGAACGCTTTGTCTCGCAGACGCAGCCGGAGCGGTTTCGACGACTCGCACTTCCACTGCCGTTCCTTCCGGCAGATTGGGCACCACATCCAGAACCACGAAGCCTCCGCGAATATGTCCATGCAGCGTCATCTAATTGGCCTCCGCGTTCATGGTACATCCTTTTTGCCAGCCGTAAAGACGATTCTGTCGGCCAGCCCGCTAGCACCCGCGCATCCGCTCTTGAGACGCTGCCCGGCTTTGGCTACAAGTCGCACGGGCGCGATACGACATCGCGATTTCTCATCAAACGGGGCGGGGGGCTTTTGAGGCGTGGTTATGCGGCTCTTGTCTTTGGCGGCGCTGACTTTCACTTGCAGTCTTTCGATCGTCGCAGTAGCGCGCGGCGATGAGTTCCCGTTCGAGGGCTACGTTGCCGGCGAGGGGGCCGACGTCGCCAGCGGGCCGGGGCGGCGGTTCTATACGACCGACCGACTCGCCGCGGGCGACAAGGTCGAGGTCTATCGCGAGGACGACGCCGGCTGGCTCGCCATCCGCCCGCCAGAAGGGAGCTTTAGCTGGATTCCGGCCGAACAAGTGGAACTGCTGGAGGATGGCGTCGGCAAGGTCAAGTCGGCCACCGAGTCGTGGATCGGCACCAGCCTCGAACGAGTGAACCAGCACAAAAGCCAGGTGCTGCTGAAGCCCGGCGAGCTAGTCGAAGTGCTCGACGAAAAAACGGTGGCGTTCGAGGCCGGCGAGGAAAAGTGGCTGAAGATCGCGCCACCGGCCGGCGAGTTTCGCTTCGTCCACGGGCAAGACGTCAGCCGCGAACCGGTGGAAGTGAAAGTCGCGGCGGTGCCCGAAGCCGAAGACGGCGTCGAGAAAACCGCCGAAGACGCCGAGCCGCGGCGATTTCGTCCCTCGGAAAGCTCGATCGCCCTGACCGACATCGGCGAGATTCGCAATCGACTGGCGGCGATGCGCGACGATTTTTCCCAACTGAGCGAAGGGTTGCCGGACGCGAACGACGTGCAGACGGCTCAGTTCCAGTCGTCCGCGAAACAACCGGCGCGGCCCACTCTTTCGCCCGATGGCTTTGTGCCGCGCAAGCGTCGGACGAGCGAACAACTGCAGCCGGTGCCAGCCCCCAGCAATCCATTCCCGGCGAGTCCCAGCCGCCGCAGCGCGGCGGGAGCTTTCTCGCGCCCCAATCTGACGCCGCTGGCGCAGGTCGCCCAGGCCCGGCCGACCGTCGCGAGCCCGCTGCCGCCGCGTGTCGCCGACAGCCAGCCGGTCGATTCCCTGGCCGCGCTAGAATTGGAACTGTCGCTAATGTTGGCCGAAGACAAATCGACCTGGAATCTGGCGGCCTTGCGCTCGCGGGTGGAATCGCTGGTCGAAAGCGGCGCCGATCCGGTCGAGCGCGGCCGGGCCCGGTTGCTGCTCGACAAGGTGAATCAATTTGAAGAGACGTTCGAGGTGAGCGGCCAGGCAGCGCTAGCATCCGGCGACAATGCCGGCACGGCTCCCGCCAGCGGTTCGGCCGCCGATCCCCGCTACGACGCGCAAGGGTGGCTCAAGCCAGTCATCTCGCGCAGCAAGCCGGCCGCGCCGTACGCCGTGGTCGATCGCGACGGCAATCCGCTCTGCTTTGTCACCCCCTCGCCGGGAATGAACGTGGGGCGGTACGTGAACAAGCAAGTTGGGTTGTATGGCCGGCGAGGCTACATCGAGGCTTTGAATACTCCGCACGTCGTGGCGGAACGGGTAATCGACCTGGAGCGGCACTTGCGATAGGGCCGCCGCGACTGTCTTGCCGCTACCCTTCAATCTTGGCGGCTTTGGGGGCCAAGAATCGCTTCGGTTCGACCGGTCGCTCTTGCGAGGCGTCGGGCAGACGCTCGGGCTCGACCGAGCCATAAACGCGCGGCACGACAGGTTCGGCCGCCGGTTCATTGGCGGGTAGCCCCTGCGGCAATTGTGGGGGAAGCGGATCGGCCGGCAATACCTGGGCCACGTGGGGTGCCAAGCGGGGAAGCGTCGTCGCGATGCGGGGCTCGGCCTCCTGCAGCAGCGGCAGGCGCAACACCAACTCGCAATCGGCCAGGGATTGCATTGACCCTGGATCGTTAGGGTCGAGCGGCCAGACGACCAGTCGGGCCGCCAGATCGTGCGCCACGCGGCGTTGCTGGGTGGGGAGCGAGTCGGCATGGACGGCCAGTTCGTGCGCCAGGGCCGCAACGCACGGGGACGCTTCCGCCCTTGGCAAGTGCCGCCAGCTTTCCACCTGGCCAGCGAGCGCGCGGGCGGCCGCATCGGCCACCCCCGGCCGCGGGTCGGCGAGCAAGGGAACCAGCACTGCCACCTGGTCGGCGTCGGGCAGATCGAGCCGGAGGACGAGAGCGGCTGCCTGGCGTTCAGGAAGCGACTGAATTTCGCCAACGCAGCGGTCGCGAACCTGGCGGTGCGTCCAGCCGGCCAACTGCTGCCGCGCGACGAGCCCGGTTCCGGCGACCAGCACGCCAGCCAAGATCAGCAAGAAGAAATGGAATAGGCGCTGGTGCCGATGCATGGGGGTGCTCCTTAGTGGCCAGCGATTGTCGTCATCCCGCGAATCGCGACAAGGGGAGTCGCGGGTGCTAGCAGCCAGTTGCGCCCACCCGTGTTTCGAGCCGGTTTTTCTGGTCCCTACCGGCTTCGGCGGCCGAATTACCCCTAGGACCGGCATATCTTGCCGGGCGTTGGCGATTGTAGCAATCTCGATCGCTGCAAAAGGGGGGATGATGGCACTTCTGGAAGTCGCTCGTCAGTCGCGCGAACCGGTTTCGCCGCCGCTGAGGGTAGTCGATCGACGGTCGTGGCTGGCGGCCTGCGCGCTGGCGGCGGGTGGCGTTCTGATCCCTCGCTGGCCGCCGCTAGCAGCGGCGGCCGATCCGGGCGAAGCCGACACCTCGGACGAGGCCCGGCAAGAAGCGATCCGGGTCTTGCCGCTCGACAAGCTGACCGCCGAAAGCCGCCGCAAGGTGATGGCGGTTTGCGAGCGTCCCAGTATGTATCGCCGTTTGCCGCAAAAGACGGTCGATTGCGACCCCGACCTGCACCGCTTTTTGGTCCGCAATCCGGAAGTGATCGTCAACATCTGGCAACTGATGGGGGTCTCGAACATGACGGCCCAAAGAACCGGGGCCTACCTGTGGGCAGGGAACGATGGCACGGGCACCGTGTGCGACGTCGAGTTGATCTATGGGACGGAAGACTTGCACGTCCTGTATGGCGACGGGTTCTACGAAGGCTCGCTGCTCAAACGCAAGATCACCGGCCGCTGCATCCTGATCCTGCAATCGGGCTATGCCCAGGATCCGGCCCGCCGCTGGCTGGTGGGGAACCGGCTCGATATTTTCCTGCAAATCGACAACGCGGGGGCCGACATGATCGCCCGCACGCTGGCCCCGTGGGTCGGCAAGGTGGCCGACGCCAATTTTTCCGAGTCGTGCAAGTTCACCGGCCGCATCTCGCAAACCGCCGAGCAGAACGGCCCCGGCATGCAGCGGCTGGCAGACAAGCTGACCAACGTTGAGCCGGAAGTGCGCGAGCAGTTTGCCCGCGTGTCGGCCGCCGTCCAGCAGCGAGCCGCGGTGCGCGACGCCGGCGGCGACATGCGGCAAGGGTAGGAGGCCAGGAGGCCCAGAGGCAAGGTTTATATGCCCGACGTTCGATCCTGCGGCGTGCTGATCGTTCGCGGCAGTCCCGTGCGCGAGTTCCTGCTGATGCGCCATGCCGATCGCTGGGACTTGCCCAAGGGACACGTCGATCCGGGCGAGACCGACCTGGAGTGCGCCTTGCGCGAGCTGCGAGAGGAGACCGGCATCGCCGAGGAGAACATTGCGCTGGTTGAAGGCTTTCGCTTCACGGCTCGCTACCAGGTGCGAGAAAAAAAATTGGGAAAGCGCTGCGACAAAACGCTGGTGATATTTCTGGCCCGCCTGGTGCGCGACGTGCCGATCGTGGTGACCGAGCACCTGGGCTACGAATGGTTTGCGTGGGATCCGCCGCATCGCATTCAGGCGATGACAATCGATCCACTGCTGGAAGATCTTGAGCGGTTGCTTAATCTCGAATAGTAGGGATGGCTACGATGCCTTCCGCCGCCCGACCTTCGTTAAATGGTGTTTGTGGCCGCAAGCATAGGTCGAGCAGCCGCCAAAATATTGCCAGCACTCGCGGTGATGCGGCGTCTTGCAACTGCCGCACCAGACCAGGTCGGCTGCCAGCGGCTCGCCGCACACCTGGCAACGCGAATCGACCGCGTCGGGCTCGGCGGCCTCCACGTTCGGTTCTCCCACGAAGGCGATGCCGGTCGTGCGCGTGGCGAGGGCCGCTAT
>JBBDYF010000052.1:0-1112 GCA_040901775.1 Pirellulaceae bacterium | reverse complement strand
CCACCTCGTTGCTGACACTCGCCCGGATGGCTCTGGCCGGCGACGGGATGGCGGTTGATGTTCCGAGGGCGAAGACGCTTTTTGAGCAGGCCATCGCGGCGGGCTACGAGAAGGTGGGCTGGGTTGCGCTAGGCGATCTTTATCGGGGGGACAACGACCTCCACGATTTGGCCAAGGCTGCCGAGGCGTATCAGAACGCAGCCGATGCCGGAGATACCACCTCGTTGCTGACACTCGCCCGGATGGCTCTGGCCGGCGACGGGATGGCGGTGCCGCCAGACCCACCGAGAGCGATTGAGTACCTTAGTATAGCCGCGGACCTGGGAAGCACAGACGCCAGACTCCGCTTGGGTGAGATGATCGCCCGGGGGGAAGGCATTGCCCAAGATACGTCGCTGGGTTTCGCGATTCTGAGCGAGGTCGCAGCGGCGGGCGACGTGCGGGGCATTGTCGCCATCGGCGACTTGTACGCAAACGGCAGTGTCGGGCCCGTGGACGGGTCGGCAGCCATTGATGCTTATCAGGCGGCAGCCTCGCGAGGCAGCGCAGATGCAATGATGAAGCTGGGCTATGCGTACCGCGACGGGAAGATGGTCGGCGCCGACGGGGCGCTCGCGGTTAGATATTTCAACATGGCGATCGATGCGGGGCAAGCAGTCGCGCGCGTAGTTCTTGGGCGGGGCCATCTGGAGCGAAGGTTCGCTGGCGTCAGTTCACCAGTCGAGGGAATTGAGACTCTAGTCGACGCAGAGCGACTTGGTGTGCCTGAAGCCGCGGTCGCAATCAGCAACGCTTATCTGAACGGCACAGGCGTTGGGCGCGATGCCCGTCGTGCCATGCTGACACTTGAGGTCGCTGCTCAGGATGGGAATGTCCAAGCAGCGAGGCGACTGATAGAAATTTACCGTGACGGCCATCCCCCTTTGATCTCCCCCAATCGTTCGAAAGCTGAGTCATATCTCCAACAGTTCGCGAACCTTTTGGATTCGAGGGCCCTGGTTACCCAAGAGATCTTGCTGAAAGCGGCGGGCGGCTCATCGCCGAGCGTGTACGACGCAATCTATCGGGATTTGTTTGGCCGCGTTCATCAGCCAGGGCGCCGTTCTATTGTT
>JBBDYF010000051.1:0-1116 GCA_040901775.1 Pirellulaceae bacterium | reverse complement strand
GCAGCGTTGCGGCGAATGGCTGCGGGGACAGGGTCCGCAGTCCGAAATCGTCATCTCCAGCCGCATTCGCCTGGCCCGCAACCTGGCCAGCTTCCCGTTCATTCGCCGCTGTTCCGAGAACGACCGGGCCGCGGTGGAAAAGTTGTTTCACGAGGCGATCTCGTCGGTCGACGAATGGAAAGACCTGATGTACGTGCCGGTGGTCGATCTGGCGACCCTCGACCGGCAGTTCCTGGTCGAGCGGCAATTGATCAGCCGCGAGCTTTCGGAATCGAACGGGGCCCGCAGCGTCTTTCTCGATGCGCAAGAGACGTACAGCCTGATGATCAACGAAGAGGATCACCTGCGAATGCAGGTGATGCACAGCGGGCTCGACCTCGATACCGCCTGGCAGCAGATCAGCCAAATGGACGACTGGCTCGGCGAGCGGCTGAACTTTGCCTTTCACGAAAAATTGGGCTATCTGACTGCCTGCCCCACCAACGTCGGCACCGGCATGCGGGTGAGCGTCATGCTGCACTTGCCGGCCCTGGTGATTACGCAGCAGATCGAAAAAGTCTTCCGCAGCCTGCAAAAGATGGGTTTGGCCGTGCGCGGCCTGTACGGCGAAGGTTCGCAGGCGATGGGCGATTTTTACCAGATCAGCAATCAAGTGACCCTCGGCCGGAGCGAGACCGACCTGGTCAAGCAGGTGGCCGAAGTGATCCCGGTGATCATCGACTACGAACACCAGGCCCGTGCTTTTCTGGTCAAAGAGAGCCGCAAAGACCTGCACGACCGGGTGAGCCGGGCCTACGGCATCCTCTGCACGGCCCAGACGATCAGCAGCGAAGAGACGCTGCACCTGTTGTCGAGCGTGCGGATGGGGATCTACCTGGGGCTAATCAAAGACTTGGAAATCCCCACGATCAACAAGCTGTTCATCCACACGCAGCCGGCCCACCTGCAAAAGATTCAGGGGGTGCCGCTCGACACCGCCGACCGGAACGTCGAGCGGGCCCAATATCTGCAGAAGCACCTCCGCCGGCGTCAAAACGGCGGCGCAATGGGGCAGAACTAGTGCAGAGTCAACGCTGAAACGATGGATCGTAGGACGGGTCTCCCGACCCGTCCGGC
>JBBDYF010000050.1:0-7127 GCA_040901775.1 Pirellulaceae bacterium | reverse complement strand
CTTCGAGCGACCTGGGTCATGGCAAGCAGCGCTGTTCAACTTCCGGTAGTGGTCGGGCCGAGTCTGACGGTCGAGCAGATTCGCAAGATTTATGCGCGGGGCGAGGAATCCGCTGGCATGGGAAACCTCGATTCTCGCTTAGTGGACACGTGAACCCTTACCAGCTCGCTCTGCTTTCGCGGATAGTGGAAGGCGTTCCTTTCGCCGTCCGCCTGATCGAGCCCTCACCCCAATCGCCAATCGGAGAAGAGCGATGCCCTCTCGCTGGTTCACGGCCTTGCCCTGCCTGGTTGTCGCGTTGAATCTTACCATCCCTGGGCGGACGACGACTGCCCAGGAGTTGCCCCAGCCCGACAAGGCGCCGACGGTCGAATTGTTCCGCGTTCCCAACTATTGCGAAGGAGTGGT
This sequence comes from Pirellulaceae bacterium, assembly GCA_040901775.1. GTDB lineage: Bacteria > Planctomycetota > Planctomycetia > Pirellulales > Pirellulaceae > CAYLLN01. The sequence continues at coordinate 6,719 of JBBDYF010000050.1, read as the reverse complement.
CTTCGATCACGCCGGCGCCGGCTACATCTCGTGGGGCAAGTCGATCACCAGGTTCTCGCTGGACGGCAAAAACGCGGTCTGGGTCGAAACGGGCGCCCCCAATGGCCATAAGATTTTGGCCGACGGCACGCACCTCGTTTGCGACGCCAGCCAACATGCCGTGCTCAAACTTGCGGCCGACGGAAAGCCACTCGAACCCGCCTCAAAAGAGTGCGACGGCAAGCCCCTGCGCGGGCCGAACGACCTGACGCTCGACGTGCCCCACGGCGGCTTCTACTTCAGCGATCCGGGGGGGAGCTCGATCGACAATCCGATCGGCACCATTCATTACGTCGATAGGGAAGGGAAGACCACGCTGCTCGACGACGGGCTGGCGTTTCCCAACGGCATCGTGCTCGCGCCCGACGGCAAACAACTCTTTCTGGCCGAAAGCCAGAAGAACCACATCCTCGTTTATGAAGTGAGCGGCCCGGGCAAAGTGGGCGAGCCCAAGGTCTTTGCCGAGTTGCCGGCCAAGGACGCCGCCGCCGGCCAGATCGACAACCAGCCCGACGGCATGTGCCTCGACGCGGCGGGCAATCTGTACGTCGCCCACTACGGCATGAAGCAGGTGCAGGTGCTCGATCCTTCGGGCAAGCTGATCCGCCGTTACGATGGGGGCAACACGACCACCAGCAACGTCGCCTTCGGCGGCCCAAATTTTGACCAACTTTTCATCACCGGCGGCCTCGGCAAGGAAGCGGGCGAAGGGGGCCTGTTTCGGATCGATCTGGGCGTCAAGGGGCTGGTCATTCTGCCGCCTAAGCCGTAGCGGCGAGCGAGACAGCGACGGCAACTACGGATCGACGGCTGGCTCTCGGCGTAATTCGCGTAGTTTATGCTTCAGCATAACGAATCATCTTCGTAGCGACTGTCTTGAAAGTTCCCGTAGGTTATGCTTCAGCATAACTTTCCGCTCCGCCCTCTCACCGAGCTACTACTCCAAAAGCTCTTCCTCAACATTCCCAAACGATGGAGGTTCGCGATCGGAACAGCCCCAATCCGGTTCATAGTGACCCAATTGGACAAACCGATGAAATGACGACCACGGCCAATCCTTCGGACATCGCGCCAAGCGATGCTTCACCGGATTGTAGTGCAAGTAGTCGGCGTGAGCGTGCAAGTCCTCCTCATCGCGAATCGTGTGCTCAATGAACCTCGCCTGCCAAACCCCTCGCCTCCGCTGTACGGGATCGCCAAAACGAAACCGAAGCCAATAATCCCGATCAATGACACCCAACGGGGCACAATGCCGAGACCTGCCGTAAGTTCCCAACTCTGAACGCCTGGAATTACCTCGATGTCATTTGCGAAATCGGGAGCATTTAAAGCGATATAACGTTGTCTGAGCACGCTAGACACGGTGTTACAAGTAATCCCTGCCGCGAGAGCCAAGCCGTGGTACGTCCAGTATGGCCAAGCGAAGAGCCGAACCACTGTCATGGCAAGGACGGCGCAAGCCAAAGTCGTTAGACACAGAATCGCAAGAATCTTCACCCCAAGTCCTCCGGATTTCATTTCTTTCCGAAGACATTGCGCAAGCCTCGACCTCACACTCTAAAGAAACACAGGCTCACCTGCAACGTTGTAAAAAGGAACGCGGTTTACTCATGAAATCGCTGCTTTTTCGGTCACGTTGCTGCACAAGCTCACTCAGTGACTTTACTCGCCGAGATTCGTTATGCTGAAGCATAACCTACGCCTGGCGTGGCATTCCGATATTACGCCCCGCCCCGTAAGGCCGCGACAATCGCCCGCAGCCGCTGGCGATAATACTTGAGGCCGGGAAAGAAGAAGCAGGCGGCGCTGACGATGCCGAAAATCAGGTGGGCGTAGTTGGGATAAATGGCCATCAGGCCGGCGGTGACGAACAGGGCCAGCGACCAGACGTAAAACTCGCCGCTCAAAATGCCCGCTTTGGCGAGGAAGACCATGCCGTTGACGATGCCGAGTATTGGCGCGAGCGTGAGCACCGGCAGCCTGAGCCAGTATTCGAGCGGAAACAGCAGGGCGATGGCGACCATGCTCGCGGCCCAAAGGTGCGCGATCTGCCGCTCGACGAACGTCACCGGTCCCATCCGCCTGCGCAGCGCCCAGAAGACCGCCGCCCAGGCGCCTAGTCCAGCCGTCCAGAGCAGGAAGAAATAGACGCGGAGATACTCCGGCCACCAGATTTGCTCGCGATACCAATACAGCCCTTGCGTCAATACGCAAGCCGTAAAGAGGGCCAGGCTGTGCCACATCCACAACAGGCCCCAATTCTCGAGCACGGCGGCGTGGTGCGTTTCGCGCATCAAGCCGGCCAGAACTTGGGCGAACCGCCCGCTGCGGGCCGAGATGCTCTCGTTGTTCAGATACGCTTCGAGATCGTCCGCCAGCCCCGCCGCGCTGGCGTACCGCAGGTCGGCCGGCTTTTGCAGACACCGCAGGCAGATCATCTCCAGATCGCGATCCGCCTTGGGATTGAGCATCCGCGGCGGCACCGGATCTTGTTCCAGAACGAGCATTACCATTTCGGCCGGCGAAGCGGCTTGGAACGGCGGCCGGCCGGTGAGCATGTGGTACAACATGACCCCCAGCGAATAGACGTCGCTTCGGGGGCCGACTTGCCCGCGGGCCCCGGCTGCTTGCTCGGGCGCCATGTAGGCGGGCGTCCCCAGCACCGCGCCGGTCTTGGTCAGGGTTTCCCCTCCGCTCATTTGCTTGGCGAGGCCAAAATCGGTCACATGCGGCTCGCCCGCTTCGTCGAGCAGGATGTTCGAGGGTTTTAAATCGCGGTGCAGCACGCCCCGCATGTGGGCAAAGTGGATCGCCCGGGCAATCTTGGCGAGCAGCACGGCCGCCTCGCGCGGCGGCAGCGGGCCGTCGGCCAGCCGCTGGGCCAGCGTCGTGCCGCAGACGTGCTTCATGCTGAAGTACGGCCGGCCGTCGATCTCGCCCACTTCATAGACCGGGACGATCCCCGGATGATCGAGCTTGGCCGCGGCTTGCGCCTCGGCCTCGAACCGCTCGCGGTCGGCCTGCGAGGCCAACTGCCCGCGGAGGATCATCTTCACAGCGACCTCGCGGCCCAGACTCCCTTGCTGGGCGCGATAGACGACCCCCATGCCGCCACGGCCAACCTCTTGCCGCAGTTCGTAGTCGCCAAAGCGGGCGGGCAGCGAAAGTGTCCCGCTGGGGAAATCGCCGTGCGAACCCGCAGCGATCGTCGGCGCGACCACCGCCGAGTTGCTTCCCGCCACGCGGGCCACGGCAATCACTCCCCACAGTTCGCGCAGCTCCTGGGCCAGCGGTGGGTACCGGCGGCACTCCTCTTCCAGGTCGATCGCTTCGCCCCGCTGCGCGCGGTCGGAAAGATCGGACACGAGCAGCGCGAGCTGCTCTTCGTGGTCGGGCGATACAGCGGAGGTAAGGGGCGAAGTGCTCACGCCTGGTCAGCCACGCTGTCCGGATCCACCATCAACTCCTTCAACCGCCGGATTGCCCGCAGATAACGCATGCTGGCGGCCGGCTCGGACAGACCAAGCGCCTGGGCGATTTCCTGGTTACTCAGTTGCTCGTAGTGCCGCATGATGATGATTTCGCAGTCCTGATCGGGGAGCTTGGCGATGGCGGCTTCGACCAACCTGGCCATTTCGTTTTGCGTGGCGGCTGCGGCGGGGGTCAGTTCGGGGTCGCAAAGCTGGGCGGCAAGTTGGATGGTGCTGTGATCGTCGGCCGCGGGCACGGCCAGCGGGCGCTCGCGATCGACCGAGCGTTTGGCGCTACCCCGGTGCCGGCGGTGGGCGTCGATGATTCGGTCCTTGGCGATTTGCCGTAGCCAAAGGTGAAACGGCATCTGGCCGGCGGTTTTCAGGTAGTCTTGCAGGCGGCGGTTGGCTTCGACCAGCACGTCCTGCACGACGTCGCTCACGTCGATCCGCCGCTGGATTTTTTGGTCCAGACGCAACTGGACCATCCGGCGGAGCGAGTCGCGATGGCGATCCATCAGGCGGTTTACCGCATCGGCATCGCCCCCCTGGGCGCCGGCCAGCAATTCCTGCGTTTGTTCGGTGTTGGGCCACATGAACGCTATTATGAACGTAGCGAGGCCGCCGGGGCTAGGACCGGGGAAGAGTGGGGGCAGGGCTAAAAGTCGTTTCCGCTGGCGACTTTGCGCCGTTTTCTGCTAAAAATGTATCGACCCAGCGCAATCTGTCGCTCCGTCTGATCCGTCTGATTCTGTAGAAGGCATGAGTGTGACCCAACACACCCGCAAGGCCGAAGCAACCCCAGCGGTTGCCCCGTCGGCTGCGCGCGTGTTGGAAGACGCTTTTGCCCGGCACCAATCCGAGCTGCTGGGGACGCTGTATTACCTGGTCGGCAACCTGGAGGACGCTCGCGACGCCTTGCAAGAGGCGTTCATCAAATGCTGGCGGAACCAGGACAAAATCGCCGAGATCGACAACTTGAAGGCCTGGATTTTTCGCATCGCCTTGAACACCGGACGCGACATCCGCGAAACGGCCTGGCGGCGGAAGCGCCAGGGACTGACCGAACACGAGGGATCGCTCGCCAGCCCCGACGACGGGCCGGCGACAATCGTCGAACACGACGAACGGCTCGCTCGTTTGCGAACGGCGCTGAAACAACTTCGCCCGGAAGAGCAGGAAGTATTCCTGCTCCGACAGAACGGCGAGCTGACCTATGAAGAAATCGCCGAGACTATCGGCGTGCCGACGGGAACGGTGAAGACACGCATGCGGCTGGCCCTGACGCGGTTGCGCGAGACGCTGGCCGACCACTGACCAAACTGAGACGGGGCAAGGGGCGATTCGTTACAGGAGAGCATCACAGCGACCAGGAACGGGCCAGCAATGAGCGCCAGCGAAGAACTCAAACAACAGATGTGGGAGCTATGCTACGACCTGCTTGCCGACGGCGAGCGCGACGCTCTGGTTGCGCGCATCAAGTCGGACCCGCAGGCTGCCCGGCTGTACGCCGAGGTGCGCTTGCAGGCCGACCTGGTCGGTTATGCGGCCCAGGTCGAAGATCCGTCGCTGGCGCTGGAACTGCCCGCCGACGAGACCGGCGCGGTACGAGCGGCCGCTTCTCCTGTGCCTCAGCGACCAACGGTCACGCTTTCTTCCACGGCGGCTCGGCCGGCCGACCGTCGAACCTGGACCGCGAACCTGCTGGTGATGGCGGCGGGCCTGGCTCTGGCATTGGTCATTGGCTACGGCTACCTGCGCCCGCCGACTGAAGCGTACAACCTCGCCGGCAAGCTGGTCATTACTCAAATCGAAGCACCCGCGCGGATGCGGGCCGGACTGACGACGGAATTGACCGTTCGCACGCAATCGCCCGAACAGGAGGCGGTCGCCGCCGAGGTTCACGTGCAGGTGGTCGATGCCAAAGAGAATGTGCGGTTCCGCAAAGTCATCGAGACAAACGAGCAAGGCCAGGCGAGGTTCGATATTCCCGGCCGGGCGCTGGCCGCGGGCGTTCGCCTGGAGGTCGATGCTCGTGAAAAATCGGCCGCGGCAAACAACTTCGGCGTCGCCGGAGTCGCCCCGCACGAGGGGCCGAACGCGCTGACCGCCAGTCTGCCGGTCGAAGCGGAAACGCCCCTGCTCTATTTCATGTTCGAGCAGCCGGTCGCCACGCCGGGCGAGTCGCGGAACGTGGCGGCCCTGGGCGTTTCGCGCTTCGGCGACGCGGTGGTTCCGATTCCCCAAGACGAACTGGTTCGCCAGCGAACCGAGAGACTGTACGCGGAGCAGACGACGAAAAGTCTTTCAGAAAACGCCGGCCAAGGTCAGCCGCCAGTTCATGCCGATTCCGTAGCGGCGCGTCCGACCCTCGCAGCGGCGCTTCCGCCGCCCGAGAAATCGGCCCAGAAATTGACGTTGGAAGCCGATACAGCGCCGGCGCCGGATGCCGCGAAAAGCAATGCCGCGAAAGACGCAGTCGCCGAGAAGCTGGCTGAGGCGCGCCGGTCGCTGCTGCCCGCCCAAGATCGCGAGGGACAAACCGCCCAAAGCTTGGACCCGTTGGAGCGATATCAGCGGAATTTCCGCGCCGCGCGAAAACAACAAACGGCAGAAACACTAGGCCTAGAAATGGCCGAGACGGAGGCGGCGATTGCGGGTACGTTCAAGAAAGAACGAGCAGAAGACGCCGCCAATCTGCCGCCGGCTGCGCTACCTCCCGGGGCGCCGATCGTGGTGCAAGTGCCTGCCGAGTGGGCCGGCAAGCGGCTGGTGGCCAACGTCGTTTGTCGGAACGTCACGGTGATGCGGCAGCCGGTCGATGTGCCGGCCCTACCGGCGGGACGTGGAGAATCGGACGAGCAGAAATCGTCGGTGGCCGAGCCGAGCATTTCGCTGGACGTACCGCCCGAGGTGGACGGGGCGATCCGCATCGAGCTGATCGACGTCGCCCAGGCACCGCCGCAGGTGGTCCGCGAGCAACTCGTCTATCGCCGGCCGACACGCGAGCTGCAGGTGGCCGTACAAGATTTGAAGGCCCAGTATCAACCCGGCGAAACAGTCAGGCTGCGGCTGAAAGTGCTCGACGAGAACGACCAGGCGGCCCAGGCCACGCTCGGGGTGCGGGTTTGGAACGAGGCCCTGGTGCCGGCCGAGGCCGAGCGGCCCGTGCTGCTGGCCGACGCGGTTCGCTTTTCGCTCAACTTCGAA
>JBBDYF010000049.1:4745-7237 GCA_040901775.1 Pirellulaceae bacterium | reverse complement strand
CCGCAAATCACCCACCCAAGCCAACCCCAATTGTTAAGCCTGACAAGGCACTAGTCAACCATAGGCTACTTCGATCCATCGCGCGGGGGCGACCGGCTGCACGGGCGTTACAACCGTTACAAAACTGCTTAGGACCGAGCGCCGGCCAGCGGTAAGGCGCTGCCCCGCGGTTGCCGCTCGATGTACCACCACAAGAGGCACGCCCCGGCCAGGATCGCCACGCTCAGCCACTGCGAGATCGTCCACTCGGTGCCGAACTGCCCCGGCTCGTCGCTGCGGATCGTTTCGAGCACGAACCGCGAGATGGGGTGCAATGTGACGAGCAGCGCAAACACCTCGCCGTCGCGCCGGCGATAGGGATAGTAGAACCAAAGGACCAGCGCCAGCAGGGCAGCATCCACGGCGGCATACAACTGTGTGGGATGGATGGGGACGCTGCGGGCCGGCGGCTCGGGAGCGGTCCAGCGATGCACGCGACCGTCGGCCGTTTCGATTTCATAGATTCCCTTCCCCGCGGCGAGTAGTTGCCGGGCCTCGGCCAGCGAACGGAAACTGGCCCCATTGATTGTGAGTGGAATATCGTTCGGCTTGAGACCTTTGTTTGCGGCGGCGCTTTGCGGCGCTATATAAGCGACGCGGACCCTTTCCTGGGCCACTTCAAGCCAGACGCCGCTACGCCAGCCGGCCGCTTCGTGCTGGACGTAGGGCGGACTCTCTGCGGGAAAGGTCATGGCGTAGGGTGCCGTCAGGCAAACCCCGCCAAAGCAGCAGCCGTTGAGGAAGCAACCGATGCGGCCAATCGCCTGGCCGACGACCATGCTGGGGGCGATCACGTCGGCAATCGCCAAGACCGGCAAGCCGCGTTTCCGCAAAAACCAAATTCCCACGGGCAAAGCGGCGAGCACCGAACCGAAAACGACGAGCCCCCCTTTGGTCACGTTTAGCAATGCGCCCAGCGTGGCGGCAATCGTCGGCTGTTGAAACTCCTCTTGCCAGTTCTGCACGACGTAAAACAGCCGCGCCCCAACGATTCCGGCCAGGAACATGCAAAAGGCGAGCGAGTACATCACCTCGGGATCGAGTCCCATCTGGCGGGCGCGATAGACGCCCAGCCCCACGCCGGCAATGGTCGCCAGCATCAGCATCACGCCAAAACCGCGCACCGGAATGCCCAGCGGTTTTCCCGACGGATCGACTTCCACCATGTTGGGCAGCAGGAAGACGATCGCTCCGGCAACGACCAGCAGAAAAGGGACGTAGCTGGCCGTATCGCGATTCCAGCCCTGCATCCGGACGAGGCACCACAACAGGGCCACGCCGACCAGCGTCCATACCCCCAGCACCCAGCCGACGCCGAACAACGGCACGTCGAACAACTCGGGCGGAATATAAAACAAAGTCGAACGCACGGCAGATCATCCTTGCTGGCTGGTGGGCGGCGCGGTCAGCAATCGGTTGTCGATCAGCCGCGTAGCGCCGACGTGGCAGGCAATCAGGGCGACGGTCGGCCCCGCGACTTCCGTTTTTTCTTGCAGCGTCTCGGTATCGGCCAAGGCAACGTAGTCGATTCTTTCGATCCCGGCCGAAGTCAATTTGTTCCGCATGGCCGCCAGCATTTTGTCGGGATTGCGCTCGCCCGCAGCGACCAAGCGCTCGGCCTCGGCCAGGGCCTGCGATAGCGCCAGGGCCTGTCGCCGTTCTGGCGGCGAAAGGTAGCGATTTCTGCTGCTCATCGCCAGCCCATCGGCCTCGCGGACGGTCGGGCAAACGCGGATTTCCAGCGGGACGTTCAAGTCCTCGGCCATCCGCCGAATCACCAGGGCCTGCTGAAAATCCTTTTGCCCAAAACAAGCAAGATCGGCGGGAATCAGATGCAGTAGCTTGAGGACCGCGGTCGCCACGCCCCGAAAATGGCCCGGCCGGCAGACCCCTTCGAGCGGCGCGGCGACCGCCGGGGGCTCGACCCAGGTCGAACAGCCGGGCGGGTACATTTCGTCTCGATTGGGGACGAAGACGATGTCGCAGCCGGCGCCCGCCAGGGCCTGCAAGTCGGCCTCTAGGGTGCGCGGATACTTTTCAAAGTCCTCGCGCGGGCCAAACTGCGTCGGATTGACAAAGATGGTCGTCACGACGGCGTCCGCGTGCTCGCGGGCAATGCGGACCAGGCTGAGGTGGCCAGCGTGCAGCGCTCCCATCGTCGGCACCAGTCCCACGCGGCAGCCCTGGCGGCGCAGTTCCTGCACGACGGCCCGCATCTGGCGGGCGGACGTGATGACCCGGAGCCCCGTTTCGCCGGGCTCGCCGGCAGGCAAGCGTTCGAGCAGTTGCCCAATGCTCAGCCCGGTCGGCGCGTGGACCAGCTCGCCGGCAACCTCGGCAGCCGGTGCCAGCACGAACCGCCGTTCGTGCATGCGAGGGTGCGGGACTTGCAGGTCTGGCTCGTCAATCTGCCGGTCGGCATACAACAACAGATCGAGGTCGATCGTGCGTGG
>JBBDYF010000049.1:0-4735 GCA_040901775.1 Pirellulaceae bacterium | reverse complement strand
GCCAGCGCTCGCCGCGCTGGCGGCCCAAGCGTTGTTCGATGGCCAATAGCTCGCATAGCAAGTCGGTCGGAGCCAGCTCCGTCTCGACAACGGCGGCCGCATTCAAGTAACGCCCCTGCCCCGCAGAGCCCCCGACGGGAAGCGTCTCGATCAGCGAGCTGGCTTGCAACAAGCGAATCGCACCGTGATTGCGTAGCGCTTCCAGGGCGGCGAACAGGTTGCCCGCGCGATCGCCCAGGTTCGATCCCAGCCCCAAAAGACAAATGGCCATATCCGCCCGATTATAGCCGCCAAACGCCTGTTGTGGACGAGCAAGAGACCGGCAGCGACCTGCCGGCCAAGCAAAAAAGGGGGGGCATCCGTTCCTCGACCAAGGTCGCCGACTGTCGTTCCTCTCAGTCGTCGCCCCCAGTTTGCTTTCAAGCCGACCGATCCGCGGCCGCGGCTTCAATGCCCGAGCCGCCCGATCGCGATCCGATTTAGAATCCCAGATTCGTATTCCAAGTTCTGTCCGAGAGGCGTGAGTAACTGACTCCTGCGCAGACCGCGATCCCGCGACTAACGAAAACCGAAACAGCGGGCCACCAGATGGGCGGCTAGTAGTGGAGAACCGGCGAGCACGATTGGGGACGAGTAAGGCGCTCGTGGGACCGACAGTCAGACTGCCCAAGCGAGTCCCCTCAGCGACAGGCCGTATTGTGCGAAGACTCGGCGAAATGTCAAGCAAGGTGAGCCGCAGTTTTTTTGAAGGTGATAGCATCGTTCGGTTTCGCGCCGCTAAAGGCGTTGCAACAAGCAAGCTTCCCGCAGTCGGTTGGCCGCGCCGCCTGCTCCGCACTCAAAACGTCGGTCGCCGCAAGCTACAATGCAGGGAGTCCTCTTTCGCCAGCTATCGTTTTCAACTTGCAGAGCGAATCGCGTGAACGACTTCGAACTGGCCGACCACGATTTGCCTCGCGAGATCCAGCGACTGCGCGCGGCGCTCGTCGAGCTTGCGCCCGAACTGGCCGCGGAAGACTCGGATGCGGCGCGGGCCGTGTGGCTCGAGCGGATCCTCGGCACGGCGCTCTGCCGCAAGCTGGGCATCTACGTCGTGCCGGAAGACTTCAAGCTCTCCGTCGTCATCCCCGTCTTCAACGAGCTGCGGACGCTCGAGCGCGTGATCGACCGCGTGCGGGCGACGCGCTTGCCGCTCGAGATCGTCATCGTGGACGACGGCAGCCGCGACGGCACCCGCGACTTGTTGGCCGGGTGGCGCGATGCGTCCGACCCGCGGCACGCCGACCTGAAGATCATTTTTCACGAGCACAACCTCGGCAAAGGGGGAGCGGTTCGCACCGGCTTTCAGCACTGCACCGGCAATGTGGTGGTCATTCAAGACGCCGATCTGGAATACGATCCGCAAGACCTGCGTTCGCTGTTGCAGCCGATCGTCGAGGGGCAGGCCGATGTCGTCTATGGCAGTCGTTTCAGCCACGTAGATGGCCAGGTGCATCACTACTGGCATCGCTGGGGGAATCAGCTCATCACGCGCCTGTCGAACTGGAAATCGGGCCGCACGCTGACCGACGTCGAAACGTGCTACAAGGTGATCCGCCGCGAGCTGATCGAGCAGATTGCCCCCGGCCTGCGCGAGCGCGGATTTGGCATCGAACTGGAACTGACGTTCAAACTGGCCCGCCTTCCCAATGTCCGGTTCTACGAACGGCCGATCAGCTACTACGGCCGTTCGTACTCGGAAGGGAAAAAAATCACCTGGCGCGACGGCTTGTGGGCGCTGTGGTGCATCTGTCGGTATTGAAGTCATGCGAACTTCTGCCACGTTCCCCGCACGCGCCGCTCGTGCGGATGGTACCGGGCCTTGTACGACATGTGCGGCGACTCGGCGATGTAAAAGCCCAGGTACAAATAGCGCCGCCCCGTTTGCCGGCCCAGCTCCACGAGCTTCAGCACCGAATAGGTTCCCAGGCTCGCGCCGCGAAACCGCGGATCGTAAAAGCAATACACGGCCGACAGCGACGTTTGCCCCGCGTCGGCGATGGCCACCGCCACCAGCTTGCCCGCATGCCAGTAGGTCAGCTCCCAAGTCGGCACGCACGAGTGAACCAGAAAATCGCCGTAGGCCTCGTCGTCGATCGCCGGCTCGCCGTGATCGAGCGCCCGCTGCCTGCGGTGCAGGTTAAACAAGTCGATCCGCTGCCGATCGACCTTCGGCTCGCCGAGGCGCACCTCCAGCAGCGCATCGCCTCGCCGCAACTCGCGGCGCTGCGTGGCGTTGGGCCGAAAAGTGTCGAGGTCCAAACGGATCGGCTCGCACGCCTGGCACTCGGCGCACTGCGTGCGATACAAAAACACGCCGGTGCGGCGATCCCCCTCGGCCAGCCGCTGGTCGAACTCGGCCGGCGCGAGCGGCCGGACCGGATGCCGGTGCGGCAGCCTGGCCGTGCGCTCCGGCAAATACGAGCAGGGATGAGCCTGATCGAAGACGACGACTTCGAGCGTGGCCATGACACACTCCGACGGTTCTCCAGAACCTCAAAACCCTGCCGGCGCTCCGCCGCCACCTTCGTTGTATTGATCGAACTCTTTCAACCGCTCGGGCAGCCGATCTTGAAATCGCGTAAAATCACGAAGCCACTCCAGCTCGATTTCGCCGACGGGCCCGTTGCGCTGCTTGGCCATAATGAGCTGGGCCTGGCCGGAAAAGGACTTCTGCTCGTCGCCGCGATGGTAATATTCTTCGCGGTGAACGAACAGCACGACGTCGGCGTCCTGCTCGATCGCCCCCGATTCGCGCAGGTGGCTGAGCCGCGGGATGTTCTCTTTGCCCATCTCGGTCTGCCGGTTGAGCTGCGCCAGGCACATCACGGGAACTTCCATTTCGCGGGCCAGACCCTTCAGCCGGCGGGCGATCTTCGCCACCTGCTCTTGCCGCGGATCCTTGGGGTTATCCGGCTCGATGAGCTGCAGGTAGTCGATCACGATCAGCCCCAGCGAGCCTTGACGCCGCTTGATCCGGCGGGCCGCGGCGGCGATCTCGGTCACGGTGCGACTGGGCGAATCATCGACAAAAAACGGCGTTTTCGCTAGCAGCGAGGCCTTATCGACCAGCTTCAGCCGATCTTCTTGCGTGACGGTGCCGTTGCGCAGCCGGTGGCCGTTGACCCGCGCACACGAGCAGAGCAGCCGGTCGGCAAGCTCGATCGACGACATTTCGAGGCTGACAAACAGCACGGGCACGTTCTGTTCCAGGGCGACGTTCTCGGCGACGTTCATCGCGAAGGCCGTTTTTCCCATGCTCGGCCGGGCCGCCAGGATCACCAGTTCGCCGTGGTGCAGCCCGCCCGTTTTGCCATCCAGATCGCGATAGCCGTATTCGCACCCGCCGGCCGTGTGCGTGCCCGCCATCCGCGCGTCGAGCCGGTCCATCGCCAGCATGACGACCTCTTTCAGCGGCTGCACGTTGTTGCTGCCGCGATCGTCGAGGATCGAGAAGATTTTTTGCTCCGCCTGGCTCAACAACTGCGGCGCCTCGGACGCTTCGTCGTAGGCGTCGCGGAGGATTTCGGTCGAGGCGATAATCAGCGCCCGGAAGGTCGCCTTCTGGCGGACGATTTCGGCATAGTAGGTCGCATGGGCGGCGTTGGGCACCGCATTGATAATTTTGCTCAGGTACGCGCTGCCGCCGATCGCCTCGTACTCGCCCGCCGTTTTCAGGCGGTCGATCAGCAGCGTCGGGTCGATCTTTTTGTTCGACTCGTGCAGCGTACACATGTGGGCGAACAGCTTGCGGTGGGCGTCGTCGTAAAAGTCGTCCGGCCGTAGGATCAGCACCACGTCGTCCAGCACGTCGGGCAACAGCACGATGCTCCCCAGCACGCCAATCTCGGCTTGAAGATCGAACGGCGGCTGGCGATCGAAGTATTCCGTCGCCGGTCTTTTCGGCGAGGCGTCGAAGCGTTTCCCAACTGACATGCCGTGTCCTCCTAAAAGTCATCCTGAACCCAACCCAGTCGATCCGTCGCGGGCCCATTCCGCTAATCACTAATCGCGATTTTTTCCACGGGCCCATTTCGCTTATATCTCGCAAAGCCTTTCCGCGATTGGCTTTGCATTTCGCTAATCGGTGGCCACTTCCCTGTTTCGCTTATACTCAAGATAAGCGATTGCATTTTGGAGTAGGTAACCGATTCCGCGAGCAGCCGTACCTACAAATGTTGAACTTCCACTCGCCCCCGCGCGGATTTAAGGAATGGAAAACCGCGGATTTCTCGGATGCGGATAGATTTTCTCGCTTCCGAATCCGTGCGAATCAGTGTTTCATCCGTGGCTTCTCCCCATCCGCGACCTCCGCGCCATCCGCGGTTCTTCCCTTCCCATGTAACTTGGTTCCGGCTACGCCGGGCTGTGTTTCATCCGTGGCTCATTCTCTTCCTTCCCAGCCGCGAAAATCAGCGCTATCCGCAGTTCACTCCTCAATGACAAACATCCCAGATTCTCCCCGTGCGACTTGCGCGCGTCAATGAACTGGCGCGCGCGATTGCCGCGTGCCGGGCACTTGCGCCCCAGCCTCACCGCGCAACTCCTTGTACGGCTGAACGTTCCGCGATCGCGCGGGGCCGCAAGTTTTCCCAAGTTGGCCCTGCCGCGTGACTAGTCTGGTCGCGAGGCAACGACGGGAGTAACCGTTCACGCCAGCACTTGGGCGATGTCAGTTTTGGGATTAGCTGCTTTG
>JBBDYF010000048.1:0-7243 GCA_040901775.1 Pirellulaceae bacterium | reverse complement strand
CACCGCCGCGGCATCGCGCACGTCGCCGAGTACCGGCTGCACGGCGAGCCCGGCCAGCGGTCGCGGATCGCTGCCGGCGCGGGCCAGCACGCGCACGGCATGGCCGGCGTCCAAAAGTTGCCGGACGGCGTTGTTCCCCAGCAGCCCCGTGGCCCCGGTAACCAGGTACTTCATGGCGAGCTTCTGCTAGCGTGACCTATCGGGCAGCAATCCCCGCCGCCGGACGTTTTCGACTATCATCACGACTCGCCAAAAAATCAACCGCAATCTCGCGCACGCGCGCGGTGTCCCGCTCATGTCCAGCCTGCCCGCTACACTCTCTTCGTTGATCGTCCGGCCCGTGCAGACCCGGCGCGAGCGCTCGCAGTTTTTGCGGCTGCCGTGGGATCTGCACCGCCACGATCCGAACTGGATTCCTCCGCTGCGGACCAATCAGAAAGAGCTGGTCGGCTACAAGCAGCATCCCTTTTACGACGACGCCCAGGTGCAAACCTTTCTCGCTCTGCGCGGGGGCCAGCCGGTGGGACGCATCGCCGCCATTTTGAACCACGTTCACAATCGCTACCACCAAGAGAACCTGGGCTTTTTCGGCTTTTTCGAAAGCGTGGACGATCCCGAAGTGGCCCAGAGCCTTTTTCAGCAGGTCCGCCAGTGGTTCGCGGAAAAGGGAATCGCGCACATTCGCGGCCCGGTCAACCCGTCGCTCAACTACGAATGCGGCCTGTTGATCGACGGCTTCGATTCGCCGCCGACGTTCATGATGACCTACAACCCGCCGTACTACCCGCGGCTGGTCGAAGGGGCCGGCTTCGCCAAGGTCGAGGACCTGTTCGCCTTCATGGGGCATGTGAGCATGCTCGAAACCCTCGACCCCAAGCTGGCGTTCATCGTGCAGGAATGCACGCAGCGGTTCAACATCAAACTCCGCCGCATCGACCGTTCGCGCTTCAAACAGGAAGTGCGGATGTTTTTGGACATCTACAACCAGTCGCTGCAAGGGACGTGGGGGTTCACGCCGCTATCGGAGAGCGAGATCGAGCACCTGAGCGACTCGATGAAGCACCTGATCGTGCCGGAGATGACGACCGTGGCCGAGATCGACGGCCGGCCGGTCGGGGCCCAGTTCGGTCTGTTGGACTACAACCCGCGAATCAAGCAGATCGACGGCCGCCTCTTCCCCTTCGGTTTTTTGCGACTGATGTGGAACCGCCGGGGGATCAAGCGGGTCCGCCTGATCAGCACCAACGTGCTCCCCGAATACCAGAAATGGGGGCTGGGGATGGTCATCGCCTCGCGGCTGGTGCCCGATGCGCGGGTCTGGGGAATCGAAGAGGCCGAATTTTCGTGGGTGCTCGAAAGCAACAAGCTCTCGTTTGGCACGCTCAAGCGATCCGGGGCCAAAATCACGAAAACCTACCGGTTGTACGACTGGGTGGGGTAACTTGCAGGCGCGGCCAAGACCGCACAGTCGAAACCACGACTTTCCGCCAAACCGGGAGTTAGAATTGGTTGTCCCCTTTCAACCCATTTGAGGCCCCGCCATGTGCCGCAACCTTGCTGTCGCGATTGTCTTTGCCTTGGGATTTCCCTGCGGCGTCGTTGCCCAGGAACCGGGAGCCACCGCCCCGATCGAGGCGACGCGCCAAGAAATTTGGACGCTGGGCGACCAGGTTTGGGATTTTCAGGACGTTGCGACCGTCTATCGGCCGGTCAAGGGCGCATTCGATCCGCAGTCGGGCGTGGCCGTGTGGACCTTCGAACTGGTCAAGCAACTCAGTGCGGGGGAAGCGGGGATGCATTCGGTCGCCGAAGAGTCCCCCTTCAAGCCGGTGTTTCTGGATGCCGAGAAGATCACCCTGCAAGGCGACGCCCTCGTGCGGATCACCGAGGTTTCGGGCACTCCGGGGGACCGGCTTCGCATGACCATGCAATTGCCACCGGCCGACGTGTTGGCCCAGGTCAAAACGATCCGGATTCAGCGGCGGACGAACATTGGCTTTTGAGGAGCTAGAGCCATTGCCACCGTCCCGTGGGGCGCAGCGATTATTGGGGCAGCGCTTATTGGGGCAATGAGTCGCGGGCCGTTTGCACGTACCAGCCGGGCCGCCGCGAAGGACTTTGGGTCGTGCGCGCGACGGTGATATACAGCGGTATTTCCGCCGCCGATTCCGGCCCCGAGTAGAAATACTTCAGCACCACGCTGTCGGTAAATCCGTCTTGCCGCAGACCCGCTGCCGAATCGAAGTGGAACTGCGCCTGCGGGCCGATTTTGCGATAGGCCAGCATCGGCTGGCTTCCAAAGAAGCTTTGCATAGTCTCGGTCGCTTCCATGTCGGCCTGGTAGTATTCGTCCATTGCCTGGGGCGTTGGCGCCCGATCATAGGGAGTCTTCATCAGTTGATCGGCCTCGCGCAGCCGCCCCTCGCGCACCACTTCCAGCCACCCATCGGCCACCTGCTGAGCCTGGGCAGCCATCGCCATCTGCCGGCTCAACTGCCGGGCGGCCCCCCAGCCGAAAAACAGGGCAGCCAGGCATAAGCCAATCGTCGCGGGGATGCGTCCGGTCAACTGGCCGTCGCTCGCGCCAATCCGTCGCAACGCTACCACGGCCACGGCCGCCGTCGCCAGCGGAACGAGCGCGAGCAACGGGCTGATCAGAATCAGCGCGCTGGCGAGGCCCAAAAACAGGCAGAGAACCGCCAGTCGGCTGACCGCGGAGTAGGCGGCCAGCGATTGATCCTGAGAGTGCAGGGGTTCGGCGGAGGTCACGACTGGTGCTGGCATGGTGCTACGGCGATACGGTAGGGAGCGATTCGTAGGCGGCTGGCTACTGGGCGACGCGCATCGCCCCTTCGGCCGCGTACTTTACGCGGCGATCGTGATATTTGATCGGAAATTCCCCGTGCGGATCGAAGGCTTCCACGTTCAGGTCGACGTCGTCGGGGTGCGTGTTGCCGCTGTAGTTTCCCCGCGCAAGGGCCCCCCGCGAACGGCTGTGGGCAAAGCCGAGCCACATCCGGCCAGGCGCCATGCCCAGAAACGACCCCGCTTGGGGCGATTTCCACGCGCCGAGCGGGCTTTCGCTATTGAGCGGCGCCGTTTGCAAGGTAAACGCGGTGAAGCAGACCATCAGCCAGCCGCACCAAATCGCCAGGACCGAGCGGCCCGCCATTTCGA
This sequence comes from Pirellulaceae bacterium, assembly GCA_040901775.1. Classification (GTDB taxonomy): domain Bacteria; phylum Planctomycetota; class Planctomycetia; order Pirellulales; family Pirellulaceae; genus CAYLLN01. Next base: position 4,066 of record JBBDYF010000048.1, on the reverse strand, counting down.
CCGGCAGGTCGAATTTTACCCGCGTCCGCGACAGCAGGTCGGTAATCAGCCGCAGGATGCCATAGGAGAAAAAGAACAGGAACCAGAGCACGACGAAGTCGAGCAGGTAGGTGAACGACGATTCGAACACCTCGATCAGATTGCAAATCGGTTCGAACAGGTTCGTGGCAAAGAGCATGGCCACGATCAAGTTGACCAGCGTGATCGCGGCCCCCCACAGCCCGTGAAACCAGACGAGGGCACCGAAGGCAAGGAAGACGAGCAGGAGGATGAAGGACATCATATAGGGAGTCAGTTGTCAGTTGTTATTGCTTTAGTACGCGCTGCAGTTCCGTGAGCGACGTGGCTCCCATGGCCACCAACAAGATACCCTCTTCTTGCAGCGACCGGTTTCCCGCCTGGCGAGACAACTGCTTGATCTGTTCCAGCTTCGGCTGGCCCTTCAGTGCTTCGCGCAGCTTGTCGTCCACGACCAGCAGTTCATAAATGGCCGTGCGGCCCCGGTAGCCCAGGCCGTTGCAATTGGGGCAGATCAGCGGCTCGCCGCGCTTGCGAGGCGGCTCTTGGCCAGGCGGGATCGGCTGCTTTTCGCGATACAGGACCTGCACGCGGCCGGCCGGAATACCCAGCCGCGCCAGCAGCTCGGGCGTGGGCTGGATCGCCTCGCGGCACGTTTCGCACAGCTTGCGGACGAGCCGCTGGTTGACGACGGCGTTAACGACCTTGGGGAACCGCTCGCCCGGCTTGAGGGCCAACAGCCGCAGCAGGGCCTCGGCCGCGTCCTTGGCCCGCAGGCTGACCAGGCTGAGCTTCTCCTCGTCCACGATCCAGTTGCAGACAATGCTCAGGGCTTCGCCGCTGGCGGTCTCGGGCAGGCAGATGACTTCGGGTTGCCTGAGGATGGCGGCCGGCAGTTTTTTGTCGGGAGTTTCCCCTGCGGCCGGATTGAACATGGTGACATCGACGTTCTCGACATCCGGCTCGCGCTTGGTAACGTTTTCGGCGGAGATGAAGTCGCGCATCAGACGATCCGTCCCGCGCAGCGACGCCACCCAGGTGGCGGTCAGCCCGTCGCCCGGCAGCGCCGCGAAGGCGACCATGCCCCGCGCGCCGGGTCCGATCAGGTCGCGCAACTGCTCGCGCAGTTTGTCGCGCATGCCCAGGTCTTCGAGCGTCGGAACGTGCTTGGAAATCAGCTTGAACGAAAGGACGGCCCGTTCGCCGGTCGAGGTTCCTTGGCTGAGCAAGTGGGTGTCGTACTTGTTGCCGCCGAAATCGACCTTCAGCTTTCCTTCCTGCCGCGAGCGGCGGTCCTCCATCTTCAGGTGACAAATTCGCTTGAGCACGGCGAGCATCATGTCGCCCAGTTGCCGATCGAGCGGCGTCTTCTCGCGGACTTTCGGGGCGGCGTTGTGCCACAGGCCGTCGATGTCGTACCGCACGCCGACCGCGTCGGCGGTAAACTCGAGCATCACCTTGCCGGCCCGCTGCGCTAGGGCGTCGGCCAGCAGGAACTTGATCGGCACGAACCCGGGGGACTGGCGAGCGTCGATCGTCGCCGCCTGGTTTTCCATTTGCAGCGGGCCGATGGCGACCAGATCGACCGGCGGGCCCAACTGCCAGGTGTGTCGCACCTCGACCTCTCGCCGCGGGCCGCGCTTGCCGAGGTTCGAGAACCAGTTTTTGATGTGCTGCGGTGTGAAGACCTTTTTGTCTTCGGTCACCTTGCCGTTTCTTTGCACGACGTAGATCGCGAACGGGACGACATAAGCCAACAGCGACAAAGCAAAGCCGCCGATAAAGATCGGCAGGCCCAGGCCGATGGTGACCAGCACCAGCAGAAACGAGAAGACCACGATCGGATTCCAGATCCGAGCGGGCATCCCGATCGCTTCTCCCAATTCGAGGCTGTCGCGGCTGACCCAGTCGCTCGATTTGACCCACAGCCAGAACACGATCAGCAGCAGAAACACCTTGTAAAACGCGAAGTAGAAGCCCGGCCCACGAGCGATCTCGTGGGGGCTTTCGAGGCCGGACGAATAGGCCGGCCAGGTTTCCTGGGCGGGCAGCGTTTCGCCACCGAGCAGGATCAAAAGCCAGGCGGCGGCAAGCCACATCAGGGTGCGAAGCATCTAGATCATCCCAGGCTGCGAAACGTTGATTCCCTTGAGAGCCATCTTCAGCGCGTCGGGGTTGGGGGCGACTTCGAAGGCGGTCGGCCGGTCGATCAGGCCGTCGTCGATCAGTTGTTTCAAACTCATGGTGAAGTCCTGCATTCCGTCCGCCGCGCCGATCCGGATCGCGTCGGGAAGCTTGCTGTCGCTCGCTTCCAACACGATCTTGCGGACGATGGCCGTGAACAGCATGATTTCGCAGGTGGGAACGCGCGGCACCCCCGGTTTGATCGACCGCAACAGCTTTTGAGCCATGATCCCCTTCATGTTGAAGGCGATCGCGCTGCGCATGGCGTTGTGCATTTCTTCGGGGAACAGATCCAGAATGCGGCCGATCGTCGAGGGAGCGCTGGAGGCGTGGATCGTTCCAAACACCAGGTGGCCCGTTTCGGCGGCGTGGATGGCGGTCATGAATGTCTCTTCGTCGCGCATTTCACCTACCAGCATGATGTCCGGGTCTTCGCGGACGGCGTGCTTCATGCCGATCTTGAAATCCTTGACGTCCATCCCGATTTCGCGCTGGTTGATCACCGCCTTCTCTTCGGTATAGACGAATTCGATCGGGTCTTCGAGCGTCAGGATATGCACCCGCTCGCGGGCGTTGATGTAGTTCAGCATCGAGGCGATCGTCGTGCTCTTGCCCGAGCCGGTGACGCCGGCCAGCAGCACCATCCCCTGGTCGTAGTGGCACAGGCTCTCGACCGACGGCGGCAGAAACAGGCCCTTGAAATCGGGAATCTTGTTGTTCACCCGCCGCGCGACCATTCCGATGTTGCCCATCTGCTGTAGCAGGTTGACGCGGAACCGCCAGGGGATGTTTTCCACATCGACGATATAGGCGAAGTCGGCCCCACCCTCGTCGTAAAAGATCTTCTTGTTCCGCTCGTTCATCATTGGCATCAACAGGCTGATCATCTCTTCCGCGTCGATCGGCGGGCGATTGAGCGGCCGCAGTTCGTTTCGGGTCCGGATCATCGGCGGACGCCCCACTTTCATGTGCAGGTCCGAACCTTCCAGCTTGACCAGCGCGCGGAAATACTTATCGACCTCCAGCTCTTCGCGCTTGACCAACAGTCGCTGGAGCAAAAGATCGTCCGCGGGCACGCCGCTCGTCGCCTTCTTGGGGACGGTGGTGTGCTGAAAATCTTCGCCGATTGCTTCGCCTTCAACGGTTGCCATGACTTCCTTCTCCCCTGTTCCCCGACGCCGGGGGCGACGCTGGGCCGCCCGTCGCGGGATCCTTCACAGCCGCACGGAAATTCCGCGGGCGGCCATGATCTGTTTCGTGTCGTAAATCGAATACTCGCCGAAATGGAAAATGCTGGCCGCCAAAGCGGCGTCGGCCTTGCCCAGCAGGATCGCGTCGGCCAGGTGTTCCGGCCGGCCGGCGCCCCCGCTGGCGACGACCGGAATGCTGACCGCCTCGCTGACCGCGCGGGTAATCTCTAAATCGTACCCGGCCTTGGTACCGTCGCAATCCATACTGGTCAGAACGATCTCGCCCGCCCCCAGCGCTTCGACCTGGCGGGCCCAGGCCACCGCCTCCAGGCCGGTGGGAATGCGGCCGCCGTTGATGAAGACCTCCCAAAAAGGGGCTGGGGGCTGGGGGCTGGGGACTGGGGGTTCGGGGCTGGGGGAGTCTCGTCTGCCTGACTCCTGACCCCTGACCTCTGACCTCTGTCCCCCGACCCGTTTCGGATCAATATTCACCACGATGCACTGGCTGCCGAAACGGCGGGCCGCTTCGCGCACGAATTCCGGGTTTTTGCAGGCCGCCGAGTTGATCGAAACCTTGTCGCTGCCGGCGCTCAGCAAAGCCCGGATGTCGTCGCAGGTCCGGATGCCGCCGCCGACGGTAAGCGGCATGAAGACCTGCTCGGCCGTGCGGCGGA
>JBBDYF010000047.1:0-7315 GCA_040901775.1 Pirellulaceae bacterium | reverse complement strand
CCGGTTTGATGAGGGGAGAGGGGCAGTTCAAACTGCCCCTCTCCTACTCGACCATGTTGGCCCGCGCCGAAGGCCCAGCCGACAAGCGGCGGGAGAGCTGAGGCGGTTTTACGCGTAGTGGGTCCGTTCGCCAAGATTAGGACCGTTCCGCGCGGCACGGTTCTGAAATCGACAATCCGCCCGCGCGGCCACAAAGTAGAATTTCCTCGCTCCAATAAGTGTAAAGACAACTGGCCCGAATGAGGCTTCACTGTAGGGCGCTGCTACAGCTCCAGCCCCGAAGTCCCCAGCCCGGGCCCTCACGCCAATATCTCTCGCACCACCGTGCCATGCACGTCGGTCAGGCGGAAGTCGCGGCCGGCGTACTTGTAGGTCAGCCGCTCGTGGTCGAGGCCCAGTTGATGCAGGATCGTCGCCTGCAAATCATGGACGTGAACCGGGTTTTCGACGACGTTGAAGCCCATTTCGTCGGTCTGGCCAAAGCTGAAGCCCGGCTTGAAGCCGCCGCCGGCGAGCCACATGGTGTAGGCCTGCGGATGATGGTCGCGGCCCAGGCTGCGGCCCAGCGCGGCGTTGGTTTCGACCATCGGCGTGCGGCCGAACTCGCCCCCCCAGATTACCAGCGTCTCGTCCAACATACCCCGCTGCTTCAGATCTTGCACCAGGGCGGCGGCACCCTGGTCGGTCTTGCCGCAGTTCGATTTGAGGTTGCCGACCACGTCGCTGTGGGCGTCCCACCCTTCGTTGTAGATGTTCACGAAGCGGACTCCCCGTTCGACCATCCGCCGGGCCAACAGGCAGGCCCGGGCGAACGTCGGCTTGGCCGGATCGACGCCGTATAGGTCGAGCGTCTTTTGATCCTCCTGGGCCAGGTCCATCAGCTCCGGCGCGGATGTTTGCAGTTGGAACGCCATCTCGTACGACTCAATGCGGGCGGCGATATCGGGATCGCCCACTGCGGCCAGTCGCTGGCGGTTCAAGTCGCCCAGCAGGTCGAGCGTGTCGCGCTCCAGCCGCTTGTCGAATCCCGCGGGGCTGGTCACGTTGAGGATCGGGTCGCCCGAATTCCGCAGCCGCACGCCGCCGTAACTCGTGGGCAAAAAGCCGCTGGCCCAGTTGGCCGCCCCACCGCTAATCCCCGCGCCGGTGGACATCACCACGAAGGCGGGCAGCTCGCTCGTCTCGGCCCCCAGCCCGTAGAGCACCCACGAGCCGAGGCTGGGCCGCCCCGGCTGCGAGAAGCCGGTGTTGAAAAAGATTTGCGCCGGCGCGTGGTTGAACTGGTCGGTACGGCACGAGCGGACGAGGCAAATGTCGTCCACCACTTTGGCCAGGTGCGGCAGCATTTCGGAAAGTTCGGCCCCGCACTTGCCGTGCTTGGCGAACTTGAACTGCGGCCCGAGCACCGCCGCGTCGGCGCGGATGAAGGCGTAGCGCTGGCCGCCGATCACTTCGGGCGGGATCGGCTTTCCCTCGTATTCGGCCAGCTTCGGTTTGTAGTCGAACAGGTCGAGCTGGCTCGGCGCGCCCGACATGAAGAGGTGGATAACTGCCTTTGCCTGGGGGGCAAAATGGGGCGGCCGAGGCGCAAGCGGGCTGGGCCGCTCGTCCGGGCTGGGGAGGTCGTCGGCTGCCGACGCGCCATTTGCCGCCCCTCCAAGCAGCAGCGAGCCGAGGGCCATTTTGCCCAGGCCGACGCCGCAATCGCGCAGGAAGTGGCGGCGGGCGACGTTTTGCGGAAGTGGCAAAGTCATGGAGTTGGCTCCTTTGTATTGGAATACCGTTCAAAAGACGGGGAGTTCTGTTGACGTTGAGGCCAAGAGGGAATGAACAGAAGGTAACAAAGAAAACGAAGTCAGGATTGGCTGAACCAAATCTCTCCTCTTTTCCTCTTCTCCCCTTTGTTGCCTTCGTTTCCTTCTGTTCAAAATCGTTGGGATGAAGTTACCAAGTCACGCTTTGTTGAATCCCGTGGGACCAACTCCTCTTCGCGGGCGAGTTTTGCGGCGTACGACAACGCCGCTTGCACGTCCTCGGCCAAGAGCGGCGGATACTGTTCGACAATTTGTTCTGCCGACAGTCCTTCAGCGATGTTGTCCAGCACCACGGAAACCATGATTCGCGTGCCGCGAATGCAGGGCTTGCCGTGACAAACGCTGGGATTGCTCGTTATCCGACTTTGCCAATCCGTCATTTCGTTACTCCCTCGTGATCGTTTCGTCCAGGTTCAGGATCGCGCGGGCGAGCAGCGTCCAAGCGGCGCGACCGATCGCTTCGCCTTCGCCCGGCCCGGCGATCTTGACGGCGTCGAGTTCTTGCTTGGTCAGACGTTCGACCTGGGCCTTGTAATACTGGGCGAGCATTTTGCGCTCGTTTTCGGTCGGTTCGCGCGTCAGGCAGCGGCGGAAGAGATCGGCGATGAGTTCGTCCGAAGATTCGGCAGGACCGCGATCGCTGGTCGCGGCTTCGGCGGCAAATTGCCGGCCCAGGGCTTGGGCCGCCTCGATAAATACCTCGTCGTTCAGCAGGGTCAAGGCTTGCAGCGGCGTGTTGCTCACCTCGCGCTGTGCGACGCAGGCTTCGCCGCTGGGCCCGTCAAATGTTTGAAACATCGCGTAGGGCGTGGTTCGCTTCGTGAACGTATAGAGGCCGCGGCGATACCGATCGGCCCCTTCGCTCACCGTCCAGGCGAGTTTCCCGTAGGCCCCCTCTGAGGTCACGCTGGCCGGCTGCGGCGGAAAGACGCTGGGGCCCCCCACCTTGTGCGAGAACAGCCCGCTGATCTTGAGGGCCGCATCGCGAACCTGCTCGGCATCGAGCCGCCGCCGCGGCGCGTGGGCCAGCAGCTTGTTCTGCGGGTCTTTTACGACGTGCTCCGCGGGGACGGCCGACGACTGCTGGTACGTGGCGCTCATCACGATCATTTTGCGCATCCGTTTGAGCGACCAGTCTTGGTTGACCAGTTCGACCGCCAGCCAATCGATCAGTTCGGGATGGGTCGGCGGTTCCCCCTGATAACCGAAATCGACAACGGTCGGCACGATTCCGCGGCCGAAGAAAGCTGCCCATTGGCGATTCATGGTGACGCGCCCCACCAGCGGGTTCGCCGGATCGACCAGCCAGCGGGCAAACGCCAGCCGGTCGTGCGCGGCGTCCGGGGGAAGCTGCGGAAGGATCGACAGCACCCCGGCCTCAACCTGGTCTTTCGGCTGCAAGAACTCGCCCCGGTGATGGATGAATGTCTGCCGCGGATTGCTGGCGGGGCGCTCCTGCATGACCAAAGTTGTCGGCTGCTCAGGCAGCGACTTGCGAAGTTTTTCGATCTCGGCCCGGGCCGGCGCCAGTTCGGGGGCAGTCGCCAGGAAGTGCTGCTTGAGGATCGCATCGTCCTCTGGCGACGGCGGCTCGTCACTGGCCAGCAGGTTCTCGATCTCGGTCGGCAAGTCGCTGGCGAATTCGGCCTGCTTGTCGGTCGTCGCCCAGATTTTGAAGCGCCCCAGCCCTGCGGCGTAGTAGCGCTCGAACAGCAGTTGCAGCCGCAACGCAGCGGCGGGCTGCAGCGGCTGGTCGAAGGCGAACGTGGCCCACTGGACGCGCCCCTGGCCGCCGTTGATCGACCAGCCGGTTTGCGGGTCGTCGTCGATCGCCATGGCGGCGGTGCTCTTGCCGCTGGCGAACGAGTGGGTGGCGGATCGGAACTTGTTCGCCGGCGGTAAGGAAACCATAGGCGAGCGGGAGGCGTCAGCCTCCCGATGGGGCTGCCCGCTGGAAGATGAATCGGCGCTATCGGGGTGCTCACGCACCCCGCTCGCCTCGAACAATGTCACCTTGCTCAAGAAAAAGTCGCCGAAGGGGCCTTCGTAGTAAATTCGTCCCGGGCCGTGACTGGGCAAGCGGTCGTCGGTCAGCGCTTCCAGGCGAATGGCCGTGATGCCGGCCAGCCCCGCGGTATCGTACGTCAGGTCGTACACGTCGCGCTTGGTCATGTCGCCGCTGGCGAAGACCGAGCCGTCGGGCTGAATCGTGAGCGTCGGAATCTCGCTCTTGGCCGAGATCGGCCTCAGCAGCGTCCACTTCGCGGACTCCTTCGATTTGGCCAGTTGCCAGGCGGCGAACTGCTTTTCCAAATGCTCGCTGCGGCGCTCGGCGAGTGGCCGCTCGGCCTGTGTCGGCACGGTTTGCCCCAGGCTGAGCCGGAACCTGCCCAGCGTGTGCTGCCCGCCGAATTGCTGGTCGAGCTTGATCGTCCAGCGAGTGCCCGCGGCACGTTGCACCGGCTTGTCGAACGTGAAGGTCGCGGTGCGATTGACGTTCCACTCGCCCGGGCCGTGGATCGCCCAGCCGGTTTTTGGCTTGCCGTCGAAAGCGTCGGCCGGCGCAAAGCCCTCCTGCGAAAAGTCGGCCGTGGCACTGGCAATGGCGACCGGCGCTTGCTCGCCGGGCTTATCCTTGGCAGCAACCTTGTCCTGGGCAGCGACGGAGATGGAAATTTCAGACAGGACAAAATTGCCGTGCGGCGTGCGGCCCGGTCCTTTGCCTGGCAGCGCCGGATCGGTCAGCGCCTCGAGCCGCAGGGTGGTCGCCGCATTCGCGTCCGACTCGAACTCGATGGTGAACGTATCGGTGTCGGGATTCGTTCCCGACAGGCGCACGCTGCCGTCGTCCAACTTTTCGGCCGTTGCTCCGCCGCCGGATTCGATCTTGGCAATCGCGGCCTGCGTCCAGCGCAATTCGCTGGCGGCTGGAAAGCGATTGGCCAAGTCGGCCTCGATCGCGGCGATCTTGTTCTCGATCTCGGCCCGCTGAGCGGCGATGTCGGGCTGCGGAACGTCGATCATCGGCTCGTTGGCGTTGTTCAAAAACGCCATCAGCCGGTAGTAGTCCTGATGCGGAATCGGATCGAACTTGTGCGTGTGGCACTGGGCGCAGCCGAGCGTCAGGCCGAGCCAGACCGTGGCGGTTGTGTTGATCCGATCGACCGAGGCGTAGTAACGGAACTCGAGCGGGTCGATTCCCCCTTCCTCGTTAATCATCGTGTTGCGATGAAAGCCGGTCGCAATCTGCTGGTCGAGCGTGGCGTCGGGGAGCATGTCGCCCGCCAGTTGCTCGATCGTGAACTGATCGAACGGCATGTCGGCGTTGATCGCCCGAATGACCCAATCGCGATAGGGCCACATCGAACGGACGCGGTCTTTCTCGTAGCCGTTGGTGTCGGCATAGCGGGCCATGTCCAACCAGCGGCGGGCAAAGCGCTCGCCGTAGTGGGGCGAGTCGAGCAGCCGATCGACCAACTGTTCATAAGCGCCGGGCGAAGTGTCCTTCACGAAGGCGTCGGCCTCGGCTGGAGTCGGCGGCAAGCCGAGCAAGTCGAAATACAACCGGCGAATGAGCGTCGCCTTATCGGCCTGGGGCGAAGGAGCCAGGCCAGCCGCTTCGATTTTCGCCAGGACGAAGCGGTCGATCGGGTTTTTGGGCCACGCCGTCTGCTTCACTGCGGGAAGAGTCGCTTGCCGCGGAGCGACAAACGCCCAGTGCGGCGCGTACGGAGCGCCGGCGGCAATCCAGCGCCGCAGAATATTTTTTTGAGTTGCAGACAGCGGCTTATTCGTAGCCGGGGGAGGCATCACCTCCCCTTCGTCGTCCGAAAGAACTCGCCGCACTAGTTCGCTCTGGTCGGGTTTGCCGGGCACAACGGCGACCGAGCCCGAATCGAGCGCGGCAATCGCGCCGTCGCGGCCGTCGAGCCGCAAGCCTGCCTCGCGCGTTTTGTCGTCCGGGCCGTGACACTTGAAGCAATGCGCCGAAAGGATGGGGCGCACCTCGCGGTTGAAATCGGGCGAGTCGGCTGTGGCGGCCTGGCCGGCGCGGAATGCGACTCCAAGCAAACCGAGACAAACCAGCGCGCAGCGCAGGGACTTCAAGCGAAGCAGCTTCATCAGCTCTTTTCCTGACGGCGGGGGGTGGGCAAGAGGCAGCAACTTTATCTTACCCCGCTTTCGCTGCCAGAGAACCCGCGAACTACGTCGTCAGCGGCAGTGGCTCGTCGATAAATCGCTTCGCGAGTTCGACGGCAACGGCCAGATCGTTCTCGGCCGGCAGGAACCAGCCGCCAATGCGGGCGCGGCGGATGACCCCTTTTTCAAGGCGACCGGGGAAAAGCCGCGTGCGAACCGACGATGCCAGGTACTCAGGGGTGTAGACCAGTTGAGCGTCAAAAAAATCGGAAGGATGCACCATCGTGGCCAGCGACAGGCCAAGCGCCGGCTCGCGCAACACAAACAAGCAAACTCGCGAGACATTCGACTTGAATTGGATCGTGGCGTGACCGGGCGCGTGTTGCTGAAACGCCTCGGGATCGAGCGCCGACGCTTGCAACACGACACCCTCTCGGACTGCATGATCGAGACCCGTGATGGGCGAACTGTCGAGCAAGGCGGTTTGCACGGAGAGGACCACTTCGATTGCAGCGGCATTCAGGTGCGGATCGAAGCGGCTTCGCCAGTAATACTGCGTGGTGATTTCGCCTTCCGCGGATGGCTTGTACGTGGCGACCAGATCTGCGCCCCGCACGTAGGCTTCACCGATCGCCGGGCGCGGGCCCCATACCGGAGCGTAGATATGCAGGGCTCGAAATGCATCGCACGCGCGATCGTGCCAGGTGATTGCGGTTAGCCCGAGTTCCAATTCATTCAATCGCACGGCTGCGGAAAGTGGGCCGCATCTCAGGCCGCCGATTTCGTTTTCCAGTCGCCAGGAAACTTCCGCATTCATCGGCCACTCGCTCCGTTAACGAACAACGCTCGCTCCATCAACGAAAAAACCCCGCCAACTTACTTGGAAGTAAGTCGGCGGGGCCGGAACAGAGAAGAGGCCGTTGGAATAAACCGCGTGCGGTTAAGGATGATGCCGAATCGTATCTGCTTTACCAGCGGGCCAGTCTCTTCGCACTAACGTGATAATAACAAGATCGAAGTGCATGTCCATAGTTTTGTACGAAATTTTTTGAACCATTTCGTCTGAAACAGACGTAAACCCCAAAAGTAAATGCCATGCGATAAGTGGCTTATTCGATTGTTGGCGAGCGTCGCCGCCTCGCTTATAATGCGAGTCCCGCCTTGACCCGCCCGCCGTTGGCCCCTCGCTGAAAAGCCTTCCTCATGGCCGATTTCCTGGCTGTTTGTGCTGAAGCCGCTCGTGTTGGCGGGCAGATTTTGCTCGACTGGCAAGACCGCTTCCAGGCGCGCGAAAAGGGGCGCAACGACCTGGTGACCGAAGCAGATTTGGCCGCTCAAGAGGCAATTCGGGGCATTTTGTT
>JBBDYF010000046.1:6607-7358 GCA_040901775.1 Pirellulaceae bacterium | reverse complement strand
GCTTCTTCAAGGCATCTACCGACGCAACTAACCCGCTGGAGGAATCGCTCGTCAAGCAAGTTCCGGCGGGACGCGAGTGAACCCGGGCCAGACGGTCCCTCGGCGAGCTGCATTCCCAAAAATCCTCAAGAATCGTTGCTGCCGGCCAATCGCTACTTGCTGCGTCACTAGTGTGCGCTTGAATTTCTGCCTTACAGCGAATGGTTTAGAGCGGGCGACCGGGCTCGAACCGGCGACATCCAGCTTGGGAAGCTAGTGCTCTACCAACTGAGCTACGCCCGCCAACGACGGCTAACTTGTTCCATCGCAATCATTTCCGGCATTCTAGTCGTTCCGGATCGTGGCGTCAAATGTCGCCTTTTGCACCGCTGTTGTAACCATTAAAAAAACCCCCTTGGGTGTGCATAGTTTCACTGTGGGGTTGGACTGCGCATGAAAAAGCCTCATTCTCACAGGGAAAATGAGGCTTTCTTTCAGTGGTCAGGGCCGGAATTGAACCGGCGACACATGGATTTTCAGTCCATTGCTCTACCAACTGAGCTACCTGACCAATGCACCTCTGGGACAAACCCGGCAAGGGGCGGGTTCAGCCTCCTGCTTGTCGTTCCCATTCGCCCCAAAGCAAGCTGACGATCCTAAAAGCCGGGCGACACTCTGTCAATTCCGGTGGGGTGATAAGCTTCGTTTCCGCCTGCCGTGGCTTTCTAGACGCGCTTGCTCGCTAGGCTCGACCTGCGATGGGGTGGGGGGG
>JBBDYF010000046.1:0-6597 GCA_040901775.1 Pirellulaceae bacterium | reverse complement strand
TTTGGCGGGCAAGTGGCATCAATGATGGACATGCGCCTTCCGCCAAAGACTCCCGACCTCCTGATGCATCTCGCCCAATCCTCGGCTTGCGCGGTCAATCCCAGCATTCGGGCTTCGATCTGCTCGGTAAATTGCTGCAAACCCGGCCGGCCCAGGTCTTTGGGAACGGCGATCGGCTCGCTGAGGACACCCACAATCGTGGTAAACGGCAGCGGCACGGCAAACCGGTCCCAACTGCTGGCTCGCCAGGCCCGGCTGAAGCCGATTCCCATGACGACGATCGGCAGGCCGGTTTGCGACGCGACCATGACGATTCCCGCCTTGAGGCCGCGGCGCGGGCCGCGCGGGCCGTCGGGAGTAATCGCCAGGTGCGTGTCGTCCCCCGTGCCGCGGATCATTTCGAGCAGGGCCTGGCTCCCGCCGCGCGCGGTCGAGCCCCGAATCAACCCCAGTCCCAGCCACTGGCAAGCCTGAGCGATCAATTCACCATCGTGATGCTGGCTGATTAGCACGCGGGCCTTGGGCCGCGTGGCAATCGGGGCCAGCAGCGCCTCGTGCCAGAAGGCATAGATGTAGCGGCTGGTGGCGGGATCGACCGGGTGCGCTTGGCCGTCGGCGCTGACGGTGCGCACCCGCACGGTCGTCATCCAGATGCGGATGAGCACCGCCGCCAGAGCGGCGACCAGGCGAATGGCGAGAGGGTGTTGGAGCTTCATGCGAAGGGCAATCGAGCGGGGCTTCCTGCCAGAGCAATCGTGGCACAAGCGCCCGCCGCGGACAAGGCGACTTAGGGGCGGCGTGCCCACCTGCTAGCGGCCAAGATCGCTGGCCCGCGGAAGCTGGACGCGAAAGGTCGAGCCTTTGCCCGGCTGGCTGTCGAGGCTGGCCGAGCCGCCGAACGACTGCGCCAGGTGTTTGACGATCGAGAGCCCCAGGCCGGTGCCGCCCAACTCGCGCGAGCGGGCCTTATCGACCCGAAAGAACCGCTCGAAAACGCGAGCCTGGTCTTGCGCGGCGATGCCGATGCCGGTGTCTTGTACCTCCAGGGTGAGCGTTCGCTCGTCGGCCCGGCAGCGAATCGTCACCCGGCCGCCAGGCGGCGTGTATTTCAGGGCGTTATCGACCAGGTTGTTCAAAATCGTGCGCAGCCCCTCCTCGTCCACCAGCGCCGCCAGGCCATCAGCCGGCGGATCGGATTGCAGGACAATCTGCTTGGCCGTCGCCGCGTCGGCGAATTGGTGGATGCATTCGTCGATCAGTTCGGTCAGCGGAACGGCCATGATCTCGAACGTTTCCTGCCCCTGTTCGAGCCGGGCAATCTGCAGGATGTCGAGAATTAACTGGTGCAGCCGGTCGGCTTGTTCCTCGATGCGATGGACGAAGGCCAGATTGTGTTCGGGATCGTTCACCGCTCCCAGCCGCAGCGTTTCGGCATAGGCCTTGATGGCGGCGAGGGGCGTTTTCAGTTCGTGCGAGACATTGGCGACCAGCTCGCGGCGCAGATTTTCGAGCCGGCGCAGCTCGGACAGATCGTGCAGCACCACCATCACACCGGGGCAGGGATCGCCCGGCATTCGCGTCGCTCGCAGCGACAGGGTGCGCCGCTGCGCGCCGGGCGAGTCGAACTCGGTCACCACGGGGCTGGGGGCGACGAGCGCCTGCTCGACCGCCTCGGACACCGGGCGGGCGCGGGTCACTTCGAGCAGCGAGCGCCCGACCGGCGTGCGGGTGGCGAAATCGAGCAGCTCGCGCCCCGCTTCGTTGGCCAGCAAGATCGTCTTGTCGGGGCCGACCGCCAGCACCCCTTCGACCATGCTGCCCAAAACCGTTTGCAGCCGCTCGTTGTTTTCCTGAATCTGATCGACTCGGGCCGCCAGGTTGCGCTGCAGGGAATTGAAAGCGGTAGCGAGCACGCCCAGTTCGTCGGGCGAGTCGATGGCGGCGGGACGATCTTCGTCGCCCGCCGAGACGGCCCGCACATGGCGAGTCAACTCGGTCAGCGGCTCGACGATCCTCCGCACGCAGTACCAGGTGGCCATTCCGCCCCCGGCAATGGTCACTCCTGCCGAGGTCCACAGCAGGACGTGCCGGTATCCTTCCGGCAGGTTGCGAAACAGCAGGATGCCGGTCACGACCAGCACATGGGCACAGATCAGCCCCGCGAAGACCAGGAACAATCGCCAGAACCACTGCGCAAAACCCATTGTGTCGATCTCGCTATTGCCTGCGCCATAGTGCAACCGCTTGCGCCACAGTGCAACGAGGCCTCAGCCTACGAACGATCTTGCGCCGCGGGAAGGGTACGATGAAACCAGCCCTTCGGGACGAACGGTCTTCAAGGGCAGAGTGCCACGTGCCTTCCGAGAGAGATCCGCCATGCCTGCTGCGATTTCTGAAAATGTCTTGATCGAGCAACGCCGCCAGACCAACCGTGAGCGCCGCCGGCTGCTGCATCGAATCAGTGCCCTGCTGGACGTGCCCATGACGGTGCTCTCGTTTGTCTGGCTGGTACTTTTAATCGTCGATCTGACGAGCGGCCTGAATCCGTTTCTCGATCGTCTGAATCTACTGATCTGGGCCGCGTTCATCGTTCATTTCTGCCTGGAATTGGCAATCGCCCCAGACAAGTTCGCCTACCTGCGACGCAACTGGCTCACGGCCATCGCCCTGGTCTTGCCCGCCTTTCGCATCGTTCGCGCACTGCGGGCGTTCCGCCTCTTGCGACTTGCAAGGGTGGCCCGTTCCGTCACCTTGCTGCGCGTTTTTACTTCGCTCAATCGCGGCATGCGAACCGTGCAGCACAGGATGCGGCGTCGCGGCTTGGGCTACGTGGTGGTGCTTACCTTACTATTCAACTTCGCTGGCGCCGCAGGAATGTACCAGTTTGAGAATCCGCGTGCCTTGCGCGAGGCGGGCTATCCAGCGGAAACGCGGGGGTTGGCCAGTTATGCCGAGGCCCTCTGGTGGACCGCCATGATGCTGACCACGATGGGCTCGGAATACTGGCCCAAGACAAGCGAGGGAAGATCCCTTTGCCTGCTGTTGGCCGTATATTCCTTCGCCATTTTTGGCTACATCACGGCGACGGTCGCCAGCTTCATCATCCAGGGCGATGCCAAGGGGGCCGATCCCCAAGCCCCAGAAAATACCGCGGCGCAAAACCTCGCTGCGGTACATGAAGAATTGGCGGCAATCCGTCAGGCACTAGCGAAAGCGTAACCGGCGGTGCCGGCGATCCCCCCCGCCTTGGGCTCAAAGGACTAAATAAAGGAAATTGTTAATCACCCGTCAGGTCTATCGCGATTGTGGCCTATAAGGGGTGAGAGGGAAGGTAACGTCTTGCGACTCTAGCCTAAGGAATCGGTTATGATACGCTGCAAGTGGTTCGGTTCGGTCGCCCTATTGGTGGCCTGTTTCGCGTCGTGGGGCGCGTGCAGTGCCCACGGGGCGCTGATCAATGTCGTTTCCAGCTATGTGGCGGTTGAGGCTTACAACTACGGCGCGGGGACGTTTTACGATTCGGAAGTTGACATTCAGACCGACCTGGACCGAACCAATACGATCGAAGCGATCGCTGGCGCAAGCCGTTCGACCACCACGCTCGACTGGCGCGGGGACGACGAGTTTGCCGTCTTGAACTTCGACATGGATCACGTTCGTGCTCCTGCGTACGGTTCCCTTGCCCAGACGTACGAAAACAGCTTGCAGTTCACCGCCACTGAAATCACCACCTACGCGTTGAGCGGTTTGTACCGCCTGACATCGGGGGACCGGCGGATCTATTCGGATGTGTACCTCTTCAACCATACTATGGGGTTGGTTTTGTTCGAAGACTACAATTACTCGGACACGACGGCCAACACGGCCAACGAGCAGTTCGTCCTCGGAACGGCTGGCGATGGCGACTTAGGCAACTATACAGTCGGCAGCTTGACCGGAACGTTGCAGGCCGGACACACCTATGGACTCTATTTCCATAATTACATCGGTGCTTACCCGGCCGTTTCAACCGGCACGGCCACGGCCGACGGTTTTGTGCGGTTGGAGATTGGCGACGTGCCGACGAATCAGGGCGTCGTCCCCGAACCCGCCAGCTTGACGATCTTTGGCGTCGGTTCGCTCTGCTTCGCCCTGGCCGCCTATCGCCGCCGCAAGCAGCAACTTCCGGCGTAGCTTGCCGCCGAAACCGCGACGAGCGGGGTGAGTCAGCACCCCGATGGCGCACCATTTTCGCAGTGCCAACCCATCGGGAGGCTCACGCCTCCCGCTCGCCAGGATCGGTTGCCCCCTACCACAGCACGATCAGATCGACGCCGTACAGCAACTGATCGGTTCGCGAGCCGTCGTCGAACGGCTGGATGCCGCCGGCCGACTCGCCGTCGTACCAGTCGTAGCGGACTTCGGGCCGCACGGTGATATTGGCGTGCGGGGTCCAGTTCATTCCGGCGGTCAGCTCGTAAAAGTTGCCGGCAAAGCCGCTCGCGGGAATGGTCTGCCCCGGGCGAATGCCGCCGACGCGCACGCCGTCGTCGTCGCGGAACCATTCGGCCCGCACGCCCGCCTTCCAGCAATCGTTGATGGTATAGAACAGGTACTGGTTGACGCCGTACCATTCGGCCGACGAGAACGGATCGGCGCTGCCCGAGCCGTCGTCAATACCTTCCTGCTGCCATCCCACGTCGTTCTGGAAAACATACGACCAGTCGCCCCGGTTGTAGCTGACAACCAGGCTACTGATATGCCGCGGGGTCTGGCGGCCGTCGAGGGTCGATTCGTTGGCGCTGTAGCCGTAGTTGTAGGCGATCGACAGGTTGTCGCTGGCGGCGTAGTTGAAGCCGGCAATGCCCATGCCGGAATCGCTCACCCGGTCGAAGGCATCCCAGCCGTTGACGAATGCGGCGACCAGGGTCAAATCGTCGGCGGCCTTCCAGTTGGCGATGCCGCCGGTATGGGTAAAGGGCTCGCCATACTGCATGGTGTAGGCGTGACTATAGAAGAAGTTGCCGGTGGCCGGCACAACTTCGTACCCGATGGGCGTGTAAAAGTGCCCCAGCTTGGCCGAGAGGTTGTTGTAACCCACCTCGGCATAAGCCTGCGGCAGGGCCAGGCCGTAGTTGGGGTTGCCGTTCCAGCGGCTCGAGCCGTCGTCGTCGAGCTCCAGGCCGGTCGCCTGGGTGAAGATGTAGTCGGTTCCGTAAAGGAAATCGACCCGGCCACCCCAGTCCCAGCCGCAGCCCCCCGTGTCGATCGTCTTTTCGGCGATCGCGTAGGCCTGATTCAGTTGGCCATAGTCGCGATCGGGAAAGGTGACCGGACCGTTAAAGCTGCTGGCGGGCGACTGCGAGTTGCCCATAATGCCCCCCGAAACCCAGCCGTACACATTGATCCCACAGTCTTTTTGGCAAAACAGACGCCACGGCTCGCAGACGGCCTCTTGCTCGACGCAGGGTTGACACGAAGCGCCGGCCCCGGCGGCGCTGCCTGCCGAGTACGCGTAAGCGTTGGTATTTGTGTTGGCGTAGCTATAGCCGGCTGGTGCGAGGACGTCGCCCGGTTCCACCTCGAGGGCCGGCTGGCCGCCCGCGTCGGAAATGTTGTACGACGGCGCTTGCGCGCTCGCGGCAAGGGGGACGCCCGTGGTTGCCGCGATGGCCAACGTCGCGGCCTTCATCCAATTCAGTTGCATTACAATTCTCCCTGTGGATCCGCCCTGGGTGGCATCATGTCTGGGTCGAAAGTCAGCCTGGGCACGCTGGATCCGCCCGGTTTCGGCGTGCGCGGTGGTAGCGACCATTCGCTGTTGCAGGGTCGTGCCGGATTTGCGGAACATTCCGGCGCGGAAGACCCTGCCGTATATGCTGTTTCGAGCGGGCGCTGTCGGAAAATCCAGCATTCGCCGAGTTATCGAAACCGGTTGCCTAGTGCGCAAGGCTTGCCCGGCTTGCCACGCTTCGCCAGTCGGAATGGTTGTCTGGGACTTGGCGAATGGTAAGCAGCGGGCATACCATGTACGGCAGGCGACCTAACTGTTGATCCAGCACGGAGCTACGCAAGCTTGCCATGGCCGAACAATCCCGCCGCGATAAGATCGAGGCCATGCTCCAGCGCGAGCCGCAAGATCAGTTCCTCCGCTATGGCCTGGCGGTCGAGTACGTCAACGAAGGGCGCACCGACGAAGCGGCGGCCCTGTTCGACGCGCTGATGCGCGACACTCCGCCGCACGTCCCCTCGTTCTTTCGCTGCGCCCAGATGTTGGTGGCCGACGACCGCATTTCCGAGGCCCGCGCCGCCCTGCGAACGGGAATTGAAGCCGCGCGCGAGCAAGGAAACGCCCACGCCGCGGGCGAGATGAGCGAGCTATTGGCCAGCCTCGGCTCGCTGGGCGAGTGAAGTAGCGATGCCTGGCAAGTGCCACTTGAAACCGAAAATCACTCACCGCGAGAGCTGGTTCAGGGTTCTACCTTTGCCTATTTAACGCAAAGAAGCAGAGCAAGCGAAGGCGCAAGGGAAAGCTGTCGTGTATTGCTTGGCTGTCTTTGCGAACTTCGCGACTTTGGTGCGTCAGGCAAGTTTGATGGCTCTTTTCAGTTGAAAGGA
>JBBDYF010000045.1:0-7376 GCA_040901775.1 Pirellulaceae bacterium | reverse complement strand
CCGGGCTCGCTGCCGGCGTGAGACTGTAGCGGTCGGGCGGAATTTCCGGGCGCACGCGCGGCCAGGCAAGCCGAGCTTGAAGCCGAGCGGGGCCGGCGACTAAGATGCCCGTTTGCCGCCCGTTTCTCTTGCGGTACCCGATCAGCGATGCCGGTTGTGCCTCTTCACTGCCCGTTGTGCGCCGGCCTGATCCAGATCGACAGTTCGTTCGCCGGAGGGCAAGTCGCCTGCCCGCTGTGCCGGGGCGCGATCGGGGTGCCACCCGCCGATATTTTGCTGGAATATCCCGGCAGCGAACCGGTCCCGCCGCCAAGGGGCGAACTGCTGTCGCTCGCCTGTCCCGTTTGCGCGGGGCCGTTTCAAGTTCCCGCCGATAGCGGCGGCCAGCATGTCGGCTGCCCGCACTGCGGCTCGCCGGTGCTGATTCCGCCGCTGAATTTGCCGGCCGCGGTCGCTTCGGCTGCCGAGGCGACCGTGGTGGAGCTTCGTGCGACCAGCCCGCAGGAGATTCGAGAATCGCCGAAGCGGATCGGCCAGGGGGAGCGCGAGATCGAAATTCGCCGGCTGCCGGCGGACGAGAAATCGCGCCGCCGATTCCGCCGCGGCGCGATCCTGTGGGGATTTTGCCTGTTGCTGCTGGTGGTCGTGATCGTGGTTTTTATCTACAAACCACACTAACCCGACGCGTGAGCGAGGGAATTTCGGCCGTCCCTCGCTCGCGCGTCGGGTTGGTGTGCCGACAGTGTTTGTCCGATCGCATATACCTCTTCGGCGTCGAGCACCAGATCGTTGGCGGTGAAGAGCCGCTCGATGGCGGCCTTGTGGATTTTCATTTTGGTTCCGCCCACGCCGATCGCCCCGTAACAGATTGCGCCGCCGCGCTCGACCGCTTTGTCAATGACTTCGATCCCGGCGATTCCTGCGGGGGGGACGGCGTTCAAATCGATCGCCACGCGCAGCGATCGGGCGGCGGCAAGCACGTCGGCCGACAGTAGTTCGACGCCAGCGGCACCCGCGGCGATCACCACCTGGGCCCCTGCCAGGGCCGCTTGTGTCTCGGGGGCCGAGACGGCCACGACCGCCGCCAGTTGCCCGCCCGCGACCTGCTGCCCGATCGCCCGGCAGACATGCTCGGCCTTGTCGCGCGAGCGCGATGCGACGCGCACTCTCGCCCCCAGCCGCGCCAGCAGCCGGGCGGCACGCTGGCCGACGGGGCCGGTCCCCCCCAGCACGACCGCCGTCGCGCCGGCCAGATCGACATGTTTGGCCGCCGACAGCACGGCCGCGGCGGCGGTGGTGTTCGCGCCGTTGGCATCGAGCAGGACCGAGACCCGCAGCGGCCCGAAAAAACATTGCCGCACGTATTTGAGCAGCTCTTCGCTGGCGGCGACGTTCGAGCCGCCGATGAAAATGGCGGTGCTGGCCAAGTCTTGCGGCCCGCGGGTGAACATCGCCCCGTGAACCAGGTCGCGCACTTCGAGCGGCTCGACCTCCGAGTATTGCAGCAAGTGATCGATTCCCGCGTCGATGGCGACAACGGCGTCGAACGCGCTGGCATGGGGATCGGAATCGAGCTGGATCAGGATTTTGCGCTTGGTCATGCTGTCGATTCTAAGCATCTCTCTTAGCGGCCTTGCGTCCCTTGGCGACTTTGCGCTATCGAGATAGGACGATGCCCCGCGCAGCCGCGTTGCCTCGTGTGCGATACCCGGCGCTCGGTAGGTCCACGTCCCATCAGCCGTGGTTGGCTGCGCGAACCACAGCCACACCCTGCGCCAACCGCAGCGACCTCCCTCAACGGATCGACAGGCATCCTAAAACCCGCGGAACGGGTGGGCCGCCTTTTCCTTGCCGGCCAGCATCTCGTCGGCCGAGGGCTTGTTGCCCATCGCGTTGGCGATGGCCAGCTTGGTGGCCTCGTAGTTGTATTCGTAGATTTTCTTGTCGTCGGACGCGGCGGGGGCGATGAACACGCCGCACACGATCACCAGGTCTTCGGCCTTCCCCTTGGGAATGACGCCCGCTTCGACCGAATCGGCCACCGCCTTGGCCACGGCGGCCTGGGCCGGGCCAAACATCTGCACCGCTTGTTTCATTCCCTTGATCGTGACCTTGGTCACCATCACGGTCGCGGGCTTGACGGCCAGATTCGGCGTCAACACGGCGAGCAGGTTGTTGTGTCCCGCGCTCTGGCGGGCCAAGGCATTGGCGAAGGCATTGCCGACCGGGCCATCCTTGCTGCCGATCAACAGGTCGATGTGGGCAATTTCGTTTCCTTCGCCGACGAGCGCTTCGCCAATGAACATGGACATGGAATTCTCCGCTAGATCGTGAGTGGTTGGTGACTGGATCGCCCGCAGCGCGGGTGCGTGGCCGAAAACGCCGTCTTCCCCAGATCTTAGGCCGCCTGAGGTTGTGGAAGAAGTTAGCAGACGAGGGGCCGAGTGACAACAACCCGGCCGGGCAGCCTGTTTTTCCCGCCCGCGGAGTTTGATTTCGTGGTTGCCGCCGGTACGCTTGGCGTAGAATTGAAGGAAGTCCGCGTAGATCGTTCACGCGTTGATCGTTCACCAGGGATTCGGCCATGTCGATTGCAACCCCCGCCTCCGCCACGCTCGACGACCTGTTGCAGGTCGATGGGAAAGCGGAATTGATCGGCGGAAGGATCGTGCGATTTATGCCTAGCGGCCATGCACCCGTTCGAGCTGCTTTCAAAATTGCGATGAGTCTGGAGCTTTGGTCCCAGCAAGCGGGGCAGGGGTTCGCCTACACAGACGGCATCGGCTATGCCATACGCCCGCGGCTGGCCAGTGGAAGAGAATCTTTTTCGCCGGATGCTTCCTACTCACTCCAGCCCGTCCCCCGGCAACGGATGCGCTTCGTGGATGGCGCCCCGATCTTCGCCGTCGAGGTGCGCAGCCAAGGGGACTATGGATCGGCCGCCGAACGCGAGATGGCGGCCAAGCGGGCCGATTACTTCGAAGCAGGCACGGCCGTCGTGTGGGATGTCGATCCTGAAAGCCGGCAAATCCGCGTTTATCGAGCCGACGATCCAGCGCAGCCGGTTGAATTTGGCCTAGGCAGCATCGCCGATGCCGAGCCGGCCGTTCCAGGCTGGCGGCTGGCGGTGGACGACGTGTTTGCCTAGCGGACGCGCGACGGCGGGTGGCTGTTGGTTCGCGGAGCGAACCACGGCCAGACCTGCAACGGCTCGGCAGGAGCCTCGCCCTCCCACGCGCCTCGCCCTCCCACGCGCCTCGCCCTCCCACGCGCCTCGCCCGCCCACGCGGCTCGGCCCCACAATCGACAAGATCGGCGAAAATCGATCCGTCGATCTTTCCGACCGGGCAAGCCGCACGGCTCGCCGGGTCGGCGTCGTTTGCCTAACGTCGCTAAGCGGCAGACTCCGATAGCGACCGGTACACCCATTCGCGCAGCGGTCTTGGCGGGCCAGGCCGGCGGTACGACACGACGGGAGGCAGCAGAGTGAATCGCCCTTTCTACGCTTTCAGTGTGCTCATGGCGTTTCTGGTACTGGCGATGCTGGCCGTCGCCCTCACCAGCCGGCCGACGCGGCAGCAGCCGAACGCCACAGGCGGCAGCGGGCTGGAAGCTCCGCGGCGAGCGCCGGGCGGGCCAATCTTCGTGCAGGTGTTCGCAGCTCCCGAACTCGACCTGGTTCCCACGCCGGTGGCGGTGACAGTTGCCACGACCGGCTGCCCCGCGCTGCCCAGCTACCAGGCAGGCTGCGGCTTGGACCGGACGACGGGGCTGGTCTATACCGTGGGGGGCGAGATCCTGCGCCGGCGGCCGGCGAAAACCGCTTCCTCGCTGGCTGGGATGCAGCCGGCGGCGATTCGGGTGGCAGCAGATGTGCAGGCTCTCGGTGAGAGCGCAAACGCTTCTGGCCAATCGCATTACGACGCTGCGTATGACGTGGCGATGGGCTGGATCGCGGCTGCGGAAATTCCTGCGATCGAAATCAGCCACCCCACGAGCGGCCCCGCAAAGCTGGCAACCAGCGACGAAATCCTCGCGCTCTTCCAATCGCTGCAAACTGCTGCGAGCGGGGCCCCTGCTCCGGCCGCTGGGGCGAGCCACTGGCGCTGGCGGTTCTATCCGACCGCTTCGCTGATTAACGGGGTTGTAAACGAGGCCTGGCAACAACTGGCGGCGGCAAAGCTCGACGACGACTGGCAGCGGGCGGCGGCCCGGGCGGGAACGGATCGGCAGGCCCCGGCCCAGGCGGCACGCCCGGATTGGTCGGACTACCAGGACTGGATCACTTCGCAACAGCCGGGTGTTTCCGAGCGGAGCACCCAAACGGGCGAAAAAGCCGCGCTTTCACCCCAGATGGATCGGCCACTGGTGCAAATCGCTGTAGCGGGGTTGAACCATGTTGCAGAAATGCTCCATGCCTCGGCCGATTGGCTGGAGCTGGACTCGACCGATCGTTTGGCTCGGCAGCCGGGGTCGGCCGTCGGTGCGATCGCCCGGCCTGAGTAACCTTCGTCTCGCTTCGTGGTCAGCGCGGCCGGCCTCCGCTTCGCGCCCGTCGCAAAGCGTGCTCTAGGCAGGGCTTAGGCAATAGAACGTGATTGCCTAAGCCCCCACCAGATTCGTCACCGGCCGGGTGGCATGCCGTAGCCATCGAAGCCGCGCAGAGGCGGATCATAAAGACAACGCCAACAACGCGAACGCCCCTGGGGCAGGCATCTCAATCGGCCGGGATCAACGCGGGCATGTCCTTTGCTTTACAGCGCGCGGCGTTCTCGTTGTGGTCCACGCCGGGGCAACGGTTTTCCTGGCTGCTAATCATTTTTTGGTAGCGGATGCCGCGTGGCGCAAATACAATGAGTTGCTGGCGGTGACGGCACTGCCATGCATTGCGCTGTTAGATAAGTTGCTAGTTAGATAAGGCGCTAGTCGGATTGCGCTCATTTTTTCCCACTTGGTGCGTGGAGTTTTTCTCATGTCCACTTGCAGGCAGTTGTGGCAGGCCACGGGACTGGCAGCGACGTTGGCGCTAGCCGCCATCGCTTCGGCCGAGGATGCCACCGGTCGTTTGGGCGTTTATGAAAAGGCGCCGGGCGAGGCTTATTTCGCCCTCAGCGTGATGCCAAAAATCGCGCCGGACGCCACTCAAACCAACGAAACTGTCGTCCTGTTCGATACCTCGGCCAGCCAGGCCGGGCCTTATCGAGACGCCGCGTTCGCCGCGCTGCGGTCGCTGCTGGGTGGCCTGGGCCCGAACGACCGAGTGCGGTTG
The DNA here is from genome assembly GCA_040901775.1 of Pirellulaceae bacterium. Classification (GTDB taxonomy): domain Bacteria; phylum Planctomycetota; class Planctomycetia; order Pirellulales; family Pirellulaceae; genus CAYLLN01. Next base: position 2,107 of record JBBDYF010000045.1, on the reverse strand, counting down.
CTGGCCCTCGACATGAACGCGGTGCCCATGTCGGAGGGCTTCGTCGCTCCCGACAGCCCGGAAATGCAGGCCGCCCTTGCCAAGCTGCAGCAGCGCACGCCGCTGGGGGCCACCGACCTGCCCGCGGGGCTGGCGGCGGCAACCGGCAGCTTTACTGGCACTGCTGCCAAGACGGTTCTCTATCTGGGCGACGGCATGAGCAAGGCCAACCTGATGACCGGCGAGACCTTCGCCGAAGCGGTTGCCGATTTGCAGAAAAACCGCGTGAGCGTGTCGAGCTTTATCGCCGGCCGCGATTCGAACGTGCATCTGCTGGCGGCACTGGCCAACCAGACCGGCGGCGTGCTGGCATTCGATCGAGAAGCTGCCGATGCGGCCACGTTGGGTGGTCGCTTGCTCGCCGACTCGGTGCATGGCAGCGTGATCTGGCCAACCGAAGTCTCGCTCCCCGCTTCGATTGAAGACACCTTGCCCGCCGCGATGCCGCCGCTGCGAACCGATCGCGATACGATCGTGATCGGCAAACTGGCCTCTCTCGAAGGGGGCGAGCTGAAAATTGCGGGCGAGATGAACGGCCGACCGGTGGAAGTCACCAGCACGCTCGCGCCGGAAAAATCGCACGAAGACTTCGCCTTTTTGCCCAAGCTGGTCGAATCGGCCCGGGCCGACGCCGGCCTGTCGCTCCCCACCTTGGGATCGGCCGGGCTGCGCGAAGCGGCAGCCGTCACGATGCACGGAGCCGAGCAAATGGTGAAGTTGGGCCAGCAGGCGCTGGCCAGCGGCAACGTGGCCGGGGCGACTCGCGTGGCCGAGGCGGCGCTGGCCGCCGATCCAAAAAATCCAGCAGCCCTGGCGATCGTCGCCGCGGCCAGGAAGATCGTGGCCAATGGCGGCAAGATCCCCGCGGCGCCCGCGGAATCGGACCTGCGTCTGACGGCGCTGGATGGGCCGGTTCCCCCTCCCCCGCCAATCTCCGATGGCCTGCTGGCCGAGGTGCTGGCCGAAGAGCCGGGCTTTTTGAGCGACGTGCAAGCCCAACGCGAGCGGATCGCCGGCGCGATTCAGGCCGACGTGCAAAACGAATTGAATTCGGCTCGCCGCCAGATGGGCGACAATCCTGAGTTGGCCGAGCAGAACCTGAAACTGACCCTGGAACAGATCGAGCGCACGCCCGACCTGCAAGCCGAGGTGCGGGCCCAATTGCGCGGTCAGATCGAAAACGCGATTCGGGCGGCGCGCCAGCGGCAGATTGTCGTGGACGACCGCCGGGCCCGAGCCGAAGAGCTCAAAGCGGCGGCCTTGGAACTGGAGCTTGTCCAGAGCGATCTCGAGCTGCGCGACCAGCGGATCAAGCAGATCGTGGAGCGGTTCGACGCCCTGATGGAAGAGCGGCGTTTCGTCGTCGCCGATGAAGAGATCGTGCCCGAAGTGTTGGCCCTGGCGCCAAACAGCGCGCTGGCCGCGTCCGTGTTCAACGCCGGCCGCTTCCAGCGGAACTATCACGAGCTGAACGAAGTCTGGGAACGCCGGTACGACGGTTTCGTGCGGGCCATGTTCACCGTCGAGGCTTCGCACATTCCGTCGTCGGACGAGCCGCCGATCGTTTATCCCTCGCCCGAACGCTGGGCCGAATTGACGCGGCAGCGAGTGAAGTACAAGGCGGTCGATCTGTTGCAGCCGGGTGACTCGGAAGAACGCATCTACAAAGCGCTCGACGAACCGACGACACTCGAATTTATTGAGACGCCGCTGGACGATGTGATCGTCTACTTGGCGGACTTGCACAAAATTCCGATCGTGCTGAACACCACGGCCCTCGAGGCGCTGGGCCTGGATTCGAAGCTGCCGATCACCGAGGATCTGAAACTGATTACCCTCCGCAGCGGCTTGCGGCTGATGCTGTCGGAACTCGATTTGACCTACGTCATCAAGGACGAAGTGCTGCAGATCACCACCAAGGAGGAGGCCGAAGCGCCTGAAAACCTGGTGACCAAGGTCTATCCCGTGGGCGACCTGGTCGTGGCTATTCCCCCGCCCGGTTCGCTGGGTGGCGGCATGGGTGGTGGTGGCATGGGCGGCGGCATGGGTGGCGGCATGGGTGGTCGGA
>JBBDYF010000044.1:0-1163 GCA_040901775.1 Pirellulaceae bacterium | reverse complement strand
GGGCGGTTGGTTTGGGGGGGGGGGTGGGGGGGGGGCGGCTGGAGGGAGGAGGGGAGCGCGGAGTGCGGAGCGGGGAGCGTGGAGTCATTGGAAATCAGCCGCTGGGCCAGATCGCGGCGGAGCGACGACAGTTCTTGCGACAGTTCGATCGTGCGGCCCGGCGCTTCGCCGAACCAGAAGGGAATGTTGGGGGGCGCGCCGTGCGCGTCGCTGACGATCACCTCGCTCGAAGTGATCTGCCGAATGCGCCACGACGTGTTGCCGAGCAGAAAAATGTTGCCCACCATGCTGTCGATGGCAAAGTCTTCATCGACCGTGCCGACGAGCGTCCCTTCCCCTTCGATGAGCACGCGGTATTCGCCCCGCTCGGGAATTGCGCCTCCCGAGGTGATCGCCGCCAGGCGGGCCGAGCGGCGGGCCCGCAAGCGGCCGTTGATCTGGTCGCGATGCAGGTACGCGCCGGCCTTGCTCCCCGGCTTGATGCCGTCGGCCAGCATGGTCACCACGGCGTCGAAATCGGCCCGCGAAAGGTTGCGATACGGCCCGGCCCGGCGGCAGAGGTCGAACAGCGCGGTTTCGTCGTACTCCTCGCAGGCGACCGCGGCGACGATCTGCTGGGCCAAAATATCGAGCGGCGCTTCGGGAATTTCGATCCGGTCGAGAATGCCGCGGCGCACCGAGCGGACGAGCGCCAGGCATTCCAGCAGTTCGTCGCGGGTCAGCGGAAAGAGCCGCCCCTTGGGAAGGGCACCGACGGCGTGGCCGCTGCGGCCGACGCGCTGCAAAAACGTGGCAATCGACCGGGGCGAGCCGATCTGGCAGACCAGGTCGATATAGCCGATGTCGATTCCCATTTCGAGCGAAGCGGTGGCGACGATCGCCTTGAGCTGGCCCGATTTGAGCCGCTGTTCCGCGTCGAGGCGAATGTCGCGCGAGAGGCTGCCGTGGTGGCTGGCGACCGCGTCGGCGCCCAGTTGTTCGGTCAGCCGGTGGGCGACCCGCTCGGCCATCCGCCGCGTGTTCACAAACACCAGCGTGCTGCGGTGCGACTGGATGAGCGTCGTCAGCCGCTCGTACACCTGGCCCCAATGGTCGTTCGAGCAGACCGCGGCCAGTTCTTCGGCCGGAAGCTCCAGCCCCAGGTCGAGGTCGCGGGCGTGGCC
>JBBDYF010000043.1:0-7455 GCA_040901775.1 Pirellulaceae bacterium | reverse complement strand
GCAGAGCCGCAGAAGAAAATCGAACCAGTGCCATCGGATCACTCTCCCTAACTTCGATGACCGTTGATTGATGCAACCGGCGTTTGCCGGACAAAGCAGGCCGTCCCCTCGGCTGGTTGCGGGCCGCTTCCCCGGCAATCTATCCCTTCCCGCGGGAAGTCGCAACCTGCGATTGGGATTGCACTTGGTTCAATTCCTACGGTGGCGCGGGACGTTTGGTTTGATCCAGTCTGGGGGTGCCCTACGCGGAAGCCACAACGCGGACAGTGCGCCGAAGTTCATCAGGGGGTCGGGAGTCTTTGGCGGAAGGCGCATGTCCATTATGGATGCCACTTGCCCGCCAAAGACTCCCGACCCCATCGCAGGGCACAAAACCGCTCTTTGGCCGCTGCGCCCGCTTTGCTACTCTCCGCGCTGAAAGGCCCCTGGGCCGCCGCAGCTAGCATCCCCTTGTGAAGGTGACCGCATGGACCGCGAACAAATCCGCACGACGCTGCTCGATCTGCTCGAACAAGAAACTTGGGAGCGCCCCAAGGTCTTTGGCGACGCGGTAAAAATCCGCGAAGAGCTGAAGCTCGACTCGGTCGATCTGCTGGGGGTCATGCTGCGGGCCGAGGTGCAAATCGGCGTGACGCTCGACAGCCGCGACTTCGACAAGATTGCGACCGTCGGCAACCTGCTCGACACGATCGAGCGCAAGCTGGCGGCCAAATCGCAAAACCGGGCGGCGTAGCGTATTCCGCGCGCCCCGGTCTTGCTACCCGCTTTTGGGAGATTCCCTTGTCCACGCCCAGCCCGGATTCCCCTTTGGAGGCGGCCATCGTCGCGGTCGGGACCGCCGCCTTCGCGCAGGGCGAATTCGTCGCGCTGCGCAAGACTCCGCCCGCTTTCCCCGGCGTCGAACTGGCCGGACACTTTCTCAAACATGCCGACGAGCAGACGATCGTCGCCCTCGAGGCGGTGCGGCGGGCGGCCGAGCGGTTCGAACTCGACACCCGCGACCACGAGCGGTGGGCAATCGTCGCGGCCCCCAAGTTCGTCGGCCGCCTGGCGGGCGTACAGATCCTCGAGCGGTTCGCCAAAAGCGGCGGCTCGGGCGTTCCGCCGCATGCCGTCGCCCAGAACTCGCTGCACAGCGTTTCGGGCGCGGTGAGCATCGCCCTGGGCATTCATGGCCCGAATGTCGGCCTGGGGGGCGGCCCCTGGGCGATGGCCGATGGCCTGACCGCCGCTCTCACCCTGTTCGATACCGCCCGCATTCCCGGAATCTGGCTGCTGCTTACCCAGTTCGATCCCGAACCGACACCCGACGAGCAAGGCCGCCCGCTCGCCGGCACCACTTGCCACGCGGTCGCCCTGGCTTTGATGCCCGGCGCGGCGGGCAACTCCCGGCTGTCGCTTTACCCCGGTTCGGCAGGGCGGGAACTGTCGCGCGATAAGCCCACTCTCGACAAGCCCACGCTCGATAAGCGCCCCGAGCCGAGCGTGGCCGAAGTCGCCGCCTGTGTCGAGTCGGCCGAGCGCGGCCTGGCGACGCGCTGGTCGTGCTGGCTCCCCTGGGGTGGCCGGATCGAGCTTCGTCTGGCGGCGGCCGAGCAAACCCTCCGCCGAGCCGCGTAGGAGTTATCCAAGAAAGTCGCCCACACCGATCATCGAGTCAGGAACTTTCCATGCCCGAACAAGTTTGGATCACTGGCCTCGGATTGGCCACGCCGCTGGGAGACACGCTCGACGCACTCGCCGAGAACCTGCTGGCCGGCCGTTCGGCAACGCGGCAGGTCTTCGACCGCCAGGGGGACCGGCTCGTTCCCTGCGTCGGCGCGGCGGTCGAACGGATCAACGTGCCGCAGGGGTTCGAGCCGGCAGCCTTTGCCGCCCTGCCCCGGCTGCGGCAGATGGCCCTGGCCTGCGCGGCGGGCGCGCTCGCCGACGCCGGCCTGTTGGACGACAGCGACGACTTGCGGGTGGGAATTGTCCTCGGCCAGGGGGGCGAGTGGTATCGGACCTGGCAGGAAGATGCAGCCGGCGGCGGCGATCAGATTCGTCATCCCCAGCGCGATCGGCAGTCGCTCGTTAGCTTCGTGCAGCAGCAGCTTGGCGTCTCGGGGGCGATCGCGTCGGTCGGGGCGGCCTGCGCCAGCGGCAACTATGCCATCGCGCTGGCGCGGCAGTGGGTGCGGCACGGCCTGGTCGATGTCTGCCTGGCGGGAAGCGCCGAGATCGCCTGCCCGATCACCCGCGGCAATTTTCAAAACTTGCGGGCCCTCTCGCGGCGCATGGATGACCCCGAACGGGCGAGCCGGCCATTCGACCGGGATCGCGACGGCTTCGTCATGGGCGAAGGTGGCGCGGTGTTCCTGCTGGAGTCGGCATCGTCGGCCCGCCGCCGCAGCGCCCGGGCCTATGCCGAGGTGGCCGGCTTCGGTGCCACCAGCGATGCCTCGCACATGGTCATTCCCAGCGAGAACCCGGCACCAGCCGCCGACGCCATGCGCGGGGCGCTGGCCGACGCGCAAATTGATCCGGAAAACATCGGCTATGTGAACGCCCACGCCACCAGCACCACGGTGGGCGATCGGGCCGAGGCCCGCGCGCTACGCCTGGTCTTTGGCCCACACACCGCGACCACGCCGGTCAGTTCGACCAAAAGCATGACCGGCCACCTGGTGAGTGCTGCGGCGGCGGTTGAGGCAGCCGCCTGCATCGTCGCGATCCAGCAGCAGGCCTTGCCGCCGACGATCAACCTCGACCAGCCCGATCCCGATTGTGGCGAGCTGTGCCACGTGCCGCATCAGGCCCGCGCCGCCCGCGTCGAGACGACGCTCTCGAACTCGTTCGGCTTCGGCGGCAGCAACACCAGCCTCGTGCTGCGGAAAGTTGCTTGAGGTTTACCGATGCGCCAGCCCGGTCTGAGGACACACGGTAGGCCTGGAGGGTCGGCAGGCGCTCGCCGCCCGCTATTCCACTTCCGACTGCGGCGGCTCGTATTCAAAATCCTTCCACTTCATCGCCTGCCGCAGCGGCTCGATCCGCAGCATTACCTCGCCGTTCTGGAAGATGCGGACGGTGCCGCTCGACTGGCTGACGACCGCGGCCAGGCAGCCGGTGGCCTTGCTAATGGCGGCGCCGGCCCAGTGGCGAGCCCCCAGCCCCTTGCTGAGCGTCAGGTTCGCATACGGAGCATCGACCAGTTGGGCCGCCTTCTCGACGGTGCCGTCGGACGTGACCACGAACGCGCCGTCCAGCACGGCGACTTCCTTGATCGCCTCGCGAACCCGCGGGTCGTGCATGTCGCGCTCGGTTCGGCTGTATCCCTTGACCGGGTCGTAGCCGGCGGGCTGGCAATGCTGCAAAACCTTGCGGGTGTCTCCCACGACGAACATCGTGCCGACCGGCTTCCCCTCGCGTCCCTCGCGGCCAATCTCGACCGCCAGATCGATCACCATTTTCAACGTTTCGAGCGGGACACTTGTTTCGAGCTGCCGCAGGTCGCGGGCGGTCAGGCGGCCCAGGTGGTCGTCGAGCCGGATGAAGCTGATCGAGTCGATCGAGTCGGCCTCGAAGCCGCTATAGGCCACGGCCACTCCCGCGCCGGGCGCCAGGATTTCGCGAGCCACGCCGGTCAGCAGGGCCTGGGTCAGCTTTTCGATGACCGGCGAATCCTGCATTTTGAGGATGATGGTCGCCAGTCCGGCCATTTCGGCACCGGCCATCTCGTCCTCGGAATCGGCTGCGATAACGATTTGCAGCCCCTCGGTTCGCGCGATCAGTTGTGCCCAGTCGGTGGGGCCTTCGAGCATGAGCAGAATGGCCCCCGCCTCGGTCCGGCGACAGAGCTGCGCGGCCAAGTCGATGACGGCCGAAAACTGGTTATCGAAACGGTGCTGCTTCATGCCGAGCGAGAGGCCGGAAAACACAGGTCGAGGTAGCGACCGGGACAAAGGGGGCAGGCAGACGGCGGCATGGTACGCGGTGGGCGAAAAAAGGGCAACGGTGTCCGACCGAAAACTTGCAACCAACTTTGTTGCGATTGTGTCCGCCGAGGGGTAAGTTTGGCCTCTTTCCAGCGATGCAATCCCAAAGGGCGAATTCCTGTTATGAGCACCACTTCCTGCCCGCTCTCGCGACGCATGTTTTTGGGAACAGCGACAGCCACTGTCGCAGCCGGCCTGACGCCACGCCTGCGGGGGCAGGCCCCTGCCCCGCGAATGCTGCGGATTGCCGCGGTCAACTCGATCTTTCGGCTCCGCTCGCACGCCTATCACATTGTCGGGCGGATGGTCCACGGCTTTCAGAAAGACGGCTTTCATCACCAGCCGGCGGTGAAGGTGGTGCGGATGATGAACGACCAATCCCCGCCCGACGACCTGAGCCGCGGCTTTTGCGAGCGGCACGGGATCGAACTGTGCGAGTCGGTGGGGCAAACCCTGGGCGGCGACAACCTGGATGTCGATGCGGTGCTGCTCATCATCGAGCACGGCGACTACCCGCTCAACGACTATGGCCAGGTGCTGTACCCCCGTTACGAGTATTTTCAGAAGATTGTCGAGCAATTTCGCCAAGCGGACCGGGGGGTGCCCGTGTTCGTCGATAAGCACCTTTCGTACGACCACGCGCAGGCAGCCGAGATGGTGGCTACGGCCAAAAGAATGAAATTTCCGCTGATGGCGGGCTCGTCGTTGCCGGTCACCTGGCGAATTCCCGAGATCGAGCCGCCGCTGCAAACGCCGTTTGAAGAAGGGGTTTGCACCTTCGGCTTCGACCGGGGCTCGGGCGAAATCTACTACATCCATGCCCTCGAAACGCTGCAGTGCATGCTCGAGCGACGCAAAGGGGGCGAAACGGGGGTCAAGTCGGTCGTGGCCCTGCAAGGCGAGTCGGTCTGGAAGGCGATCGACAACGGCCTGGTTTCGGCCCGTCTGGTCGAGGCGGCGCTCGACCGCTGCCAAAGCAAAAACGTCGGCCCGCTGCGCGAGAACGTGAAGCACCCGGGGGCGATCCTGATCGAATATGCCGACGGCACGCGCGGCGCCGCGCTCAACCTGATCGAGCAGACCTCGGAATTCGGCTTTGCGGCGAGGGTGCGGGGGCAGGTCGATCCGGTTTCGACCTGCTTTTTTCTGCCCGACCCGCCGGGGGCGCGGTTTTTTGACCCACTCACCTGGAACATCGAGCAGTTTTTCCACACCGGCCGGCCGCCGTACCCGGTCGAGCGGACGCTGCTGACCAGCACCATGCTCGACCTGGCGATGCACTCGCTCAAGGAAGGGAGCAAGGTGATGACGGGCGAGGCTCTAAACGTGCGTTACGCCGCCCCGGCCGACAGCGGCTTCTTCCGCGGGCCGATCGTCGATGGCGCGTGAATCGCCTGCGATGTTTTCCGTGCAAAGTTCCGCATAAAGCTGCTGGTGCCAGCGCTCGGCGTCGGCCCGGTTCATTGCCAGTTCGTCGATCAGCGTCAGGCCAGGCCGCAGCAGCTCGAGCGGGCAGCCGGGGGCCAGGTCGTGCTGGATTCCCGCGGCGTCGTAATCGTAGGGATAAATGCGGCAGATCAGGGGGCGCGTTTCGAGCGGCAGCGTGCAGCCCGCACTGCCTAGAAACGTGCAGTCGCCAGCAGCTTGTTTTTTTAGCACCCGCCGCGAGCCGTCGGCCTGGAAAACATTGTCGCGCCAGGCCGGATCGTCGTCCTGGTCGGCGTAGTCGGGGTTCACCGGCCGGCGGAATTCAAAGAAATCGCCCTGGCCGGAATGCTCGGCGATGCGTGCCACGTCGCCGCGGGTCACAAAGATCTCCGTCGTTTGACAGCAGGTCTTCATGTGCCGGGCGCAGCGTATGCAGAGGAAGTCGGCGGTGGGCATAAAAATGGGGGGGCGACACAGTTCCCACTAGCCGGGACCAAACCTGGTCCCGGTGAAGCGCATTGGAGTATCCATTTGCAACGCACCGGGAGCAAGTTTGCTCCCGGCTATTGTAGGCGAATCACCGCGTTGCGATTCACCGCGACCACTGGTCGCGGCTTTGGCGGCAGGCAGGCGCGAGCGCCTGCCCCACGGTTAACCAGCCGGGTCGGGGTACCGATAGACCTGCCCTTCGTAGTTCCGCAGCAACAGGTCGTCGCCGTCGCGGCCGACGATGTAGTTCGGCTGCAAGGGAATCTTGCCGCCACCGCCGGGTGCGTCGATCACGTAGGTGGGCACTGCGTAGCCCGTGGTGTGACCGCGCATCCCCTCAATGATCTCGAGCCCCTTGCTGACGCTCGTCCGAAAGTGGGCCGAGCCGCTGATCGGGTCGCACTGATAGATATAGTACGGCCGGACCCGCATCATCAGCAGCCGGTGGCAGAGATCGGTCATCACCGCCGCGCTGTCGTTCACCCCCTTGAGCAGCACCGTTTGCGAACCCAGCGGAATCCCCGCGTCGGCCAAGCGGTTGCAAGCCGCACTCGCCTCGGGCGTGCATTCGTCGGGATGCAAAAAGTGGACGCTCATCCACAAGGGATGATACTTTTTCAGCACCTTGATGAGCGACGGCGTGATCCTTTGCGGCAGCACGGCCGGCATCTTGGTGCCGATACGAACGAATTCCAGGTGCGGAATCGCCCGCAGGTTGCCCAGGATCCAGTCGAGCTTGTCCTCGCCCAGGGCGAGCGGATCGCCCCCGCTGATTAGCACGTCGCGAACCGACGGCGTCCGCCGCAGGTACTCGAACGCTTTCTCCAAGCGGGCCTCGCTGGGCATGATCTCGCCGTGCCCCACCACCCGCGACCGCGTGCAATAGCGGCAATAGGTGCTGCAAAAGTCGAGCGCCAAGAGCAGCACCCGGTCGGGATAGCGATGCACCAGCCCCGGCGTGGGGCTGTGCCCGTCTTCGCCCAGCGGGTCGTCCGCCTCGCCCGGCGTGCGGAGGAATTCGCCGGTGACGGGAATGACCGTTCGCCGCAACGGCTGCAACGCATCTTCCCGGTCCAGCAGGCTCATGTAGTACGGCGTGATGCCCACGGGAAGCATCGACTCGCCTTTGACCAGGGCCTCGCGTTCGTCGTCCGAAAGGACGAGCATCCGCTCGATCTGGTCGAGCTTGCGAACCCGGTGCCGCGTTTGCCAACGCCAGTCGTTCCAGTCCTTGTCGGGCACGTCCCGAAAAAAGGCCCGGCGAAAGGCTCGCGTTCGGGTGTTAGCGCGATTGCGCCGCGGGGCGACGCTGCGCGGCCCGTCGCTGGGCGACGAGATCTCTGCGACGGGTTTGTTGGTCTCCGACTCCGCGGCGGAGTTGCGGGCGACGATCAGCGGCAGGCTAAAAGAGGCGGAAGATGATGGGTAACGACTACCAGGAGGCTCTTCCAATTCGACCGTGGCAGTGGACTGCTCGAATTCCGAGCTGTTCATAAACTAGGTTCACCAGGAGCCCATAAGCCAACCGCGCCGCGACGGTCTCCTTGCCGAGCGGCGTGGGGGG
>JBBDYF010000042.1:36374-44790 GCA_040901775.1 Pirellulaceae bacterium | reverse complement strand
GGGAACTGATGCCCTTTATCTGCGACATCTTCTGGCAGCATAAGCGACGCTACGGCGCCCGCCGGATCGCCGTCGAGTTGCAAGCCCGCGGCGCCCGTAATGTCGCTTCGCGCTTCAATGTGGCCGTGACCTCCAGCGCGGCGCAGACGGCAGCCAGAGGAAATGCACTTTGGAAAGTGAGTTGTTCGACGAGGGCATACGTGTCGGCTTAAGATGGCCAAGGCTTTTTTTAAGATGTCACGTTCGCGCTCGACTCGCAGCAGCTCATCTTCGAGCTGGGCGACGCGAGAACCCAAGGTCTGCGCTGCCGATCCGGCACAATGCAGGACTTGTTTTTCCAGAGGTACAAACATTGGGGCCTGAAATCCCCAGTCGCTTGGCAACCGACGGCGCCGAATGCCCGTCCAGCAGCATCTGCACGGCTTCCTGCTTGAACTGGCTCGGAGTACGAGCGCCGCGCGCGCGAACCTTTCGCTTTCCCGTCGTCTGGGCCATAGGATTGTCCTTTCCCTTCCTTGCAGAATAAGGAGTTGGAGTGTCCACAAAAACCCAAGCACCTCAATCCGCCCTCCCGAGGGCAGAATGGATCGACATCCGACTGAGCTTTGTACAGATCGAACCGGCGGTCTCCCTGAATAGCATGTGCAGCATGTGCAATGCAGCGTTCAAGCGACGGAAATTCACGTTCACGCCGATTTGGCGATCGCCTCTTTGGCGACCTCCAGGCAGGCTTTCATTTCGTCGATCGGGTTTTGCGGGTTCGCTTCGTATTCGAGCGACAGGGCCCCGTCGGCCGGGAACTTGATCTGCCGCAGGGCCTTGAACAGGCCGACCACGTCGAGGTGTCCTTTCCCAATGACGACGTTGGCGCTCTTGGGGGTGCCGGTCTCTTGCTCGTCTTTGATGTGAACGCCGTACACCCGTTCGCCCAGTTCCAGCACGCACTTGACCGGGTCTTCGCCGCTCCGCAAAAAATGGCCGCAATCGACGCACGCCCCGATTCGCTTGTCGTGCCCTTCGATCGCCTTGGTCACGCTGGCCAGCTTGTCGAACAGCGCCCCCGGCCCATGATTGTGAATCGCGATCCGAATGTCGTATTCGGCCACCAGTTTGTCGAGGCTGTCGAACGCTTCCGGCGTGGGATTGGCGGTGATCACTTTCACCCCCGCCTTCTTGGCAAATGCGAACAACTTTTTGTTCGCCTCATGGTCCTTGCCAAAGCCGTGAACGCCGTGCCCCGCCAGCTTGATGTCGGCTTTTTTCAGCAAGGCGAGGACGTCGGCAATTTTTGCGTCGTCGGCCTGGGGGTCGAGATGTTTGCTGTAGAACTCGGCGAAATGCACTCCCATTCCCTGCAAATGGCGGACGACCTCCGCCGTCTCGAAATTTCGCAGCGAATAGCTTTGCACGCCGACCGGAAAGCCGCCGAACGGATCCTTCGGATCGGCTAACTGGGCAGCCTGCAAAATCTGCGGGGCATCGAACCAGGTCGCTCCCGCGGCAGCAGCGGCAGACAGGGCAAAAAAGCGACGACGCGAGAGATTGGCGAACATGGGCAAAGCTCCTGAATGGCAGGGCAGTGAATGGCAGGGCGCGTGGATCGTCGGATTATGGCTGGCGGTGAGCCGTCAAGCAATCCGCCCCGCCACCGACCGGGGTAGGGGCGGCCCCGCCGGGTTGCTATGATCCGCGGCTCGTAGTTATTGCCTAAGGAGGGGCCGGCCGTGTCTCGATTCATCGTTGTTTTCTCGTTCGCTTGCTGGTTGCTCTCGTGGGCCACGGCGATCTCGGTGGCTCGCGCCCAACCCGCAGCTTCGCCCCCCACAGCGCTAGCCGATGCCGAACTGGCGGCGATTACGTTTGTCGATGCCGATCGGGGTTGGGCGGTGGGAGACCGCGGCGCGATCTGGCATTCCGTTGACGGAGGCCGGAACTGGAGTCTGCAAAACTCCGGCGTCACCTGCCGGCTCGAAGCGGTGCAGTTTCTCGATGCCAACAATGGCTGGATCGTCGGCGGCTGGACGCAGCCCTATACGCACGAAAGCCACGGCGCCGTCCTGCGCACCCGCGACGGCGGACGCACCTGGCAATCCGCCTCGGGATTGCTGCTCCCCGGCCTCAAGCAGATCCGCATGATCGATGCCAAAAACGGCTGGGCGCTCGGCGAAACCTCCGCGTTGTTCCCCTCGGGCGTGTTTCGCACCGACGATGGAGGCCGCGGCTGGGCACCGGTTCCCAAGGGGGACACTCTGGGCTGGGTGACCGGCGATTTCCGCAGCCCTACGAGCGGAGCCGTCGCCGGACTCGGAGGAGCGACCTGCCTGGTCACGCCCAGTGAAGTCCGCCCCAGCCGAACGCAGAATCTGGGTCCGCGGTACTTGCGCCGGATGCAGCTTGTGGGCGAATCGGGGGGCTGGCTCGTGGGGGATGGAGGGCTGGTGCTGACCACGCTCGATGGGGCCGTGAACTGGATTCCTCCCAGCGGAAGCTTGCCCGAGTCGGCGGCGACGGAGCTCGATTTCCGGGCTCTGGCGGTCCTCGGTCAGCGAGTTTGGATTGCCGGAGCGCCGGGAACCTGCGTCTTGCATTCGGCCGATGGGGGCCAGACTTGGGAGACGCAAAAGACCGAACAGACCGTGCCAATCCGCGGGCTGTTTTTTCTCGACGAATATCGCGGCTGGGCCTCCGGGTCGCTGGGCACGATCTTGCACACCCGCGATGGCGGTCGCACTTGGCGCGTACAAAAGAGCGGCGGATCGCGGGTCGCCTTGCTGGGCATTTTCAGCCAGCCCGATCATGTGCCGCTCGAAGTCGTGGCGTTGCAATCGGCCAGCGAAGCTTTTCTGGCGGCCTGCGAAATCGTCGGCCGCCCCAGCCGCGACCAGGTTTCCACCGCCGCCGAGTTCACGGTGTTGCAACGGACGCACGCCGCCTTGATAGCGGCGGGTGGATCGGCTGCCGACACCGCCTGGCGATTTCCGCTGGCCGAGCCGGGGGTGCCCCAATCGGGCGAATCGATCCTGAATCGCTGGAACTTGGCCAACGACGGCCAAGCGACAGCCCGCTTGGAAGAACACCTGGTCCGCCGCATTCGTCAGTGGCGGCCGGAAGTGATTCTGACCGAAGACGTCAGCCCGCGGGGCGACGACCCGCTCGCGCATCTGGTCAACCAGGTGGCCCTGGCAGCGGTGCAAAAGGCGGCCGACAGCGACGCCTATCCCGCGCAAATCGCCGCGGCCGGTCTGACCGCTTGGAAGGTCAAAAAGCTGTTTGCCGTGCAAGTCGGCGATCGGCAAGGGGTGGTGAATCTGACGCCGTCGCAATGGGTGCCGCGGCTGGGGCGGAGCTTGGCCGACGTGGCCGAACTGGGTCGCGGCTTGCTGACGTCCGAGCTGGCCCTGCCGCCGCGGAATATCGGTCTGTCGCTGTTGGTCGATCATTTGCCGCAATCGACGGGACGCCGCGACGTGATGAGCGGCATTTCGCTGTCGCCCGCAGGCGAGGCCCGGCGAGCGCTCGCCAGCGTGCCCGCCGGCGATTTGGATCAGCTCAGCCGCCTGGCCCAGCGGCGGCACAACGTGCAGCAACTGCTGGCGAGGATCGAATCGGGCGACGCGAACACGGCGAGTTGGATGGGGCAGATCAACGAACTGACCAACGGCCTGCCCGATCAATACAGCGGCGAGATCTTGTGGCAATTGGCTCAGCGGCATCACCTGACCGGCAACAGCGATTCCGCCGCCGACGCCCTGCACCAACTGCGCGAGCGTTATCCGCGGCATCCGCTGGCCGACTCGGCCGCGATCTGGCTGATGCACTGCTACGCGAGCAGCGAAGTCGCCTGGCAGCAGCGCCGGCGAACGGAGTATTCCGTGCAGTTGGTCGCTGCCACGTCGCAACAAGATTTTGTGGCTGCCCCGCGTACGACGATCGGCGTCGCGCTAAAGCAGCCGCAAGCGACCGTCCGCCAGGAAAGCAGCGCGTCGCTGCGGATGACCCCGGTCGAACGCGCGGGACGGGCGCTCGCCCTGGCCAAGGAAATTGAACGGACCCGTCCGACGCTGTATGCCAACCCGGCGCTCCGCTTTCCGCTAGCCGCGGCCGCCAGGCAGGCAGGCGGATCGCCGCAGACCGATCGCTTGCTTTCGCCTTGGAGCACGCCCCACAGCGCAAACCCGTGGTCGCGCTGCGCGGCGGCCGAAGAGTGGCTGGCAGCCCAGGGCAAACCGCCCCCCTATCCGATCGTCCCCGCGGTAACCGCGCTTAGCAAGCCCCGCCTCGACGGCCGTCTGGACGACCCCCTGTGGCAGGTCGCCAAGCCGGTCACGCTGGCGGGCGTGAGCGTCGCAGGCGAAGAACTGCCGAGTGGGGCGATGCTCGCCTTCGACGAAGAATTCTTGTACCTGGCGGCGACGTGCAAAAAAGTAGCCGGCATCGAGTACGCGCCCGCCGACAAAACGCGGGTGTACGACGCCGATCTTGCTGCTGCCGATCGCTTGACGTTCTGCTTCGACGTCGATCGAGATTATGCCACCTGGTGGCAACTATCGATCGACGCGCGGGGCCGCCCGGCTGAAAGTTGCTTCGGCAATCTAGGCTGGAACCCGCGGTGGTTCATCGCCACCGGCGGAGACGACGAGTGGTGGACGATTGAAGCGGCCATTCCGCTGGCGGAGCTCGCCGCGCAGCCGCCCAAGGTGCGCGACGCCTGGCTCGTGCAGATTCAACGCGTGGTGCCCCAGAACGGGTTGCAATCGCTGCGGCAGCCGGCCGGGGTGATTCCGCGGCCCGAGGGCTTTGGTTTGCTAGTATTTGAGTGACAGCAGTCTCGGTCGCGATGCTGGCTGACTGCCCCACCTGCGAAGGCCGCGGTTATACTTGCAGGTGCATCCTCCCCTGGGATTTGAACCATGTTGGTACACGCCGTCGATCAGCCAAACCTCGCGCCGCTGGAAATGCCGGCCCGTTTTCGCACCGAGATCGTCTTTTTCATGTCCTTTCCCGGCGAACGCGGCGCGCCGGCCAAGCTGGGCGAAGGAGAGTACTGGATCGCTCCGGACGACGCCCACCGCTATCTGGACGAGATGGTCGTGTATGTCGTCTCGCCGCTCGATGCCAGTTCCCAGGCCGAGATCGAACTGACCGAGTATCACGAAGCCTTTTTGCAGTGGCTAGTCACTCACGAGGTCAAGCATGTGCGGCTCGCCTAGTGCCGGTGCTGGTTACCGGACGCCGCTGATCCACACGAACGGCTTGTCCGCCTCATCGACGCGCACTTCGTACTTCAGGCCCGCCGGAAAAAGAATCCGGTCGAGCGCCTTGCCGTAAAAGGTGTTGGTCTTGGGCAGCTCTACTTTTTTCGTCGCCAGATCGATGTCGAGCCGGGCCAGCGCGTTGTAGTCGATGACGATCGGCGCATCCAGCCGGCCGCCGATCGCTTGCAGGGTTTCGCCGAGCGGAGTCCCCGCGATCTCGACATTCAAGAACTTGAACAGGGCCGGCATCGTCTCGCCGGGATTTTGCTTGGGGGGCCAGCCGACGGGCCAATGCTCCCGGGCCGCGCGGCTATCGGCGATTCGCAGCCGCAGGGCGCCAGCATGTTTTTCCGGAAACATCACCAGCCCCAGCGGCCGCAGCACGGCGGCTAGGGCGGTGCCGCTCGACAATCCTTGCAGTTCGTCGGCCACCGGCCGATCCACCGACATGGCCCGCTGCGTCGCCGTATCCGAGACAAACTTCAGCGGCAGGCCTGCGGCGATCTGCCGGGCCACGTCGCGCGGCTGCTTGCCGGACGTGGCAAACGAAACCGGCGTCGCCAGCGCTTCATGCACCGTGACCAGTTGCGAGCCCAACAGCCCGAAGGCCTGCGGCTTGGTGGCGATCGCCTCGATGCCGTCCCCTTTCAAGCGGTCAAAATAGTTCGCCAGCTTGGCCTTGTCGCTGATCCCAAACTTTCCCTTGGGCAGGTGCAGCCGGCCGTCGCTGGTGAGAATGCCCACCAGCCGATACGAGGGGGCGGCTTCGGTGCCGACGTTGGCCAGGTTTGGCGCATCGTCGCCGCGGGCGCTTCGAATGCGAACGTGGGACAGCCCCATTTCGCCCAGCATGGCCGCCCACTTGCCGGCACCATCGATGGGGAACCCTCGCTCGGTGCAAACTTCGATCTCGATTCGCGGTTCGGCGGCGATAAGCGGCGAAAGAGGCACCGCCAGAAGCGCAACAATTCCCAAAGTTTGTCGCCAATTAGTAAGCAAACAAAACATGACGAGCCTCCGCCGAGAGCGTAACTCTGAGTCCCGATTATACGCCACCGACAAACTCCGCCCGCGCGATAAAGTTCACGCCGCTTCCCAGGCCGCGCAGCGTGCTCATTGTGCCGGTTTTAGCGGATAATCTCTGAGCGCCGATTACCCGGCGGGCCGATGCTTGGTAGGGAAGCAACTGCCTACGATTCTCGCGCCGGATGCCGTGGACCAGACCGCGGCCTGACCGCCCGGCGTCGGGCAATGACCAACCGGGGGGACTGCAATGTTTCGTCGTCTGATCCTGGCGACTGGCCTCGCCATCGTCTTGTTCGCTGCCTGCTCTGCCAGCGATGTTCAAGCCCAGGAACGGGCCTACAGCCGCGTCTGGGGAGGCCAATATGGCCGTACCGACTGGGAGCGGTTCTACCACTACCCCTACGTGTGGTATCCGCAGAACTTTTGGGGCAACGAATACTACCGGTCGAGCGACGACCTCTACTTCCGGTATCCCCCGGAAATGCGGGTGCCGGTGTACAACAAGCAATGGCACAACTCGTATCCGGAAGGCCGCCGCTACCACCAAGGGCACCACTTTATTTTGGACGTGTTCTAATCGGCAGGGGAAAAAACCGATCTAAGAATTGCAGAGGAGGCAGGGATATCCCTGACCTCCTCTCTCGTATTGCGCGATGTAACTCGTTGCGCAGAAATACCTTGCATGAGCTGCACCGGCTGCCATTGGGGTTCGCTTTGAACGTGCAAAAAGTTTTTCCCGACCGCGCGAACCTTTCGATCCCTCAAACGTCTAATCTGGGCAACCGCTGTCCTACGAGGGTTGATCGAGGGGCGAGGCATCGCGCCGCCGCAATTGCCTCACCCGCCTACGGACGGTAAGATTGCAGTAAGTCGATCTCGTCGCTGCCGATACTGTGGGGAACGCCCCAGCGTGGCGTTCCTTCGCAGCAGCGACCCGCCGACGCCAACCAACACACGTTTTTGTCCGTTTCTTAGTCTCTCTTCGCACTGTGCGCCGCAAGCGCCAGGGGAGGAACCGATGCGCAGCTTTATCAATGCCAATCTGACCAGCACCGTCATTACGAACGTCATCGTTCGTACGGTTGTGGCCGGCGTTGACGCGCTTCGCGGTTCCCACCCGCTTGCAATGCGCCTCTATGCGGCAGCACCCGCCGCCGAAAAGTGGCAACCCGAGGCCGGTAAACCAAAGCCGGCGCATCTGGGCCACTTGTCGGGCAGTGAATCGAGTCATCGCGACTCGAGCCACTGCCGCCGGGAAGATTCCCGGTGTCGGCGTCCGCGACGGTCAGGATGCTTCAGCAGAGGATAAGACCGGGGGAAAAAGTGCCGCGCGGGACTCCCCGGTTGTAACTCGCACATCCAGACAGCGGACGCCAGCCGAGCGGCTTTGCGGTGCTTGATCGCGCCCGTGCCCCTCGCCGCTGCTGATCCGCTGTTTCCCTTGCACCAAGCGACGCGCCGCGCTGGCCCCTTCAGGAAGGCCCAGTTCCGGCGCGGCTGCGAGCCATGGATCGGAGAGACAAATGACTCTTACTTTGGAAAACACCGACACTACCGAGCTTTTGGACCTGGTCGTCGCTGCTCAAAGCGGCGACCGGCACGCTTTCGGAATTCTGTTCGAGCGGTTCGAACGGCACGTGATGGCGATCGGCCTGCGACGGTTGGGCGACTACACCGAGGCCCAGGAATTGTGCCAGGACGTCTTCATCCAGGCGATGAAGAAAATCGAGCAACTCCGCGAGCCACAGGCTTTCGCCGGCTGGTTGCGGTCGATCACCAACCGGATGGCCATCAATCGGCTAGTCCGCCGGCCGGTCGATCGGGCCACCGAGCAGGAGGCGCTCGACGCGGCCTGTGTCGAAACCGTTACGCCCCTCTCGGAAGTATTGGCCGACGAGCGGAAGCACGGTGTTCGGGCGGGGTTGGCTCAACTGGGTCGGCTCGATCGGGAGACGCTCGAGGCGTTCTACGTCCGGGGCCAGTCGCTGGTCGAAATGAGCGATTCGTTCGACGCGCCGGTCGGCACGATCAAGCGGCGGCTGCACGTCGCTCGGAAGCGGCTGGCCAAGCACGTCGAAGAGTTCGCCGCGGTGTAAGCAGCGCCTGCGCGGCTTTCCGTCTGGGAATGTCGGGGG
>JBBDYF010000042.1:0-36364 GCA_040901775.1 Pirellulaceae bacterium | reverse complement strand
CCCCCCCCCCCGCACGGTTCATATCTTGGCGATCATTGGCTCGAGCAGCGCCTCTAGCCGCTGGCGGCCCGCGGTGATCTCCAGGCGAATGTCGAGTGCCCAGAGGGGGCGTCCCGCGAGCTCCGCACGTGGAATCTTGACCAAATCCTTGCGAGTGCAGACGACCGCCTCGATGTCGCCAAGCCCGCGCAGCCACGCTTCGATGCGCGCCAGTTCGGCCGGCGGATAGGCGGCATGGTCGGACAACTCGAACAGTCCCGCCAGATCGAGTCCGTAACGGTGCAGCGTGTGCCGGAAGCCGGCCGGATTGCCGATCCCGCAGAACGCCGCGACCCGCTTGCCTTGCAACTCGCCCAGGGGCAATGCGATTCCAGCCGCGTTCACGAACCCGACCGGGCGATGTTCAAGTTCCAACCAGGCAGCTTGTGGGGCAAGTTGCTCGACTCGCTGCCGGACACGCTCGCGCGTGGCCTCATCCACCGCATCGGCTCGCGACAAGGCAACCACTTGGGCCCGCGCCAGCCCTTCGACCGGCTCGCGCAGCAAGCCGCGGGGGAGCAATCGCTCGTAGCCAAAAGGCGCCAGGGCGTCGAGCAGCACGATGTCTAAATCCCTGGCGATTCGCCGATGCTGGAAGGCGTCGTCCAACAGCAGCACCTGCCGCGGGTTGGCCGCCAGCGCCTGCCGGGCAGCCGCCACCCGGTCGGGATTTTGCACGTGCGGCACGTCCGGCAATCGCGCCGCCAGTTCCAAAGCCTCGTCGTTGGGCCGGCCGCGCTGTGCGCCATATCCCCGGCTGATGAGCGTCACCGCCGCGCCGCGTTCTTGAAACCACTCGGCGAGCCAGCATACCAGCGGCGTCTTGCCCGTCCCTCCCACCGTCAGGTTGCCCACGCTGATGACTGGGGCGGGCACTTTGTGTGGCTTTTGTTGTCCGGAATCAAATCGTCTGTTCTTCGAACCAACGACCGCCTGATAGATCGGCTCACCGCCGCGCAGCAAACCGCGCAGGACGCTGGCCGGCAATCCGTGCCGTCTGCCGCTGACGACTTCGTAATAGAGCGCTCGCCAATCCATAGGGACGATCAGAAAAGACTGCTCCAATCGCGGCTTCCGTGCGCAACACGCAAGACGACGATGCCGTCTGGTTGTCGCTCGAAGAAGATGACGTATCTTCTTCGCGGTAAATGTCCTGATGCCAGCTTCCAACTCCGGCTAAAGTTCACCCAAGCCGGGCGAGTTGGCCAAAAAATCACAGCGATCGTAGGGGAATCGCACAGACCGGTCGGCTACGGGAATGCCAGCCTTCTCTGCCAGGTAGTTCCATATCTGGAGGAAATCAACCTTCGCTCGACGGGTGAGATTGACCCGATCCATGCGAGTTACTCGGGATGACGCGCTGTATACATCCGCCGACCTTCGGCGAGGATTTCTTCCACATCGAACTCCTCAACTTCGCCCCGTGCGACCTCCTCCTGAGCCTCGCGGAGCGACATCTTCAGCTCTTCCAAACGCAATCGCCGCTCGCGCAGTTGGCGCAGCGCATCGCTAATTACCGCTTCTCGCGACGGATAAGCCCCCGGCGCGATCATGTCGTCCAAGAACGTGCCAAACTCGGTTGGAATGGAAATGCTCATGGATGCCTCGATTGTGATTTTTCACGCGCGGCCACAAGTTCTCGAGCTTTGCGTTTGATTTCGCCAAAATCGAGAGGCTTCCCTTCGCCTCGCTCCAACTCAGCGATGGCCTCATCGAACGTTGCTTTCAGTTTGGAAAAACGCACGGGATCGTCACACAACCGCTTGAGCGCTTCGCGAACCGCGTCCGATTGCGAGCACTCGCTGAAAGGATCAATTTCACCAGGAGCAGTTTGGTCCACGACAGCACTCCCTTTGAGCCAATTCAATCATTCCGTACGTCCTTAGCCGTCAAAAAGTGGTGGTCACTTCAACTTCATACAAATGGCCTGGGCCATTTCCTGGGTGCCGACCGCCGTGGGATCGTTGCGATCCGCCTTCAAGTCGTAGGTGACATGCTTGCCTTCCTTAATGACCGCGGCAACCGCCTGCTCCAGGCGATCGCCCGCCTCGACTTCGCCCAGGTGCCGCAGCATTAGCATGCCCGAGAGGATGAGGGCGGTCGGGTTGACCTTGTTCTGGCCCTTGTACTTGGGGGCGCTGCCGTGGGTCGCTTCGAATACCGCGCCGCCGGGGCCGACATTCTCGCCCGGAGCGACGCCCAAGCCGCCAACCAGGCCCGCGCCCAGATCGCTGACGATATCGCCGTAAAGATTCGGCAGCACGAGTATGTCGTACAGCTCGGGCTTCTGCACGAGCTGCATGCACATGTTGTCAACGATGCGCTCCTCGAACTCGATGTCTGGATACTCCTTGGCCACCGCCTGGGCAGTATGCAGATAGAGCCCGTCCGAGTACTTCATGATGTTCGCTTTGTGAACCGCCGTCACCTTCTTGCGGCCATGCTTGCGGGCATAGTCGAGCGCGCAGCGCACGATCCGCTCTGTGCCGCTCTTGCTGATCGGCTTGATGCTGACGCCCGTCTCGGCGGCGCTCGTTTTGATCTTCTTGTCGGTCGATAGCTTGTTGATGAACTCGATCAGTTCGGCGGTCGCCGGCTGGCCCGCCTCGAACTCGACCCCCGCGTACAGGTCCTCGGTGTTTTCGCGGACGATGACGAGATCGACCCCTACCTCGCTGTAATAGCTGCGCACGCCGGGGTAATACTTGCAGGGGCGAATGCAAGCAAACAGGCCCAGCTCTTGCCGCAGATGGACGTTGATCGAGCGAAACCCGGTGCCGACGGGCGTGGTTATCGGTGCCTTGAGAGCACATTTAGTGCGGCGCACGCTGGCCAGCACGCTATCGGGCAGTGGCGTCCCCACACGGGCCATCACATCGACCCCCGCTTCCTGCTCGTCCCAGTGAATCTTGACGCCGGTGGCATCGACGCACAGGCGAGCGGCCGCGGCCAGTTCGGGACCGGTGCCATCGCCGGTAATCAGCGTCACATCGTAAGCCATTGCAAACTATGCTCCTACGCGAAAGGCACGCCCGCGACGGCTCCCGACGAAATCGCGTTTACCTGGCAGTTATAGAACCAGCGTAAAGCACTGGGTCGGGGTGTCGAAAAAGAGCGGACGAAATCGCCTGAAGTCGTTATGTGGGGGAGAGATACGTTGGCTGGCAAGCTAACACACGCGGTGCCAAGCGTCAACGCGGCGCGCGTCGTGAGTGGCGCGAGGCACGAAATCCGAACCAAACACCAAATCCGAATCTTG
Source organism: Pirellulaceae bacterium (assembly GCA_040901775.1). Classification (GTDB taxonomy): domain Bacteria; phylum Planctomycetota; class Planctomycetia; order Pirellulales; family Pirellulaceae; genus CAYLLN01. The sequence continues at coordinate 33,066 of JBBDYF010000042.1, read as the reverse complement.
GCAATGTCAAAGCCGCGCGCGGGGCTTGCCCAAACGGGGCTTGAAAGGGTACACTCCGAGGTTTGCCGCAACATCAATCCCGCCAACGATGTACGCCCGCCCGCCGAGGGCGAGAGCGGGCGGAGAACCTGCTGGCGAAAGCGACTCTTCCCCGACTGTTGACGGAAGAGCGATGCGTTTTTTAACTAACGAGGGCCGTTGAAGTGGGTGTTAAGAAGACCGGTCGGGGACGCCGCAAACTGGGACAGAAGAAACGCCGCATGCGCGCCCGCATTCGCCATCGCAAGAAATAGCCTCGTTTCGCAGTGCGCACCGGGTATCTTGGGCCGGCGGCGGCCGTGGAAAGCAGGGCTGGCGCGCGGGCGCGCAAGTCTCGGCCGCGGATCGATCGGAGCGAATCGCAAATGTTGCCCCCTATCCGCCTCAAGCCGCGACGCGAAGACCTGGCCGCCGGCGAGTCGCTGTGCGATCGCTGCACGGCCAAGTGTTGCCAGTACTTCGCGCTTCCCATCGATACGCCCGGCGATCGGGAAGACTTCGATTACCTCCGCTGGTATTTGCTGCACGAACGGGCCAGCCTGTTTGTCGACGAGGGAACCTGGTACCTGCTGGTGCATACCCGCTGCCGGCATTTGCAACCCGACAATCGCTGCGGCATCTACGAGACCCGGCCGCAGATCTGTCGCGACTATACGACCGACAATTGCGAATACGAGGACGATTGGACCTACGAGCAGTACTTCGAGTCGTCGGAGCAGGTGCAGGAGTATATGGAAGCGGTGTTGCCCCGGCGACGCGGAGAAAGCATCCGCGGTCCGCGGCCCGGCTTGCCCGTGCTGCGAACCGTGCAGTAGCCGGCGCTGTCCAGTGTGCGGCCATTTTTCCTGGCAACGAATCCGTGCCGCACCACTCGCCAGGCCATCCCTATTTCATTTCAACGCAAAGACGCGAAGTTCGCAAAGGCCGCAAAGCAATACACGACGGCCTCCCTTGCGCCTTCGCCTGCTTTGCTACTTTGCGTTAAATAGGCAAAGGTAGAACCCTGAACCAACTCTCGCGGTGAGTGATTTTCGGTTTCAATTGGCACTTGCCAGGCAATTGGGCCAGACACGCTGTCCACGCCTTCGTGCTTGTTGTCTAGGGGTGATTTCTATGATTGAACCTCGCACGCTCAAGGGCTTTCGCGATTACCTGCCCGAGGCGATGATCCCCCGCGAACGGCTGATCGCCACAGCCCAGCGGGTGTATCGCTCGTTCGGCTACAGCCCGATCGACACCCCGGCCTTGGAACTGTACGAAGTCCTCGCCGGCAAAGGGGGGGACGAGTCGGATCGGCAACTGTACCAGTTCGAAGACCACGGCGGACGGCGGGTCGGAATGCGGTTCGATCTGACGGTTCCGCTGGCCCGCTTTGCCGCCCAGCACGCGCACGAGTTGGGCCTGCCGTTCAAGCGCTACCACATCGCCACCGTCTGGCGCGGCGAAAACACGCAGCGCGGCCGCTATCGCGAATTCATGCAGTGCGATTTCGACACCATCGGCACCCGCTCGGTCGCCGCCGACATCGAAACGGCCCTCGTAATTTACGATCTGGTGCGCCAGATCGGCGCTACGTTCGGCAAGCCTTTGCCCTTCTCCATCCGGGTGAACAACCGGGCGGTGCTGAGCGGCTTGCTAGCCAAACTGGGACTGGCCGACAAGAGCGTTCCGCTACTCCGCGCGCTCGATAAGTTGCCCAAGATCGGTCGCGATAAGGTTGCCGACGAAATGCAGGCCGCCGCCGGCGCCACGGCCGAGCAGGCGAGCCAGGTGTTGAAATTGGCGGAGCTATCCGGGGGCAACGACGCCGTGCTCTCGCAACTGGGGCCACTGGTGGCCGGCAACGCCGTCGGCGAGGAAGGGGTCGATCGCCTGCGGCAAATCCTTCGCGGCGCGAGGGCGGGGGGCGTGCCGGAGCAGGCCATCGTCGTCGATGTTTCGATCGCTCGCGGCCTGGACTATTATACCGGCGCGATTTTCGAAACCTTCCTGACCGACCTGCCGACGATTGGCTCGATTTGTTCTGGCGGACGCTACGACAACCTCGCCGCACTCTTTACGAAACAAGAATTGCCCGGCATTGGGGCGTCGCTGGGGCTCGATAGGCTGCTGGCGGCTCTCGCAGAGTTGGGCATGATCGACAAGGTGCGCACCCCCGCGCCGGTGCTGATCGCCTACTTTGACAAGGACCGGTTGGACGATTACCTGCGATTGGCGGCGGCCCTGCGCGCGGCCGGCATTGGCGTCGAACTGTTCCCCGAACCGAAAAAGCTCGGCCAGCAATTGCAATATGCCGATCGCCGGGGGTTTCGCGTGGCGCTAATTGCGGGCGAGCGCGAGTTCGCCGCCGGAGTTTGCCAGCTCAAGGATCTACAAACGGGGCAGGCCAGCGAGGCATCGCTTACCGACGAAGCAGCCCTTGCCGAAGCGGTGCGCAAGATCGTGGGCTGAAGGACTGCCGTCCAGTCGGCGGCCACTTGCTACGGCACGGTTGCAACCTCGCCCCCCGCCCGTGTGCCGAGCGATCGCCAGATTGCCAGCGAAATCGTCTGGCTGAACGAACGGACGCTCCCATCCATCAGGGTTGCGTTGACAATGCCGCCGCCATGGTAGCTGCGGGCGGTAATGGCTGCATAAGTCGGCTGGGTGGCGGATTGCCCTTCTTGCCGCGAGTTGAAGTCGATGTCGTAAATTTTCCCGCCGCTCTCGTAGGGAACCTTGGTATTTGGCGTGAACACGGTCGTAAAGCCGCTATGATGCACGCGGCCGTCGCACCATTCCGTGTGCCCCGTGTTGTCGTTCAGGTTGGGCCCCAACTTGAGCTGACCGCTCATTCCTTGAAAGTAGGTCGGCGTGGCGGGAGGCGTCGGCCCCGGATCGCTCGTGTTGCGCAGGTACGAGGTGAAGGCCTTCACCTCGCTGGCGCACAGCGTGTTGGACAGGCCGTCGGTGAACGAAGCGGTCGTGAGACGGCTATTGACGAAGGCCGCGCCGTCGCCCCCCTGCCCAGTCGCCGGATGATGCACCGGCCAGGTTCCAAAGTTGATCGCGTAGTTCAGCGGCGTAATGTAAGGCAGGCCGCCTGAATCGACGCGGTGCTGGGCGTTCGCTTCGCTCGGGCAGCGATACATGCCGATTTTCATCGTCGGCACGCCGCTCGTCCGATTGATGGGATCGTCCCAGGCGACATCGAGCCGCACCTGGTCGTAGGCATTTCCCTGCTCGATATAGGGCATCAATCGGCCCTGAATAGACCAACTACCGTTGTTCCCCGAGAGGATCGTTCCCGGTGCGATGCAGAAGCTGGGGGGATACGCCCCCAGGGCCGATTCATAATGGTGCATCGCCAGCACGACCTGGCGCAGGTTGTTGCCGCACGACATCCGCCGGGCGGCCTCCCGAGCAGCTTGCACCGCCGGCAACAAAAGTGCCACGAGCACGCCGATAATCGCAACCACCACCAAGAGCTCAACCAGGGTAAAGCCGCTTCTATGGCGCATGAACTTGGTTCCTTGCCGAGTTGGACGAAGCCGCCAACCGTGAAGGCACGTTCCATGCCGGGATTCGCCGTGCGCCGTAAGTTCTATCCTGCAATGGTCTGGCGTCGATTGCGACGGTTTGGCAATACCAGCAGCGTGGCTCCGACATCGACAGGAGTGTCGAATCTTCCGACGCCTTGCCAGCTAACCGGCCTCGATGCGGTTCCAGTCGAGCGGCGATTGCAGGTCGATTCGCGGCAGTTCCGCGGCGATCGCCTCGACGTATTTTTGGGCGGCCCCGGTATTGAAAATGACGACCCGCTCGTGCGGCTTGATCCAACCGGTTTTCAGCAAGGTTTCGAGCGCGCCGACGCAGGCCGCAGCCTCGGGGCAGATCGGAATTCCTTCGAGCGAAGTCGCCAGCCGCATCCACTCGCCGAGTCGCTCTTCCAGAACTGCGATGGCCGTTCCGCCGCTGTGGCGGATCGCATCCAAAATCATAAAATCGCCGACGGCAACGGGAACTCGAATGCCGCTGGCGATGGTTGCGGCATTGGGAAAGGGGGTGGCGAACCGCTCCCCCGCCTCAAAGGCCCGCACGATCGGCGCGCAGCCTTGCGATTGCACGCTGACCATTCGGGGCAATGTTTGCGCGGTCAACCAGCCGAGCGACTTCAGTTCGGCGAAAGCCTTCCACATGCCGATCAGGCCGGTGCCTCCTCCCGTGGGATAGAGGATGACGTCGGGCAGTTTCCAGTCGAACTGCTCGGCCAGTTCCAGGCCCATCGTTTTTTTGCCTTCGAGGCGGTAAGGCTCTTTGAGCGTCGAAAGGTCGAACCAGCCGAGCCGGTCTTTCCCTTCGCGCACGATGCGGCCGCAATCGTTGATCAGGCCGTTGACGAGAAACGTCTTGGCGCCTGCCAGGCGGCACTCGTACTGGTTGACGAGTGGCGTGTCGTGCGGCATGAACACGAAGCATTCCAGGCCGGCCCGGGCAGCGTAGGCCGCGGCCGCCCCGCCCGCGTTGCCCGCCGTCGGCAAGGCAATCCGCCCAACGCCGAATTGCCTGGCCATCGTTACCGCCAGCGCCATGCCGCGGGCTTTGAACGAACCGGTCGGAAGTTGCGATTCATCCTTGATCCACAACCGATCGAGGCCGAGGCGACTTCCCAATCGTGGGCAGGCCAGCAGCGGGCTCATCCGCTCGCCCAGCGAGACGACATTCGCCTCGTCGGCGTAGGGGAGCAATTCGCGGTAGCGCCACATCGTTTCCGGCCGCGTGCGCAGCGCCACTTTCGTCAACGCGGACCCGGCGGCAGGCAGGTCGTAACGGACCCAGATCGGCCGGTCGTTGTGCAGCGTTTGCAGGCGATCGGCGGGAAGAATCGCGCCGTCGATCGCCCCTTCCAGATGATTCACGTAGCAAGGCATGGGTGCCTCGTAGCGGCGCGACTACTCTTGCGTGGGCAGATACGCTGCGCCGTCGCGCCGCGGCGTCACTTCCGACACTGCGGGGTCGAACGCTTCCGACTCGGCCGGGGTTGGCTCGCCGCTGGGCGAGATTCCCTCTTCGAGCCGATGTCCGGCGGGTGCGAAGGCCGATCCGACGCGTCCCTGGCTGGCGTTGTCGCGGACCCAACGACCGCCGGCATACGGATAGTGGTCGTCGTAGGGCGCACAGCACATCGCGCAGCCGCTCGTCAGAAGAACCGAAAGGGTACAGAGCAGCGCCAGCAACCGTGCCATGGAAAGAATCCTCAACCGCAGGCGAAGGCAACTCGGCCCGGAATGCAGCGCGAGTCGGGCGCGAGCGCACCGGCTCGGCGTCCGCTCTTAAGCATCGGCGAACCGGGAGGAGGAGCTTCAGGCAAACTTTGCCGGTTGAAGCGAATTTGCGGGGCTGCTAGCACGCTCGGCTTCCGCCCGGTTACGGGTGGCCATCCGAGCCCGCAGCAGCGGCTGCCGATCGAGCAGCGACGTGATGTATTGCCAATCGAGCGATTCCGGCCCCAGGGCGTCGAGAATGAGCTGCACATGCTCCCAGTCCTCTTCGTCCTGAATGGCCAGCCGCAGATCGTCCCGGTCCAGGCGGGGGGGAACTTCGATAAGCTTAAGGGCGAAGATTTCTGGGTGGCTGTAGAGAAACCGCATCGCATCGTTCCGCTCGTCGGGGCGGCGCGCGATCCGATCGGCCAGCAGCACGGCCTCCCCTCGGCACCACTCGGAAAAAATGCCCAGTTTCGATTGCATCACCGGCCGGCCGTCGCTAAAGCAATAGCTGGCATAGTCGCAGCCGTGGCCGTTGGCGACGGACAGAACCAAACGATCGATCAGCACCGGATCGACGAACGGATGAACCACATTCAGTCGCACGGCGGCCCGGCATTGAAAATGGCGAACCGCGGCTGCGAACCGCCCGAGTGCGTCGTCGGCAGCGGCATGGAAGACATGCACGTCCGGCGGACAATGTTCGACCAGGCTGCGCGAGAGCGGATCGTTGCCCGCCAGCACCACGACGCCGCCGAGTTGATCGGTGTCGGAAACGCGCCGGACCACCCACTCTAGGAGGGTTTTTCCCCCGAACCGCCGCCGAGCCATGCCAGCCAGGGGCGATTTCTCCGGCAGATGGGCTAGCGCCGGATGGACCTCCACGATGCCCAGCACGCCGCTCATGTCGATCTTCCTTGCACGCGTCGCTTCCACGCCCGCCTTCGCACTCCACGCGGATGAATCTACTACCTATTGGCGGGCGCGGTCAACGCGACTTTGCAACTTAATAGCAATTGCCGGGCCGTTTTGCTGGCACCTGATGCAAACGCGGTTTCCCGCTGGCAAGAGCTGGACAACCGCGGTCGCTGCGGCGTCATTCGGGCAGATACAACAGACGCCCGCACGACTTGCAAAAGACCGGTCGATCTAGCTTCAAGACATTCATGGTCTGGGGCGTCAGTGTCTGCGAGCAGCCGCCGCAGCATTCGTTTTCGGCCGGCGCCAGGCACTCGTCTCTCATCGACCGCGCCAGCCGCAGGTAGGTAGGCTTGAAGTCGCCGTCGAGCAAGCCCTCGGCCGCTTGCAGCTCGGCGGTAACGCGGGCCAGCTCGGTCTCGAGCCCCTGCTGCTGCTGGTCGATCCTCTGGCGGACCTTGGCCATTTCGTCCTTGGTTTTGACCAGGTTTCCTTCGTGGGTTTTGATGGTTGCCTGCAAGGTGTCGAGCCGGTCCAAGGCTTCCAGGATTTCGTCCGCCAAAACGCTGTTGGCCTGCTTGTCCGCGGCGATCTGATCCTTGAGAAGCTGATACTCTTTATTGTTCTGGGCCGCGAACAGCTTGGCTTCGTAATCCTTGAGCTTCGCTTCCCGCTGGCGAAGCTGCAGTTGCTTCTCGTCGGCGGCCATTTTGGCCTGCCGGAAGGCATCTTTGGCCTGGGCGACTTCCCCTTCCGTGTTCTTGACGTTGGTCTCGGCAATCCGCATTTGCCGGGGACCGCGCTGCAGGCGGTCTTGCAGGTCGGCCAATTGCCGGTGAATCCGGTGCAACGTCCGCAGCGATTCAGTCAGGGTCGTCATACGCCCATTGTACAAAAAAAGCCGCCGGTCAAGTGACCGGCGGCACGAAATCTTCTCGACTGTTTTACCCCGCGAGTTGCTTGAGGAACCCTTCCAGATGCTGGCTGCGCACCGGGTGCTGCAGCTTGCGGACGGCCTTGGCTTCGATCTGGCGGACCCGCTCGCGGGTCACCTTAAAGATGCGGCCGACTTCCTCCAACGTGTAGGTATAACCGTCTTGCAGTCCGTACCTCAGGCGGATGATCTCGCGCTCGCGCCAGGTCAGGGTTTTGAGCAGCCCCTCGATCTTTTGCCGCAGGATCGCGTGGTTCGCGCAATGGACCGGGTTGTCGCTACTGCTGTCCTCGATGAACTCGCCGAAGCTGGCGTCCTCGCTGTCGCCCACGGGCCGGTCGAGGCTGACCGGATGCCGGCCAATGTCGAGCACCCGCTTGACTTCCTCGAGCGCCAGGCCCGACAGCTCGGAAATTTCTTCCATCGTCGCTTCCCGCCCCAGTTCCTGCAGCAGCCGCTTCTGCATGTTCCGCAGCTTGCTCAGCACGTCGATCATGTGCACGGGAATGCGAATGGTGCGGGCCTGGTCGGCGATGGCCCGCGTGATCGCCTGGCGAATCCACCAGGTGGCGTAGGTGCTGAACTTGAAGCCGCGGCGATACTCGTACTTATCGACCGCCCGCATGAGCCCCGTGTTCCCTTCCTGAATCAGATCGAGAAACGTCAGGCCCCGGTTGCGATACTTCTTGGCGATCGAGACCACCAGTCGCAAGTTGCCGCTCGAGAGCTGCCGCTTGGCCGCTTCGTACTCGTTGAACTGCTTGCGGAACGTCTGGCAGCGCGCGCGCAGGCTGGGGGGGCTTTCCGCCGTCAAGATCATCAGGTCGCGCAGTTCGCGGCGGAGGTCGGCCCGCTCGTCGCGGCGGGCAGGTTCGCCGGCAATTTTTTCCAGCCGCAAGCGAAGCTCGTCCATCCGCCGCGAAAACTCCTCGAGCTGTTTCATCAACGGCTGCACGCGCCGCGTTCGCAGGCTGAGCTCCTCGACCAGTTGCAGGCATTTCCGCCGGCGGCGGAGAAACAGCTTGCGGGCGAGCGCCCGCGCGGACGGACTCGACGACTTGCGGATCAAAACTTCAAAATCCCGCCGGTTCTGGTCGAGCAGTTGCTCCATCGTCGCCAGGTTGTGCGGCATCCGCGCCAGGATCTGCTCCTTCGTCAGAGCCTCGGTCAGCGACACCTTGATCGTCCGGTCGAACGGCAATTGCCCCTGGTACACCTGGGTCAGCACCTGCACCGTCGCCCGCATGGCGTAATCGCACGACAGCAGCGTGCGACGGAAGCGCTTGCGGGTGACCTCGATCTTCTTGGCCAGCGAGATCTCTTCCGTCCGCGACAGCAGCGGAATTTCCGACATCTGCGACAGATACAGCCGGATCGGGTCGCTGTTGAGCTTCTTTTCCAGTTCGTCCGGTTTCAGCACCAGCGCGGGCTGATCGTCCTCTCTTAGCGGCTGGTAAAGCCGCAGGTTGGGCTGACCCGGCACGACCGGGGGCCGATCGACCAGCTCGATTCCCATTCGGTCGAGCGCGATCAGCAGGTTGTCGAGCTTTTCGGGGGTCACGTCCTGATCGGGCAAATAGCCGTTCACGTCGTCGTAGGTCAAAAAGCCCTGGCTCCGTCCCTTGACGACCAACGTCTGCAAATCTTTTTCCATGTGTTTCACGACCGGTCCTCCTTGAATTGTCGTGTGGATCTCTATCATCGCCGGCGAGAGGCTGTTGGGTTGCGGGAAGCCTCCGCCTGCGACCGCCGCAGCCGCTACCCTTCCAAGGGCGCGGTCAAACCTTGCTGCCGGCGTTTGGCTGCAATCTCCTCCAACCATAAATTCTGCTTAACTTCGTCACCGACCTCCTTATCTTCGTGAATCAGGGCCCGTTGCCGCAGTTCGCGCTGCTGGTGCTGCTGGTGGAACTGACGAATGACGCTGCGTAGGCGGGTCGGCCCGTCGAGAATCGCCTTCGCCGATTTTTCTTGGGCCGTTTCATCCAGCGCGACCAACAGGTTTTTGAGCGACACGTTTTCGATCTCGGCCAGCACCGCCTGGAAGTCGAGCGATTGGCCCGCTTCTTCCAGCCGGCGATAGGCCGAAAAAATCTCGCGGGCCGGCTCGGACGACAAGTCGTCGTCGGCCACTTCGGCCAGCGCGACGGCGACCAGTTCGGGGTGCAGTCCCAGGGTTTCCAGCAGCTCGCATTCGCCGATCGACAGCGCGGCGAGCTTGTACGTTGGCTCGGCGGGAGCCTCTGGAGTCTCGGCGGCGCGGCTTTTCACCCCGCGGCGCAGTTGGGCGAAGCGAGTCCGCACGTCGCCGTCGTCGAGCTGAAACTGGCGCGCCAGGCGGGCGAGCAACTGCTGGGCCCGCAGGCTCGATGCGTCGATGGCGTCGGCCGGTAGTCCGCGGACGATGGTCTTGAGGATTTCCTCGAGCGCCTGGCTGGCCCGATGGGTGTCGCGGGCCAGGTCGATCCCGCGCGTGGCAGTTCGGATTTTGTGTTCCAGGGCGTCGGTTGCCGTGGCCAGCAAGTCGCGGAAGGCGTCGCCGCCCCGCTCGATCATGAATTCGGCCGGATCGAGCTCGTCGGGCAGAGTCATCACCCGCAGATCGACCTGCGCGGCGACGAACAGTTCGAGCACTTCGTTGGTGCGTCGCTGGCCCGCATCGTCGCCGTCGAGGACGAGATAGATCGTGTCGGCGAAACGCTTGAGGATGCGGATGTGCCGTTCGGTTAAGGCAGTGCCGCAGCAGGCCACGACGTCGTTGACGCCGTGCTGGTGACAGAGAATCACGTCCGTGTAGCCTTCCACCACGGTCAGTTGGCGAGACTTGGAAATGTGGTTTTTCGCCAGATCGAGGGCGTAGAGCGTGTCGCTCTTGGTATAGAGCCGCGTTTCTCTGGAGTTGATGTACTTGCCGGTCTTGTCGGTCGCCAGTTGCGGCAAGATTCGCCCGCCGAACGCCACCGGACGAGCTTGCGTGTCGCGGATCGGAAACATCACGCGGCCCCGAAAGAAGTCGCGATAAGTGCCGCTATCCTCATATTTGGACAACAGACCGGCGGCTTCCAAAACTGCGGGCGCGAAGGGCGTATTGCGTGCCCGATTGAGCAGCCACGTATTGTCTTGAGGAGCATAGCCCACGAGGAACCGCTCGACACTGACCGGCGTGATCGCACGATCCTCGACATAGTTGCGGGCGGCTTCCGCTTGTTCGGAGCGCAGCAGATACTCGTGAAACTGGCGTGCGGCCCACTCGCAGCACTGGTACAGCGCGTTCTTGTCGTCGGGGCTGCCGGGCTCCGCCTTTCGCCGCGGCTGGTTCGAGAGCTCGATTCCGGCCCGCTCGGCCAGCATGGTCAGGGCTTCGCGGAAGTCGCAGCCCTCCTGCTTCATGACGAAGCTGTAGGCATCGCCGCCGATATCGCAGACCCAGCACTTCCACGTCTGGCGATCGGGATTGACCGTGAGGCTGGGCTTGCGATCCGGATGCCAGGGGCAGAGGCCGACGAACTGGCGTCCTTGGCGGCGGAGCGCAACCGATCTGCCGACCAGATCGACGATATCCGTCGCCTGGCGGACCTGCTCTTTGGCGTCTGAATACGACACGACCGACTCCTGCATTGGCACTGGGACCGCGGGAAGGTGAGGCCAATTGCCGGAGTATAACGCGCCGTGCCGCTAGCAGAACCTGGGATGTTCGCCAGCGGGCCCGGCCTCCATGCCATCGGCCTGGGTCGGCCGATAGTGTGCCCTCCATAGCACTGGGAGAATCCTACGCCGCGGATGGAAGAATGGTCAAGGGCAGAATTCTTAGGTTTTTGTGCCCAGCAGCACGAAGGCTTCCCGGGAAGGATAGCGGCCAAGTCGCAGCAGAGTTTTCCGCTCCAACACGCGGTCCACCTCGTTAAGTCGGAGGACTGAGACCGTAACCTCGCCAATTGCGGTTAGCGGCTCAATGATGATGCTCGCGAGCGAAAAATGCTCAGCCCAGCGGTCGCAGCGTGGGTTGAAGAGCCGGGTAAATTGCCCCGTGCGAGGCGAGCGAACCAATGTCGCTCCCTTTGGCTCGATTGCAAAAGGCACAGGCGTATGCCAAGTTTTCAGCAGCGGTTGGGCCGAGGTGCTTTTCGCTGATAATGTGATCCACCTGACAACCAAGATACGTATCTCGCTCATGAATCAGGCAGTATTCGCAAAGATGATTCGCGCGCGACGCGACGAGCACTCGCAAATCGACGGGAACATAGCTAGTCATCGGCGCTAGTTAGCGACCACACAGGGTGTGAGCGCGGGCCTTGGCCAAACGCATCACATGTTCGAGTTGCATGTAGTGCGTAAGATCGGCAGTTTCCTCGGGCGATAGCCCGTGCGGCTTTTCTCGATGAATCAAGTCGGCGACGCGATCCTTCGCGGCTTGCGACACCTGAAATTCGGCGACGGTCTGCGGCGTGGAGCCGGCCGCGATAAAATCAACAAACTCGTCGTAGGCGCGAATCATGCCTGAATTATACCCGAAGGTGGTCGATCGTCACTAAGGCTTCGGCGGCTCGGCTGGATTTTCGGCCCCCCCTTCCAGAATCCGCTTAATCCGTTCTTGCCGCTCCCGGACCGTCTCGCTGTGAACGTCGCCTTGTACCTTCTGGATTTCGAGCAGCAGGTTCACCGCTTCCTGAAAACCCTCGGATTTGACCATGTGCAGCAGGATTTCCTGCATCCGTTCGACAATCCGCTGTTGGATGGCTGCCGCGTCGGCCAGCGCCTGGTCGCGGGCCGGGGCCTCGGCGGCTTGGCGGCGGGTCCGATCGAGCAGTTGCATCGCTTGGGGAACCATGTCGCCCGCCACTTCCCCCATCGGCTCGATGATGTCGCTCGTCAACCGCTGCTGGAGCTTGCCCCCCTCTTCTTCCAGCCGGTTGTTTTGCACCTCGATCACGATCGAGGCGAGCCGCTCGGCGATGGCGGCGGTGTTCTGCCCGATCAGTTTTTGCCGCTTCTGATACTGCATGAGCTGGTCGCGCTGTTGCGGGATGAGGTCTGCGATTCCCTTCACACCGGCCAGCAGGGCTCGGCAGTCGGTCAGCAGCTCTTCCTGGTTCTTGAGCAGCCGCTCGAACTCTTGCCGCTGCTCCTTTTCACGCCGCAACAGATCGGTGCGGAGCTCCTCCTCGGTGACGATGCGGAGCAGAAAATCGGCCGATTTGCCGACGTTGGGGCCGCCAACGTCGTCGTTGTCGGCCGCCGAAAAGTGAAAGTTTAAAGCGGTGCCGGTGGGAACTTTCAGCGGCTCCACTTCAAACGCATCCTCCAGCGAAAGCTCGGCCCGGCCAAGCTGGTCTTGAAGCTGTGCGAGCGGAATCGTTCCCTCGCCATCGGGCTGGTTCTGGCCGTCGCCGCGCCAGCGATAGCGAATTTCGGCCAGTGTGATGCCGAAATCGTCCGTCGCGCGGCAGGTGAACGGCACGCGGGCCTGGGCGACGACCATGCCGCTGATGCCGATCAGCCGGACTCGCACTCGAGGCTCGCGATCGACCCGTTGGCGAATGGCAAACGTGGTGGGGCGGCGACCGGTGAGGCCGAGTGTGTCTTCCAATTCAATCGTGTATTGGCCAGGCAGCAGTTTCGCTGCCGGAATGCGTCCCGAGAACCTAATCTCGTCGGCCAGCGTCAGCGGCACCTTTTGCGATTCGACCGCGAGCGCGGCCCGTACCAGTGGCTTGTTCGCCATGCCGGAGATGGCCAAGCTGCTGCCGCGCAGCACGTAATATGGCCCCCGGCCGGCAGGCAACTCGGCCGCGGGCAGGCCCGTGTACTTCGGAGGCGTGACGACCAGCTTTAGCGATGCCACCGCCGGTTGTTCGACTAGTTCGACGCGAACCCAGTCGGTCACCGCGTCCCCGCCGCGGGCGCGAAACTCAAACGGCTCGATGACGTTGTTGAAGACGGCCTCGAAGGCCCGCTCGCCGGTCTTTTTCATCGTCTGAGCCGGACGGCTCTGGGCTCGACGAAAGTCGATGAACACCGCCTCGGGAACGAGCTTGCTGTCGTCGCGCACGCGGACCACCTGGGTCCAATCTTCGCCGCGCGGAAACACCACCTTGCCGTCCACGGCGCGCTCGATCACCAAGTAGGTGTCTTGCGGCCAGGTCCGTTCGCCCAAGAGCACGTTGCGGTTGAACCAGATATTCAGGCTGTCGCTGGCAGCGACGCCGTAAGCCAGCCCCCCAATGGCCAGCAGGGCCAGCGACAGCAAGCAGCAATTGAGGCCAAACCGTTGCCGGTCGAGCACCCGCGGAAATGCGACTCGCTCGGCCGCTTGCGTGCCCGACAGCACCGTATGTTGCACCAGCGCCGGCGACATTCCCCGGCTTTGCACATCGTCCATCCGGGCCAGTTGCAAAGCACTGATCAGCGACTGGCCGAGCTCTTTGTTTGCCGATTCCACTTGCAGGGCAAGTGCGTCGTCGGTCAGCGTCGCCGAGAGGGGCCGGAAGAGCCGGCGATAGATCAGCCAGCCGATCCCGCCCGCCACGAGCGCCAGCATCACCAGCCGCTGCGCGCGGTCCATGCGAAACAGCCAATCGAGCAGCAGGTCGGCGGCGGCCAGGCCCAATGCCAGCCACAGCACGCGGACCAGGCCATCGACCCAGAACCAGAGCGCGACCTGACGCCGCAGCGCGGCCAACCGCGAGACGACGACGCCGGTGGATTGCGAGTGCGGAGTGAGGGCAACGTCGGACATGGTCGGAGGTCAGTGGTCAGTTGTCAAGAAGCATTAAGAGCTAAAGCAGTTTGTATCGCTTTCTCAAAAACCATTCGCAGCCGAGCAGTCCGACCAGGGCGAACAGCATGCCCCGCACGTCCCACAGCGGGTCGGGCTTGCTGCGAACTTCAACAATCTCGCTCTTGTCCGGCACCGCGGCGGGAAGCTGGCCCAATTCGTCGATGTTGAAGTACTGGCCGCCCGACAGGCTGGCAAGATCCATCAACAGCGGCTTGTTGAGCCACACTTGGTTGGTTTCCACGCTGGGCAGATCGACGCTAAAGTCGGTGGCGATGACGCCTCCTTCGGCCTCGGAGGCGGGGACGCTGAGCCGAACCTTGTGCAGGCCGGTCTGCCGCGGCGTCAGGCTCGCCTCGTATTGTCCCGGCTGGTTGGCGACCGGCACCAGCGGCACCGTTACCGGCGTGTCGGAGCCGACCTGCACGCTGGCGTCGATCTTGGGCGCTACCAAAGGACTGAACGTGGCGTCTTGCAGGCGGGCGGTGATGGTGACTTTCTCGCCGATTTCGTAGCGATCGCGCTCGGTCTGGACGTAGCCGCGGCGCCGCCCTTCGAGCGAGCGCCCCTCGACCAGGTACCGGATCGACTGAATCCAGAACTTGTCGAAAAATTCGGCCTGGCGACCGGCCCGCCGCCAGCGCCAGGTGCCGTTGAAGCCGAGATAGAGCGTATGCCCCGAGCCGTAGCGGCCAGCCACCAGCAGCGGGCGCGATCCCTCGACGCTGCGGAGCGTCGGATCGCCATGTTCCAGCAGAACTTGGGCGGTCGGCTTGGCGTCTTTCGAGGGGAAGCTCCAAAAAATGCCGGGCAACGTTTCCCAGCGCCGCAAGGTCTCTTGCCGCTCGGGATAGAACCGCATGGTGGGATGGTCGGCGTTGGCCGGGACCACCTTCAGCGGCCAGGCGCGCTGGTTCGAGGAAAGCAGCGCGGCGACTTCCAACGCTCCCACGTCGCCGAAGCTGACCGGCAAAAGCGTGGCAAACTCGGCCGTGCGGGCGTTGGTCAACAAACGGCCCGAATGCTTGGGCCCGGCCATGAACAACAGCCCGCCGGAATGCTCCCCCACGAACTGCTTCACCAGCTCGATCCAGGCCTGGTCGAACTCCTGCGGATTGGGGTCGAATAGGAGCAACACGTCGTAATAGAACAGCTCTTCCTTGGTGATCGGCAGGCGCGTGATCGGGCGGGTCCCCTCCTGGGCCCGCTCTTCGTCCAGCGTTTGCAGCCAGCACGAGACGGTCATCGTCTTGTCGCGCGACAGCAGCTTTTGCACCAGGCGATATTCCCAGGTCGGCGCTCCGGCCACCAGCAACACGCGCACCTTCTCGCGGCTAAGCACCTTGACGACCGGCGAGGCGTACTCATTGTCTGCTTCGGTTTGTTCCCCTTCGAGCGCCTCTGCCCGAACCGAATAGACGTAGCGCCCCGCTTCGCGAGAAGTATGCGAGAACTGGGCCCGCGGCCGCTCTCCGGGCCGGTTCAGGGCGACCTGAACCGACTGGACGACCGTGCCGCTGCCGAGGGCCGCGTCGTTGTCGTCCACGCGCTGCTCGACCAGCTCGACGCGAACTTCGTTGGCGTCGATCCCTTCGGCGGCGATCGGCGCATCGACCTCGAACGGCTCGTCTTGCCAGACCTGCGGACGGACAAACACGTTCGCCACCTTCAGATTGCGCGGCCGGCTGGGATCGCCCACGCCGACGACCAACAGCGGCACGCCCCGCTCTTTCGCTTCGCGGGCGGCCGAGCGCGGGTCGTCCTGGCCCGTGTGTTGACCGTCGGTAAACAGCACGATGGCGGCCGGGGAATCGCTCGACAACGATTGCCGCAAGGCCGTCCACAGATCCGAACCGCGTCCCGCGGCGACCAGCAAAGGCAGCGTTGGCGCCACCTCGTCAGACTTTGCCGCGCCCTTGACTGGCGGAGGAATTCGCAGATCGACCTTCGTCACCTGGTCGGCGAAGTTTAAAGCCTCGACCTTGCCACGGGCTGACAGCTCGCTAAGCAATCGGCCGTTCTGGTGGGCCAGCACCTGGTTCACGATGTGCGTCCGGGTGGGACGCTCTTTCTGGATCTGTGACGCGCTCTGGCCGAGGGCCGCTGCAACCCGCGCCGAGTCGGCCTCGTTTTCGTAGGCATCTGCCGTATTCATCGACTGCGAAGCATCGCGCAAGAGGACGACCGACGGCTGGATCGTCCGCTGCTGCAGATAGACGAGCGACGGCCCCAAAAAGATGCATGTGAGCAGCAGCACCACCGCCGCGCGCAACGTGGCCAGCAACCTTTTTACCCACCGCGGGCAGGTGTCGATCTCGCGGCGATAGATCGCAAACACTCCCCACACAACGGCAGCCACCACGGCGATCAGCACGAACACGCCCCAACTGGCCGGCAGATTCGTCCATTGCCACTCGGGCCGGGCATCGGCGGGCGACTGCGAAAAGTCGTAACCGAGCCACCGCAACAACGTCTGTTGCCAGGGAGCGATGTCGGCCAGCAATAAGGCAAAGCAAGGCATGGGGGCTCGCAAGGTTCAAAAGCTGGAAATGCCCGTGATATTGGGCTGGCGCTGCTGCCAGCGGACCTGGGTGCCGGTGGGGTCCACTTCGTGCAAGCCCTGAAAATCGGCGACCAGCGTGTTGCCGCTGGGCAACCGCTGAGCGCCATAGGGATTGGCCAGCGGCACGGTGCTGCGCCAGACGATGTTCTTGCCGGAGGCATCGTACTCGACGACTTGCCGCGTGTTCACCAGGCAGACCAGGGTGTTGCCATTTTCCAGCCGCACGGCGTGCGCCGGTCCGTTGCCGGTGCGTGCCTCCCAGACGATCTTGCCGGCGCGATCGACCTCGACCACTCGATTGCCCTGCTGCAGGGCGACGAGCGTGTTGCCGCTCGCGAGCCGCTGGGCCGACATGGGGCGACCTTGCACCGTGGTCTGCTTTAGCGTGCCGTCGGGAGCGATTTCAACAATCTTGTGTATGTCGGCGCAGGCCACCAGGGTGTTGCCATCGTCCAGCCGCTGCACGCTATACGGAGGACCGGGAAGTCCCTCCTTTCGCCAGATTTCATTTCCTTCAGAATCGTACTCGACGACCAGCTTTTGAGCGTACATGGCAACCAGGCGATGGCCGTTCGGCAAGCCCTGGCAACCCCAAGCCGGGCCGCTGAGCCGCGTTTCCCACCGCTTTTTCTTGTCCGCATCGAGCTCGATCAATAACGACTGCGTTTGCGAGACATATAGCGTGCGCCCCAGCAGCACCGGCTGTTCGGTCAGCGGCAGCACGAGCTTGATCTTGGCCCCTTCTGTTTTGACCCACAGCCGCCAGGCACTGGCGCTGGCCGCGCGCGATTCCGGCTTGCCGTCGGGAGCAAAGTCGAGTTGCTGTCCCGTCAATCCGCGTAGCGATTGATGACTGCGGGCGCGAACCCGCGAACTGTCGGATTCGAGCAGCGCGACGAACGTTTCCAGCACCCGTCGGTCGCCTAGGTTGCCCAGTGCGCGAGCCGCTGCCAGCCTAACTCGGTCGTCGCCTGTGACGGTCAGTGTGGCGAGCGAGTTCTTGGCTTCGTCGGGCGCTAGGCGCGCCAGGGCCCGAATCGAGATCATTTGCGCCGTCGGCTGCCCGCCGGCAAGGGCCGCGCGTAAATCGGCCAGGTCGGTTTGCGCCTGGCCGGCGGTTGCGTCCACGGCTTGCGATGCGGACAGAACCAGGTATTCGTCCTCGATCAGCGGGGCGACGGACAGTAGCCGCCGCAGGCTGCCGGCCGTTTTTGCCTGGCGGAGCGAGCCAATTGCCGCGGCGAGCAAATCGCTGCGCCGTTGGGTCGCCTGTTTGCCGAGCGTAGGGGGCGAGTCGCCCGTGACGAACAACTCGGCCACCAGGTCGAGCGCCACCAGCGGCTGGCTTTGCGAAAGTTTAAGTTCCTGCATCGCCTCGAACAGCCGCAGGGCGGCTTCGTCCGGCGTTAGCTGGGCTTGAAACAGGGCGTATGCGCCGCGCAGGTCGGCCAGTGCCAAACGCATTTGCTTTTGTTTGTAATACAGCCGCATGCGGTTGAGCTGCGCTGCGGGATCGCCGGCGGCAATCTGCTCGGCCAGCTTGTGCAGGCGATGTTCGAGCGTGGTCATCGCATACACGCGGCCGGCACCGGCGACCCACAGCTTTTCGCCGTCGGAAAACAGGTTGCCCACTGGATCGTCATTGGTCTGAGCAACGCCGACCTGCACCAGCTCGCCCCCTTTTTCGACGTCGAACTTGACGATCGAGTCTTTGACCGGCAGGTAAACGGCGTCGCCGGTAACGCAGCCGCGGCCGAGCGAATCTTCCACCTCTTTGACCCAGACCAGCCGGCCGCTGGGAATGTCGTAGCGGCGGACGACGTTTTTGCCGGCGACGAACAGCCCGCGACCGTGGACCCCCAGGCAATAGTCGGCCTCTGCCCGGGGCGACGCCCACAAGAGCTCGCCCGTGCGGCGGTCGATCGCCAACAGCTTGTCGCAATCGCTCGACATGACGATCAGGGCCTGGCCGTAGGGAATCACCACGTCGTCGTCCCAGCCGCTCAAGTCGAGCGTGGCGGCGGCGTTGTAGCCGTATTGCCGCATGACGTTGTTCTGTTTGCCGTCGCGCTGGTAGCGAATGGCCCAGCGAATGCTGCCGGCCACGCCATCCACGGCGAAGATCACGCCGCAGCCGCAGGTGAGATATGCCTCGCGGCCATCCACGGCAATGGCGACCGGCGACCAGGGAGCAGCGCCTCCTTGCGGCTCATCGCACAGGTACGACTTCCAAACGGTTGCGCCGTCGCCGGGCGAGAGGGCAAAGAGCCAGATCGTGCCGCCGTCGGTGATCGGGACGAGCAGCAGGTTTCCGCAGGGGACCGGGGCGGCCAAAAAGCCGACGTCCGACCCGCCCTCTTTATCTTCGTCGCTGGCGGTGCGGGTCCATTTCATCTTGCCGCCCGCCGCGCCGTAAGCGGTCAACCAGTTGGTGCGGGTGCGGCGCGGAGTGACGCCCCACTGAAACGGCTTGGCCGGTCGTGCATTCTGCTTGCTTTCGGCCTCTGAAATTGCTTTGCCTTCCAGCGAATAGATCGTATCGCCGGCAATCGACATCGATTGATGCACCCGGTCGCCGAACAACAGCACTTCGGCCGATGTCTTGGGATTGTTGTTCGTTGGCAGCTGGTTCCCATAGCCCATGTTCATCGCCAGCATGGCCAGCATCTGCGACATGCCGTCGAGCTCGTACTGATTGCTCCACAGCGAGCGCCACACGGGCGTCTCGCCCAGCGACTGGGTGCTGTAACACATCAGGCGGTCGGGCGACTTGATATAGACCTTGCCGTCGTCGAACAGAAGCTGCGGCGTCGGCTTCCAGCCGTTCTCGCGCCACTGCGCGACCATGTCCTCCCGCGAAATCGCTTGCGGCTGGTTCGGCTGTTGCCGAACTCGTCCGCCCCCAAGAACGACAAGGCCACCCAACGGCATGCCGCCGTAAGGGTTTGCGGCTGCCGCGCCGGTCATCGCCAACGGGTACTCCTCGGCCCACAGTTCCGAGAGTGTGCGGCTGGTGGCGTCGGCGGGCAGGGCTGGCATGTGCCCCGTGCGAGCCGACGAGCCGAGCGCCATGTGCCAATTCCGTCCCGTTGCGCCGCGGGCCACACTGGCCAGCGTCACGGCTTGGGCGGCATCTTGCCGAACCAGAGCGACCAGCTCGCTCGCCGGCCGGGAACCGGGGGCGGAAGCGATTTTAGCCAGCGATTCGTCGGCGGCCGACTTGTCGCCGATCCGCGCGCTGGCCACGGCCAAGCGAAGCAGGAGATCGCCCCGCGGCATCGAAGGATCGGGATGCCGCTCGATAATTTTAGTCAGCAAGCGGCTGGCACCGACAAAGTCGTGCCGGTCGAGCGCGAGGCACGCCAGCCGATACGCCGCGTCATCGCCGTGCGAGCTAAGAAAAAACCGCCGCACGACCTGCGTCAGGGCTTCTTCCTCTCGATCGGGACCGGCGGATGCCAGCACGCCCTGCGCCTCGCCATCGGCCGCGATGCGGTACGTGCGGAGGGCCTCGGGCGGCAGCTTGCCCAGCGTCCGCTCGACCGTTTCGGACAGCGAGCCGTACATCATCAGAGGCGATCCGGTCGCCGTCGCCGGGCGAAACCGGGTCACCATGAGCGTATCGCCCGCTTCGTCGAGCACCTTTTGCCACAGGACGGCGGCCAGGTCGAGGCGGCCGTCCGCAACGCATTGCTCGGCCCGCGTCAACAACCGCTGCTGCTCGGGATCGGTTTTCAAGGCCGCGCCGCTGGGAAAATGGCGATCGAGCTGCTGCTCGGAACCGTCGGCCTCGTCGGCATCGTCAGCCGCAATGGCGGCGGCGGGAACCGCGGCCTTGACGGCCCGTTTGCGGAGGACGCCCCCTCTGGGCTGGCCCAGCGCGCTACCCACGGCGATCGCCAGCAAGATCGAGCCGAACAACATTGCCACCTGCACGAGCGGCGATTGTGTCGAGCGGTTGTTCATGGAATGTGCCTCCTTCCTGGCGTCATCGGCCCCAACCAAAAAACCATCCTAGCAGTTGCTCGCCGCACAACACGCCGACGAGTCCCCACAACAAATACCACCAGATCTCGGTTTGCGAGCCGATGTCGGCCAGCGACTGGGCGGTGGCCTCGAGGATTTGTACATTCGAGCCGACTAGTTCCTTCTCGAGGGCCGCGCGGTCGACGCGCTTCAAGTCCCCTTCGGTCGGATCGACATTGGCGGCAAACAGAACGTGATCGTCGCCGCCGCCATCGCGCCGCGACAGCTTGACGTCGTAAAACCCTTGCGCATCGGTCGCTGGATAATCCAAGTGCCAAACCGTCTGTCGCGCGTCGGCCCCGTCGGCCGCTCTGCCCGCCGCTTCTTCCGGCGCGGTCGCCTGGAGATTCGCCTTGCGCTCTTTCGGCCCGACAAGCGAGGCATCCAGTTCGTACACCGTCAGGTCGAGCGGCTGCCGCAAAGGCTCGCCCACGCGGAGCAGCCCCTGGTCGCCCCGATCGGCCGACAGGTATCGCACGAGCTCCTGCATGACGATCAGGTAGCTCGGGTCGCTGGTCCAGTTCGTCCAGTCGGCGTCGGCCGGAATGCCCAGCGCCAGCACGCGCCCCTTGCCGAACGCTTTTTCGGCCATGACCGGGGACTCTTCGACATCCGAGAGCCGGGCCGCGACCGAGACCTCTTTGCCCAATTGCTCCTTCTTGACCGTTGCGCCCCACCAGCGGAACGCTTTGACGTTGTCGAGAAACGGATTGCTCTGGCCCGTGAAGACCTTGAGGACGACGTGATTGGTGTTTTCGATTCGCAGCCCGGCCCAGGTCTGTTCGCTTTCGTCTCCGCGGATGTTTTCGAGTTTGAGCGGAGAGAGGCCGGCCCCGTCGCGAAAGTAAAAGTCGGCAAAGAATTGCTCGTCGATCTGGTCGCCGGGCAACAGGACCAGCCCGCCGCCGCGCTCGACCCAGCGCTCCAGCTTCTCAATGTTCTCGGCGGTTTTGTCTCCCAGGCGATAGACATTGCACAGGAAGATCACTTGATACTTGTCAAGCGCGAGCGATTCGAGCTCGTTTTCGGTCACCACGTCGGCCGCCACGCCCGACGGAACCGGGCCGGTCGGCGCCAGGGCCCGCCGCAGGTAGAACGACTCGGCCCGGCCAAATTCGGCCGACGGATCGCCGTCGATAATCAGCGTGGGAATGCCCCGCACCATGCGGGCCGGGAAATAGGCGACGCTGTCGGCCGGCAGGCGATCGTCGGCTCCCTGTTGGGCCGTTTGCAGTTCCACCTTGACCTGCCGCGGGGCGAGTGCCCGCTCGGACTGGCCCTCCGTTTCGTCCTCGCCGGTGAACGTGAAGTTGAACCGGACCGAGGCCGTCTCACCCGGCGCAATTCGCTCGACGGTCGATTCCAACGGCAAGCCGCCGCCGGCACTCAGCTTCACTCGCACGTCGCTGGCGGCGGTCGTGCCGTGGTTGGTCACCGCCACGTCGAACCGGCTGGCAACTCCCTGCACCAGTGTTCCTTCCGGCTGGATTTCGGTAATCGCCAAATTTCGGCTCTCGTCGTCGGCCACGTCGATCAAAAAGCAGCCCTGCGTTAGTTTCGACAAGCGGGCCAACACCTTGAGCGGAGCTTCTGGATTGGGGTCGCTCTCTTTCCAGTCGCGGCGGCGGAGATCGGTCAGCACATAGACAACCCGGTTGACGTTCGCCGGCTGGTCGGCCAGGTAGTCCTCCAGTTCCTTCAGCGTGGCATCGAGATTGGCGGTCGCGTCGCCCGCCTCCAGACGCTCGATGGCGGCGTTCACCTCGTCGATGCTGTCGGCCCCCAGGTGCGTCGCGTTGAACAGCGGCTGCTCGGGCCGCGACGTGAGAAAGAGCGTCAGGCTGTTGTACGCCTGATCCTGGGCCAGCGAGTTGGTCAGATCGGTGAGCCGCTTGCGGGCCACCTCCCAGGCCGATTCGTTGCCCAGGCGGGCCTGCATGCTGAGCGAGTCGTCCAGCACGACGATCCGCTCGAACTGGGCCGCGTCGATCAAACCGGCGGTCACGCTGGTCGGCAAAAAGGGGCGGGCGAGCAGCAAACCGATCAGCAGCACGGCCAGGCAGCGAAGCAGGAGCAAGAGCAGGTTTTCGAGCCGGACGCGGCGGCGATTTTTCTTGTCGGCATCGAGCAGGAAGTCCATCGCCGCCCACTCGACCACCTTGAACTTCCGTTTGTTCAAGAGGTGAATCAGGATCGGCAGCGCCACGGCGATCGCCCCGGCGACGAACAGCCAGGGGTTGTACAGCCAGGTAGCCAGGGATTCGAGTTGAGCGAGTAGCATCATCGGTTACGCGTGCCTGGCGCTGCGGCGCACCTTGTGGCGGAAGGTGAGGTAGCTGCCCAGCACCGCGTCGAGCGGCTCCTTGGTATTCATCAGCACGTAATCGACTCCGGCGCTGGCGCAAGTGGTCCGCACCTGGCCCAGAAACTTTTCGACCGCTTCCAAGTACGAGCGGCGCAAGGCCCGCGGCTCGGCATGCAACTGCACGGGCGACTCCAACCCCTTGAAGAGCGTGTTGTCTTGAAACGGAAAGGTCAACTCGTCGTCGTGCATGACGTGGAAGACGATCACCTCGTGCCGCCTCAGCCGAAACTGCTTGAGCGATTCGGCCAGCGTGGCGATATCCAGAAACAAGTCCGAGAAGAGGACGATCAGGCCGCGGCGGCGGGTCTGGCGGGCCAGTTCGGGAAAGACCTGGGCCACGTCGGTTTTGTCGTCGGCGGTCGTCTCTTGCAGTTCGTGCAGCATCAGCTTGAGGTGATTCGGGTGCGAGCTGGCGGGCAGGTTCTTTTGCACCTTGGTATTGAAGGTGACCAGTCCCACCGCGTCTTGCTGTTGCTGCAACAGGTAGGCGAGGCTGGCGGCTCCCGTGGCCGCATAGTCGAATTTGCTCCACGTTTCGTCGTAGCGCATCGACTTGCTGCAATCGAGCAAGATCGTACACTTCAGGTTGGTCTCTTCCTCGTACTCCTTGATGTAGAGCCGATCGGTTTTCGACCAGACCTTCCAGTCGATGTGGCGGGTGTCGTCGCCCGGTGCGTACTCGCGGTGCGTGGCAAACTCGACCGCGAAGCCGTGGTAGGGGCTGCGATGCTGGCCGTTGATGAATCCCTCGACCACAAGCCGAGCCCGCACGTCGAGCCGCTTGATGCGGTCGAGCGTCTTCGAGTCGAGGTAGGTATGCGACATCGTTTCAGGCTTCAGTTTCAGGTTTCAGGTTCAAAAGTTGGTCTGCCTATCACATGGAACTTGGAACATGGAACTTGGAACTCTGCATTTCATCCGAACGCCCGTTGCAGTTCCGGCACCACTTCGTCTCCCGGCCGCCGCTCGGGCACGTCGGCCAGCAGTCGATCGACCACCTTGTCGGGCGAAATGCCGCTCGATTCGGCGTTGAAGTTGGTAATCACGCGGTGTCGCAAAACGGGATGGGCGATCGCCCGGATGTCGTCGGTGGTGACGAAGAACCGGCCGTTGAGCAACGCCCGCGCCTTGCCACCCAGCAGCAAGTACTGCATGCCGCGCGGGCCGGCGCCCCAACTTACCCAGTCCTTCACGAAGCTCGGCACGTCCCCCTCGTGAACCCGCGTGGCCCGCACCAGCCGCAGGGCATAGTGAATGACAAACGGAGCCACCGGCACGCGGCGGACCAGTCGCTGCAAACGCTCGATTTCCTCACCCGAGAGGACGCCGCTGATTTCGGGATGGAACTCGGCCGTGGTCGTTTCGGCGATCCGATACTCTTCGTCGTAGCTCGGATACTGCACGAACACCTTGAACATGAAACGGTCTTGCTGGGCCTCGGGCAGCGGGTAGGTTCCTTCCTGCTCGATCGGGTTTTGCGTCGCCAGCACGAAGAACGGCGCCGGCAAGACATGCCGTTGGCCGCCGATCGTCACCTGCCGCTCCTGCATCGCTTCGAGTAGGGCGGCTTGGGTTTTGGGCGGTGTGCGGTTGATCTCGTCCGCCAGCACGATGTTGGCAAAGACCGGCCCGGTCAGGAACTTGAAGCCCCGCTCGCCCGTGGCCCGGTTCTCTTGAATGACTTCCGTCCCCGTGATGTCCGACGGCATCAGGTCGGGCGTGAACTGGATGCGGCTGAATTGCAGCTTCAGCGCGCGGGCCAGCGTGCTGACCATCAACGTCTTAGCCAGCCCCGGCACCCCTTCGAGCAGGCAATGCCCTTGGGCAAAGATCGCAATCAAAATCTGTTCGATCACCTGGTCCTGGCCGACGATGATCTTGCCCAGTTCGCCCCGCACGGCTGCATACGCGGTTTTCAGGTTCTCCAAAGCGACCAGGTCGTCGGACGTCGGCTGCGAGTGGGTGTCGTTCATGCAACGGTTCCTGAGGAGAAGCAGGTGTGGCCTGTGAAGTGCGGTCGTCTTAAGACGGTCGAAAAGTAGGAATGGTTTCGAGTTTTGTGAGCGCAAGCGATGCTGGCGCGCGCCGCAAGCCGTGCGCTCCAGAGTTAGTGACGCCGCGGGGGCCGCGGGTTCAGCGGATTTCATTCTAAGTGCCCCGACCGGCAAAGGCAGCCGTCCACATGGTACGATCGAACGACCGTTTTTCCTTGGCGCATTGCTGGACGACTTCTGGATGCCTTCCTTCATACCCGCACCCTGGCTGCCCGACGACACGTCTCGCAGCCCCCCGCTGACGGGTTCATATCGTGCGCCTGCTTGGCTGCTGTCGCTGGCAATGCATCTGTTGATCGTGGTGTTGGGAGTGTTGGCATTTCGTCCGCCGCCCCCTGTTGCCGGACTGGACGAGGCGGTGCGTCCCGCGGCGATTGTATTGGCCCGGCGAGCGGCGGATTCGACGGTCTATTTTGCCGACGAATCGGATTCCGCTGCCGCGCCAGCCGGGAAGGAGGCCGCAAACGTAGCGCGTGATGACGCATTAACAGGCGACGTTGCGCCCGCGGGTGCAGCCGGTCTCGCGCTGCCGGAGTGGCCGGGCGCAACGCGTTCTGGAGCGGATTTGGTCGCTGGTCGTCCGGCGATGAGCTCCGGTGGCGGACGGCCACGGTTGCCGCCCGCGATGGACGAAGCAGCCGTTCGGGCCGCCGACGCCCTGATTCCGCGCGCAGAGGTTCCCACGGGTCCGACCGCCCAACTGTCGCTGTTTGGCGGCGCTCCGTCCCAGGGGCGATCGTTCGTCTTCGTCATCGACCGTTCGAAAAGCATGGGGGGCGACGGCCTGGGCGCGATCGACGCGGCTGCCAAAGAACTGGCCGAGCAGTTCCACACCCTGTCGGCCGAGCAACAGGTGCAAGCGATCGCCTCCAACCAATCGGTGGTCTTTTTCACCGGTCGCAAACTGGTCGCCGCCGACGCGCAGCACCAAGCGGCCCTGGTCGGCTTTCTGGAGAAACTCTCCGCCTTCGGCCAGACCGAGCACGAGCGGGGCCTGCTCGCCGCCCTGCGGCTAAAGCCCGAAGTGATCTACCTGCTGACCGACGGCGGCGATCCGCACCTTCGCGCCGGGCAGTTGCGGACGATTCGCGATCAGGCCGACGGGCGGACGAGCATCCACGTCCTCCACTTTGGCCGCGGCCCTGGCAACCTCGCCCCGCCGGATCATTTCCTCCGCCGGCTGGCTGCCGAGAACGGAGGGGGCTACGTGTACGTGGACATGAACTACCGCTGAGGCCGGGCACGGCGCTGCATCCGCGAAATTACTTCCCTTCGAGCGTCCGTTGCAGGTAGTCGATCTGCGTGCGGACGTCTTCCAGATCGGGATTCAGCCGCACGGCGCGGCGAAAGTTTTCGAGCGCCGCCAACGGTTCGTCAAGTTCCAAATAGCAATGCGCCATGCCGACCGCAGCACCGAAGTGATAGGGATTCAGTTCCAGCGTCTGGTGGCAATCGTTGGCGGCGTCCTCGAATCGCCGCAGGGCAAAGTAGCCGATCCCGCGCTGGTTCCACGCCTCGGCAAACCAGGGTGCTTGGTCGATCAATTCGCCGGCATCGCGCACCGCCCGCGAGTACTGCTCGGAATGAATCAGCCGGCAAATGCGCGCCAATTCTTGGCGCTGGCGGGTATTGCCGTCGCGCCGCCACAAGGCTCGAATGCCATTGTCCGCCAGCAGTCGCACGCCGCGGTCGCGATCGAGCAAGGCTAGGCCGAGAACGGAATTCTGTCGATAATCTCCCAGAAAGCCGAGCGCCATGATCGACGCCCGCCGCGAAACGTGATCGCCCCCCGCCGCCAGCCGCTCGAGCGTACTGAGCAGGTAGTGGCGCGCAATGGCGGCGACGAAAGCCGCCGAGTTTTCGTCCTCCAGGTAGCGATGGTAAAGTCGCTCGAGCAAAGGTCGGCGAGGAGTATTCACGCGCTTCGGCTCCAGAATCCTGTGCCAGGGAGTGCCGCACGGCACCCGTTCGATGCAGACTGCAGAACTTGAGTCTAATTAGCGCTCCCGCGCGGAACAACGAGCGAACCGGGGACAAAAGTCCGATTTCTCGCTTCTTGGCGGGCCCCGGATCGGCAAAAATGACAAGCAGGGAACAACAGCGGGAATCCGACAAGTGAATGACAACCGACAAGGCTTATGTAACTGGGCTACGCGACTGGCCGCGGCGTGGTTCGTGCTGTGGCCAACGGCCATGTATGGACAACAGCCGGCCTGGAAAACTGGGCCAGCTTTGCGGCGCGAACTGGCCGAGCCGATCGGCCTGACCTGGGGCGCGCGGTCGGCGCGCGAAGCGCTCGCGGGTCTTTCCACCGGGACCGGCGTGGCGATCTTTCTCGATCGCCGCATCGACCCGGACCAAACGCTCGATCTGAAGCTGCGCCAGGTGTCGCTGGCGGACGGGCTGAAGCAAATCGCCGATCAGCTTGGAGCGGGCGTCGCCCTGGTCGATGCGGTGGTCTATGTCGGCCCGCGAGAAGCAGCCAGCAAGCTGGCGTCGCTAGCGGCGGCGCGTCGCGACGACGCGCAACGCCTGCCCCCCGCGCTCAGATCCAAATGGCTGGCGCGGCGGTCTTGGCAATGGGAAGAACTGGCCGAGCCCCGCACGCTGCTAGCCGAACTGGCCGGGCAAGGGGGAGTCAGCATCGAGAATGCCGAGCTGGTCCCGCACGACTTGTGGCCTGCGGGGAACCTCCCCGCACTTGTCTGGACCGACCGCCTGACGCTCTTGCTGGCGGGCTTCAACCTGACCTTCGAGCCGGTGGGCGACGGTCGAACGATCCGCCTGGGATCGGTTCCCGACAATCTGGCCGCTCAAACCACCTTGCCCGAGAGTCCGTCGCCAGATGACAACCGCGCGCCTGCGGTGCCTGGCGAGAAGCGTTACACGCTGACGGTCCAGCGCCAGCCGGCTGGCGCAATCGTCAAGACGGTCGCGGCTCACTTGGGAATCGAGATGAAGTTCGACGCAGCGGTGGGCGAAAAGCTGAAATCACCCGTCTCGTTTCAGGTCAAGGACGTGCCACTGGCGGAACTGCTAAGCCGAACGCTCGGGCCGCTCGGCTTGACGTACAAGCTGAACGAACAAGCGCTAGAGGTAATGGCCAAGTAGCCCGGATTTCCAATCCGGCAATTCACGTAGCCCGGGACTTCCAATCCGGCAATCCGGCAATCCGGCAGGTTCTAAGCCAACAAC
Source organism: Pirellulaceae bacterium (assembly GCA_040901775.1). Classification (GTDB taxonomy): domain Bacteria; phylum Planctomycetota; class Planctomycetia; order Pirellulales; family Pirellulaceae; genus CAYLLN01. The sequence continues at coordinate 4,951 of JBBDYF010000042.1, read as the reverse complement.
TTCTCCAGTTCCGAGCGGATTGTCTGTTCGATCTTGCCGCGGAACAGCAAGGCGGCGAAGGGCAATGGCCCGGAGACATGCACCGCGCCGTCATCGACCACCAGCGAACCCTGGATCGGAAACCCGCGGGCCGCGAAGCCGAAATCGAGTTGGTTTTCGTTCCACTGGCCGCGGACGTCGCTCACCTCGCCGGCATAGTCGCGCTGCACGCCGTCCAGAAAGCTTCTGACGCGGGTCAATGCGGCCTCGCGGCCCAGGCCATGCGGAACCGACACGTTCAATCCGGCCATGAAAACTTCCTTGAATGGTCTTTCGTGAGTGGGAGGGTTTTGCGGCGCCAGTTTGCGTGGCCAAGCCCGTGCCGATTGTCGGCAGCGAATCACTCCCGTTCGGAGTCATCATAGCTGACCCGGTCGCTGGGGTGCCACAGCGGCAAACCGTTGCTCAGCCGCTCGGCCAGCACGTCCAGCTTTTCCACGGTGCCGGGCATGGCGGCGGTCCCGCGAATTCCGACCGCGGCCTCGCCGGTCGGTTCAAAATCCCACACGCCCAACTTGATGGCTTCCAGAACAGAGCGCGGCACGGCAACACCTCCTGTGGAGAGGAACAGTCAGAAAACGAATCGCTCGAAAGAAGCGAGGGGCGGCTCCGGTCGAGCCAAGGATAAGGCTCCTAACACAACCGCGCATTCCCCGGAGTTCGGGTTGAAGGCAAAAGGTTGAGTTAGGGATTGTAAGAACGCTCAGCCGCCACTGGCAGGTAGTATCCAGCGCGACGGAGCGTTGTCAAGCAAATCGCCGCGACGCCGGGCGGCAGTGCCCCGCACAATTTGCGCAAGCCGCTTGACACGCTGCAGATCGATCGCTCGTTCGCGGCCCCCCTGGCAAGCTGCGCCGCGCACGCCCACAAATGCCGGCCGCAATAACAACAGCATTTCGATGGCCGCTTCGTCGAGCGAGCCCGCCAAGACAAGCCGCATCCCGTGCCCGGCGGCGCGCTTGGAATGCGCCGTCAGTTCCGCCAGTGACAGGTGGTCGAGCAGGTTCCCACGCGACTTGTTCCAGGTGTCGATAAGCATTAGCGAACAGTCGGCGCGCGTCGCCGCGGCAAGCACCTCGTCCGGGCTGGGAGCCGCCGCCGCCTGCCAGTCGGCATAGGCGACCGCCACCGGCGCGACGCCTGCCGGCAGGTTAGCCATCGCGGTTAGCCATGCGCTCGCCCAATCGGCCCGCGCGGCGCAACCGGCAAGGGCCATTTTGGCAAACTGGAAGCCCGCGGTCCGCGGCAACAGGCCCGCGTCAAAATCGGCAGCCAATTCGCCCAAAGCCGCGCTGATCGGCGCGCGACCGGCGACACATTGCCGCACGTCGCGCCAGACCTGGGGATCGGCCGCGCCGAGCGAACCGCGGAGCGGCTCTTTCACGTCGATCAGATCGGCCCCCCCCGCCAGCGCCACCTCCGCCTCGGCCGCGCTGCGTACGCTCACCAAGAGGCCCGTCATGCCGGCTGGTCCCGTCATGGCCGGGCCTCGATCTCGCCGGCGGCTGGGCGCTGGCGCTGAATCTCGGCCAGTCGCTGGTTGAGCCGCTGCATCAGGTTGCGATCGATCGGCTCGCACCAGGAACCGCGGATCGTGATGTAGCCTTCGCACCAGTGGCCGAAGGTGGGTCGCACCTCGCGCTGCTTCCAATCGGTCGCCGACTCGGCCAGCCGCACGACGACGTTCGACGTTTCCGGCTCGCGCCCGTTGAGCTTGGGCAATTCGCTAGGCCCTTGGCCGAGGAAGAAGCATTCGACGATCTCGATCGGCACGCGGGTGGCCGCCGTGGGACTGAAATAGACCAGCAACTCGCCCCGCTCGTAAGCAAGCCGCGGATGGGCCAGCGCGTACAACAGTTCTCCCAGCAGCCACAGCGGCGCCGCGCACAAAGCCACAAACAGCAGCCCCAGCGCCCAGTGTTGCCCCGTCAGCACGACCCACCACAGGCCCGTCAGCGAAGCGGCGGCCAACAGCGCGGGGAGCGCCATCCCCATCCACAGCGCGCGGCGGTTGTTGCCAAGCCAAACTTCCATCATTGTCGCGTTTTAGCACACCCCGCCGAGCCGCACAGGGGAGGCGGCTTTACCGCCGCTACTCGCGCTCCGCGGCACTTGCCTCGGTCAAAGCCCGAAACCACAGCAACTCTTCGGCGATCCCAGCGGCCAGTTCCGGCTGCCGCAGTTCGGGGGGCAGCACGCTCCAGGCGTAGGTTTCGACCTCAAAATGCCGGCAGTTGCTGTATTTGCGGACGGCGGCCAGGCAGTGGGCAATCTGCTCCTGGGTCGATTGCAGACGGCCGAATTCCTGCAGGTAGATCGGCACGTGGAAGTGGACCCGCCACTCGCCGCGCGGGTCGGCCGCTTCGGCAGCGAGGGCGGCAGGCAAATCCTGGTAGAACACGTCCTCGCCGTCGCGGCTGACGACCGTCTGGTGCAGGTAGCGGTCTTCGGCGAACGACGACAACTGCCGCCTTGCCTCGGCCCGCGCCTGGGCCGCCGGCGGCTCGAAAAGATCGAGGTCCATCCGCAGGGCCGCGGAGATTTGCACCTTGCCGACCTGGATCGCCGCCTCGGCGTACTTGCGCAACACTTCGTCCTGATCTTCAAACATCACGGCCGCGTGGCATACGTCGTGGCAAATGCGCAAATGCCGGCGCATGATTGCCTCGTCGTCGCCGCCGAAAAGTTGCCACTGAAAAAAATGCACGATGTCGTCGGCAAACGAGAAGACGCAGCCCGGCTCGGGCTCGATGCACAGGTACACCAGCCTGCCGGTGCGGGCTTCCAACTCATGCATGTGCCAGGCTGCCTTCCGCAGGTTCACGGCCGCCAGTTCGAAATCGCCTCGGCTCGGGCAGGGCATGCCCCAGGCGATGGGGAGCGTCGAGATGCTCCCTTCCAGACCGACGGGCAATATCCCGTGCAGGATATCGACCAGCCGCGTGGTGTACGCCAAGCGATCCGAATGCCACCAGGTGGGTTCGTACACGCGGTGCTTGACGACCGCCTCGTGAAAGTTGCCGTAAGGAAAGCCGTTCAGCGTGTAGGGCACCAGTTGGCGCTCGGCGAGCCAATCGCGAAACTCAGCCACGCCACCCGCCGACACGAGCTCGTCGGCGGCCTGGGCCGAGAGCCACAGGCCGACGCCCATGGGACGATCCGGGCTATAGCGGGCTTTGACGGCCAGCGCGTGCCGCTCGAGGTTGGCCCGCGTTTCATCCAGCGAGGCACCCGCATGGACGTTGGTGCAATAGCCGGTCGAATAGGAATCGATAGTCACGGCGAGTGGGCAACGCAGGAGGACGGGAACCGCGGAAACAGAACATCATTCGCTACAGTCGCTGAACCTAACGCAAATCGCTCAGTAACGCGAGTTGCCGAAGTTCAGGCGGCTTCTTCACACCAGCAAATCGTTCACCACCTTTCCGCCCTGATCGGTCAGGCGGACGCTGAGACCCTTGTAATCGATCGCCAGCCGGTGATGGTCGAAGCCAAACTGATGCAGGATCGTGGCGTGCAGATCGTTGATATGCACGGGATTCTCGGTGACCGACCAGCCGAGCTCGTCGGTCTGGCCGTGCGTGAGACCACCCTGGAAACCGCCCCCCGCCATCCACAGGCTGTAGGCGAACGGATGGTGATCGCGGCCCACCTTGGTGGGCGATTGCATCACGCCCCCGCGATTTTCGGCCAGCGGCGTGCGGCCAAATTCGCCCGCGAAGACCAGCAGCGTGCTGTCGAGCAGGCCGCGCTGCTTCAGATCCTTCACCAGCGCAACCAGCGGCTGATCGGCCATCCGGGCGCAGTAGCCCAGCTCTTCGTCGAGGTTGCTGTGATGATCCCACGAAGCGTGAACCATCGTGACGAACCGCACTCCGCGCTCGACCAGCCGGCGAGCGAGCAGGCAGTTGCGGGCGAACTGTTTGTAAACGTCCTTGCCGCCGCCGCGGCCCCCTTTCAGGTCGGTCGGCTCGGGACGATCGACTCCATACATGTCGAGCGTGGCCTGCGACTCCTGGCTCAGATCGACCAGTTCGGGAGCGGCCGATTGCATGCGGAAGGCGAGTTCGTAGCTGGCGATGCGGCTGGCGATTTCAGGATCTTGCAGGGCCTCCATCCGGCGGCGGTTGAGGCTGGCAATGCCGCTTAGCCCCTGCTGTTGCATTTCCGGGGTGACGCCCGGCGGATTGGCCAGGTTCAGCACGGGGTCTCCCCGGTCGCGAAACAGCACGCCCTGGTACGACGAGGGGAGGAAGCCGCTGGTCCAATTCGAGACGCCGCCGCTGCCGCCGCGTCCCGCCGTGAGCACCACATAGCCGGGCAGATTCTCCGACTCGCTGCCCAGGCCGTAGGTCAGCCACGAGCCCATGCTCGGCCGGCCGAAGCGGGGCACGCCGCTCATCAGCATGAGCTGAGCCGGATGGTGGTTGAACGCATCGGTGTGCATCGAGCGAACGAGGCAGACATCGTCGGCGATGCTGCCCAGGTGGGGCAGAAAGTCGGAGAGTTCCATGCCGCACTGGCCGTGCTTGGTAAACTTCCGCTTGCTTCCCCAGAGGACGGCGGTCTCCTTTTTGATGAAGGCGAAGCGGACCTTCTCGGTCATCGAGTCGGGCAGTTTCTGACCGTGCAGTTCTTGCAGCTTGGGCTTGGGATCGAACAGGTCGAGATGGCTGGGGGCTCCCTCGGGCAGAAAGAAAATGCACGACTTGGCCCGCGGCGCGAAGTGCGGCGTCTTCGGGGCGAGAGGACTGGCACCGGCAGAATCGCCCAAATTCTCACCGGCCAGCAGGCCGTCGCGCTGCAGCAGCGAAGCCAGAGCAAGCATTCCCAGCCCCGAAGCGCTGGAGGTGAAGAACTGCCGGCGAGCGAGTTGGTCGGATGGGTGCATGGTGGAAAGGGGCTGGGGGCT
>JBBDYF010000041.1:0-44935 GCA_040901775.1 Pirellulaceae bacterium | reverse complement strand
AACGAGCGATTCAGCCGCGTAGCGGCGCAACTTGTCAGCCCACACCGTCAGGTGTGGGAAATCGGCGTCCTGGGGAATTCCAGCCGCGCTAGCGGCGACACATTTCGGCTGGTGCGCCCGCGCGATCTACTTGGGTCGCCGCTGGCGCGGCTCCGATCGAGAAGGGAGGCGCGTCGCTTTCCCCCGGCTGGCGCCGGGGGCTGAAAGGCCAGCGCCGCTGGCGCGGCTAGGCAAAGGCCGCTCGGGAGCCGACCTCACCTACTTTCAAGACGCTCACACGTTTTGCTTCGCTTGCGCTTCAGGCTTGGAAGAAATGCAGGCTTACCTGGATTGCGGAATCTTCCGCCAAGAAACGGCCAAGGCTCCGCTGTTATTCACAGTGGAGCCTCGACACTCAAAAAAGACCTTCGGCGGATTGCGACGTGTGGAGTCGCTGGGAGAGTGACGCGCTTCTGGCGTGCTACTGCACTTACCGTTGGTGAAGCGGGCCATCCCGGAAAAGTTGGTCCAGCAGTCGGAATGTCTGCCGAAGGTTGTTTCGCAAGGTTGGTGTTGGTCTCCCGCGCTGGGCCCTGCGGCCGACGAAGGGAATGGCTTCTCCGTTTGTTCTAGTCTATCGACTATTCTAGCACGGTGGATGATCGAAATCAGGCGGTCGCAAGCGAAAAATCGTATGCCAAACGAGGCGAAAGCGATCGGATTTGCTCCAGCGGGAGGCTGACGCCTTCCGCTCGCCTGTTGCGACGTGCAACGAGCGGAATGATAGGCGCGCGCGGCGACTGGGTGAAGGGCAAGAAAACAAAAAGCCCCCGGGCAGTTCAGGATGGCTGACCGGGGGCGCGGGCGGACGCGAGCGATGCGTTGTTCGTCAGAAGCAGAGGTTCAGGTTCTCGGTTGCTCGTCAGGTTGCCGGTTCCGTTTCGCAGGCCGGCCCTTCGTGTGTCGCGCCATTACCAGCAGTAGGTCAGGCCGGCGTAGCCGCCGTGCAGGATCAGACTGCCGGTTGTTTGGATGTCGGAGATTCCCAGCACGTTCTGAAAATCCCCTTGGGCGACGTTGTCTTCGCTGATTGCCACGCCCGACAAGCCAAGCAGGCGATATCCAAAATCCGCGCTCCAGTGGTGGTTGATGTTGTAGCGACCGCCGATGTCCATCTGGCCGGCGAACGACAGGTCGAGGTCGGAGGCGTCGATCAAGTAATCGTCGCCCGCGAAGTCGCCCGTGCTCAGCACGCCGCTGCCGGCCGAGCCGTACACCCGCTGCTGCATCTGGATGTCGTTGCCGAACACGCCGAACTTGGCCACGGAGTAGGCCTGGAAGCGGTCGGTCACGCAGTAGTTCAGGCCGGCCCCCATCTGGAAGCCGAACAGGTTGTTCTGCAGATCGACCTCGTAGTTGAGCTGATCGGCGTCGTTGTCGAAGCTCGTGCCGCTGAAATCCGAGCTGAAGAGCCAGTCTTCGGTGAAGTTGATGTAGCGGAAGCCGGCGAGCCAGCCGAAGCCCATTCGCGAGCTATCGGGCATGGCGCAGCCGCCGCAGCGCCCGCCGCCGAGCGGGCCGCCATAGTTGCCCAGCAGGTTCACTTCCAGGCTATGAAAGCCCTGGTCGAAATCCAGGCGGTGGGCGGCGGCGCCATCGTAGATGTCGTTGCCGGTGCCACCGTTGTAGTCGAGATCGCCGAAGTCGATCAGCGAATCGAGATCGCCGGTGGCGGTGACGGTTCCCGGCGCGGCGTAGAGGCCCCAATAGACGACTTCCAGGCCCCGTTCGCCGGCGCAGCCAAAGCTCCAGCCGGTGCCCAGCTCGAAGCCGCCGTGCCAGATGCCGCCGTATTCGGGCGAGCAGAACAGCAGCTCGGGATCGCCCGACGTGCCATCGACGCTAGTGACGAAACCGCCATTTTTCTCGTGCGTCATCACGAGCCCGTTGGCATAGATGTATTTTCCACGACCGCATCCCGCGTCGCACAAGCCCGTGGCGCAGCCGCCGGCAGCCGTCGCAGGGCCATCCCAATTGCCCTGCATCGCGCCGCGATAATCGGGGTTGATGACGGATTTTTGGATCGGTGCATCGCTGGGGCTGGGCAGCGGCTGGCCGGCGTCCGACGCCGCGCCGGCATACCAATCGTTGGCGGCCGTTTGGGCGACGGGAAACGCCGCGGGCGAAGGGATGGGAAACAGGGCCGGGGCGCCCACATCCTGGGCAGTCGCGCCGCCGGCCAGGCTCAGCAGGCCCAGCGCCGTGGCTACGCATCTTGCGTGTAGGGATCTCATCGCACACTCCTTGCAGGTTCGATCCATCGAATTCGCGGGGCGCCGTCCGTCATGCGCACCGAGGATGGGGTTATCGCTACCGTCAGGCGGGAACATCCTGTCCCCTGTGGATGGCATCCGTTCCAGGCCCGGCATCCATCGCCAGGCCGACACGCGAGGCACTCCGTTCGTTGTGTCTAGCCTGATGAATCGGCCAATCGGGCGGCGCGAGTTGGCCGATTCGCCCGCCACTCGCGCGAAATTTCGCGTGAGGCCGTGACGCAACCAGCACGCTCGGCTCAGGTCGTGTGGCCGGACTTGCGGACTGTGCTGCGCGTAGCCATCGCGCGGGCACGAAGGCGGCACAGGCGAATTGTCCGGCACAACAGGTGGGCATGCGACTGCGACGCGCGCCCGCGGCCTCTATGCCACCGGATTGGCGAGTTGGCAAGTCCCGACAAATTTTGTTGGCCGGCCAGCAGCCGCCGTCGTTCTGGCGCCGTCACAATCGGCAATCCATCCCCGTCCCCTCCCAGCGGGTAAACGTGGCGCGAAATCGTGTGCCAGACTTGCCTTTGGAGAACCGATCCCCGGCCCCCTCAAACCGCGAGTCCCATCCGTGTCAGTCATCGCCGCCCGCACCGACGAGCCGATTCCTGGCTATCGCGTTATCCAGCGCATCGGCGCCGGCGGCTACGGCGAAGTCTGGACGGCCCAAGCGCCTGGCGACTTGACCAAGGCAATCAAGTTTGTCTATGGCCTGTTGGACGAAGACCGGGCCGCCCGCGAATTGAAAGCCCTCAACCGCATCAAGGGGGTGCGGCATCCGTTTCTGCTTTCGCTCGAGCGTATCGAGGTGGTGGATGGGCAACTGCTGATTGTCACCGAGTTGGCCGAATGCAGCCTGAAGGACCGGTTCGAAGTCTGCCGCAAGGCGGGTCAGACCGGCATCCCGCGCGAGGAGCTGCTCAAGTATCTGACCGACACGGCCGATGCGCTCGACTACATGAGCGAGCAGCACTCGCTGCAACATCTCGATGTCAAGCCCGAGAACCTGTTGCTCCTGGGCGGGCGCATCAAGGTCGCCGACTTTGGCCTGGTCAAGGACATTCACGATCACACGGCCTCGATGATGGGGGGCCTGACGCCCGTCTATGCGCCGCCCGAAGTCTTCGAGGGACGCCCCAGCCGGCGCAGCGACCAGTACAGCCTGGCGATCGTCTATCAGGAAATGCTGACCGGCGTGGTCCCTTTTCCCGGTCGAACCGCCGCCCAGTTGGCCGCCCAGCATCTCAACGCCAAGCCGCGACTCACGTCGCTGCCGCCGGAAGATCAGCCGCTCGTCCTGCGGGCCCTGGCTAAAAAGCCCAACGACCGCTTCAACAGTTGCCGCGAACTGGTGGACGCGCTGGCCAGCGTCGGACGGCGGGCCGGCACCAGCGCCGCCGCAGGGGGCCTGAGCAAGCCCGCGAGCGACCAAAAGTCGGTCGCGCTGGGGGCGACGCAGGCCGCGGGCAACCTGGTTCCCGCCACGCAGCCGGGATTGCCCACCAGTTCCGGCGCGACGAGTTCTGGCGCGACGAGTTCTGGCGCGACGAGCGCCCTTTCCGCCACGGCGCCGCGAACGCCGGCCGAGATGCTCCAGCATCTGGAGTCCGTGTCGCAAGCCATCGATACGGCCGCCACGGGATCGTTCGCGCCTTCCCCGCGGATGACGCATCACACGTCGAGCGGGCCGATTGTTCCCGACATGTCGGCGGTGGGGGGCGACGGCGATAGCTTCCAAGCCCCGATGCTGGCCGATCTGGGCGAACCGCCCCCCGTGGTCGATTTGCCTCCCTTGGCCGTGGATCTGAGCCAGTGGCAGCCGCGACCGACGTTGTTTCTGGGAATCGGCGGAACTGGGGCGCGCGTTCTCGCCCGGCTCGAGCGGCGGCTGGCCGATCGGCTCGTTGGCGCCGCCCGCGAATGCTTTCCGATGCTGGTGCTCGACAGCGACCAGCGCGACCTGACGAGCGTCACGCACACCCCCGGATTGCAGTTGCGACCGGAAGAAACGCTCGCCTTGCCGCTGCGGAAAACGCAGGATTATCGCGAGGATTCGCGCAAGATTCTGGAATGGCTCAGCCGGCGCTGGCTCTACAACATTCCTCGTTCTCAACTGACGGAAGGCATGCGCCCGCTGGGCCGGCTGGCGTTGGTGGATCATGCCGATCAGGCGTTCGGCCGCATCAAGGGGACGGTCCAGCGGCTGGTCAAGTCGCTCGGCCCGTCGCAGCCGGCCCCGCGGGTCGTCATCGTGGCCTCGATCGGCGGCGGCACGGGTGGCGGAATGATTACCGACATCGCCTTCGCGGCTCGGCAAATTTTGGACGAATTGAACCAACCCGAGGCCGAAGTCTTGCTGCTGCTGGCTCACTGCACGAACCGCAATCCGCAACAGCAGGAACTGTCGGCGGTCAATGCGGTCGCCACGTTGACCGAGTTGCAACACTATCACCGCAGCCCGTTCCCCGGCGATCCGGCCTGCAAATTGAAAGAACGGTCGATCGCCAAGCCGGCGATCGACGACGCCTACCTGGTGCATCTGGGCGAGGAGTTGGCGCCCGAGCAATACGAGGCGGCCTGCGACAAAGTTTCGGAGTTCCTGCTGCTCGACAGCGTGACGCTCGCCGCGGCATCGCTCGAAGCGGCCCGCCATCAGCCGCGGGAAGCGACGCAGGGCCTGCGGGTGCGGACGTTCGGCCTCTGTCAGATCGGCTTTGCCCACGACCATCTCGTCGAGATCGCGGTCAAACGGGTGGCCCGCAACGTCGTCGAACGGTGGCAAGGCGCGCCGCGGCGGAACGACCCCAAGCAGAGCATCCGGCTGATTCCCAAGGCGGGCATCGCCCAGATCGAGCCGCAAGCGGGATCGACGCAGGCCCAGGTCGAGGCCCAGGCCGGGGCGATCGTCGAGCAGTTGCACCTGGAAATCGATCCGCTAATGAAGATCGTTCAGGAAATGGCCGCGGAAGAAATGGGGGGCAATCCCGACGCGTTCTTCCGCACGTTTCTCTCCGGGGGCGCCCAGATGGCCGATCGGGCGGCGATCGAGCGGTGGTTCACTTCGGCCAACGAAGTGTTCGGCAGCCGCCCCAACGACTCCGGGGCCAAAGTCACGCCGGCCAAGCTGCTGCTGGCCCTGGAAGAGCGCGTCGCGCGATTGATTCAGCAAGCCGGCATGGCGATGCGCCAGTCGATCGAGATCCTGGTCGATGATCCCGCCTTGCGGGTGCATGGCACCCAGCGAGTCGCCAAGGCGTTGCAAGCACATCTGAAACTCCTGTGCGACAAACTGCGCGACGCCCGCGTGCGGCTGCTCAACGAATCGCACGCCCTCCAGCAGCAGCTACTGACCTCGCTGCCCGATCCCAAGGGGAAGAGCAAGGGGCCGCGCCGCTCGCCGGCCGAATTGCAGACCCTGTTCTTTCAAGATTGCCGGCTGCGACTGTTCGAACTGGGCGCGCAGATCGCCGCGAACATCGCCCACTCGCTGCAAAGTCACGCGGTCTGCGCGCACGATTCGCTCGTCGATTTGGCCCGCGAGTTGCATCACCTTGCGGTGCAATTGGCGACCGACGAGCTGATCGAAGACGAGCAAGAAGACGAACAGCACGTCTCGTCGGCCGACAACCTGGCCCCGCTGCGGGCGATGGTCGGCGAACAATTGCGCGGAGCCGACGAGGCGATTGCCGCCCTGCTGGATCGGCAAATGTCGGCCAGCGTCCTGTCGCCAGCCGGCGGACTGCGCCCGGCGATCGCGGCGGGGGGGCAACAGCGAGAGGTCTTGGTGGCGCAGCTTCATACCGCTGCCCGACAGGCCGTGCTCGGCCGGCTGGCCACCATCGACATCGCCGGCTCGGCGCTTGCCGGTCAGAGCGAGGAACATCCCCTCGGGCGCTGCTTGGCCGGCGCTCAACCGCGACTGCTGGCCTGCGGCGGCAATCGCCGGTTGCTGTGCGTCGTGCCGGCCGAGGCTGCTCAAAGCTTGACTCCCGAGGTCTTGGCAACCCAGATCGGCCCGGGCGAATTCGGGCAATTGCCCACGGTGGTGCCCGACGCATCGGGCGATGTGGTCCTGCTCTTCGAGATGGGCGAGATGTCGATCAAACACGCCGCCGCCGCCCTGATCGACCATCGGCGCGACCTGGCGGAATTGGCGGCCCGTTTGCACACCCGCAGCGACGTGACCTGGACCCCCTTGCTGGGATAGGGCTCCTGGCAAGGCGCTACTTTGCGTCCAGACTCTTCAAAAAGTCGTTGAAGTCGTCGTCGCTGGCCCCTTCGGGCTTGATGTCCTCTTCTTCCTGATCCCACTTCGAAAAATCGACCGTCTGGGGCTCGGTCTTCGCTTCCGGGCTGGCAGCCTGCTTGGCGGGCGTGGGGGGTTTCAGCTGCGTCGTCTTCGCTTGAGGCGTGGTCTGGGCAGGCAGGGACAGCGGGGCAACCGGCGCTGGCTTGGGATGCTCGGGCGCCGGCAGGCGGATATTTTCATCGACCGGAGTCAGCGGTTCGTCGAAATTGAAATCTGGATCTCCCTCGACCGAGCCCTCATCGACAGGTTCCGGCGGCGCGGCTGCTTGGGCAGGCACACTGCGAACGGTCCCATTGGGGTCCGTGTCGCTCGAACGGACTGGGCGGTGTTGTGCTGCCGCATCCAGCGGCGGGCCATTCGATTCGTGAGCGTCATAGACGGCTCGAAACGTGACCGCCCCCACCGTCAACAGTTCGCCCGACGGCAAGGCCGCTTCGCTGATCCGCTCGTTATTGACGAACGTACCGTTCAACGACCCCAGATCGCGAACCATCAATCGCCCGCCATCCTCGAACAGTTCGCAATGCTGGCGACTGACCAGTGGGTGCGGCAGCATAATGCTTGCCCCGCGACCGCGGCCGACCGTCGAAGGGAGCCGCAGTTTGATTTCCGCCGTTTTAACCTCGCCGCCAACGACGACGAGCTTGGCATTGAGTGGCATCGCTCGCTCCGGCCCTGCGCGGACTTCCTGGCCGCCTGGCAGCGGCCCATCTCTGATCTTTCCCAAGGAAGGCGAGCCTCACCGCCCGCCGCAAAGTTTGTGCCGAGGCAATCGTAGCTGCCGGGTACCCGCCAATCGTCCAAAAGAATGAATGGAATGGATACGTCGTAGTCTATCTCCGCACTCCCCGCGGGACAATGGCGCGGCAAGCGCCGCTGAAGGCACCTTAAGGTGAAGTGCAACGCTGGTGAGTCCACGGCGATTGCGCCTGCCGGCTTCACTTAAATTCCTGCTCCGCCGCGGGGAACCGGCCCGCCTGCACGTCGTCTCGATAGCGGCCAACTGCATCTTGAATGGCCGCGGTCAAATCGGCGTATTGCTTGACGAACTTCGGCACGTAGCCGCTCGTCAATCCCAGCAGATCGTTGATAACCAGCACCTGACCATCGCACTGGCCGCCGGCCCCGATTCCAATGGTCGGAATTTTCAAAACCTGGGTAATTTCTGCCGCGATGGCGCTGGGAATGCATTCCAGCACGACGGCGAACGCCCCCGCCTCTTGCGCCGCTCGCGCATCCTCGTGCAGCCGGTTGGCGTCGCGCTGCACCCGATAGCCCCCCATCTGATGCACGCTTTGCGGCCGCAAACCGACGTGGGCCATGACGGGAATCCCCGCCGACACCAGGCCGGCAATCACGTCGGCTTGGTCGGCGCCCCCTTCCAGCTTGACCGCCTGGCAGCGCGTCTCCTTCAAAACTCGCCCGGCGTTTTCGATTGCCCGGTGGACGCCCAAGTGATTCGTGGGAAACGGCAAATCGACGATCACCAAGGCATGCTCGACCGCCCGTCCGACCATCTCGGCATGGTAGATCATCTCGTCCAGAGTGACTGGCAGGGTTGTATCGTGCCCTTGCACGACCATCGACATGCTGTCGCCGACCAGAATCGCCTCGATGCCGGCGCTATCGACCAGCGCCGCCATCGGGTAATCGTAGGCGGTCAGCATGCTGATCTTCCGCCCGGCAGCCTTGCAGGCGACGAACTCGGGAACGGTGATCCGGGCAGAGCGTTTAGGCATGGTGAATGAATCGACGGCAGACAACTCTCGTTGCCGTGCCGGTGCTCCTTATTGAGTTCATTCTGCGGAAGCGCGCATCGCTACAAATGGCTGCGGCCCACTGAACTTATAAACGGGATTTTTAGTAGGCATGGCTCCGGTGTCCAATGGTCTCGAAAGCTGCTGTCCCTGGAAACAGCCACACGGTGCCGGTCCTCCGGACCTCCCGTGGAATTAAAAACTTCGAAACCCCGACCTGAGGGTCGAGGCTACTACCCAGCCCTCTGGGCCTAAGTCATCTGGAAACGATCGACCCAACCTCCGAAGTTAATTCCGATCCGTCCCTTAGCCGTGCGGCGTAGGCTGCCAGGGCGACTCTCTACTCAACCGAATCCTGGGAATTTTTCGCCGCGGGCATTAGCTCTACCGCAGAAAAAAGGCGGGGTAAGGTGTCGATAACAGCGACTTCTGGAATCTCGTCTGCACTCGATGCGCCCAAATCTCGGAACTTTCGAGCCGAAGGCAAAACTCGTCTCTCTAAGCTAGCAACAGCCTCGTTGTAGGTCTTACTTGCATCCTGAAGATTCTTTCCAACCTTGCCGAAGTGTTCTGCCATTTTCGCCAAACGCTCATACAGCTCTTTGCCGAGGCGACTAATTTCTTCCGCGTTCTTTGCCAGTTTCTCCTGTCGCCAGCCCATGGACACAGTCTTCAAAAGCGAAATCAGCGTCATAGGCGTGGCGATAACCACCTTTTGTTCCATCCCTCGTTCGATCAACTCCGGCGTGTACTCCAACGCCGCCGTGAAAAAATGCTCCCCGGGCAAAAACAGGACTACAAACTCAGGACTGGACTCAAATTGCTCCCAGTACGCCTTCTTTCCCAGTTGCTCGACATGGTTGGCCACATGCCGCGCGTGGTCCTTGAATCTGCAAATTCGGGTTTCGTCGTCGCATGCCTCGCTCGCTTCAAGAAACGCCGCGAGCGGAACTTTTGCGTCAATGACAATGTGGACATTTCCTGGTAAACGAACGAGCAAATCGGGCCTAAGCCTCCCACCATCGGTGTCAACACTTTGCTGCTGGTAGAAATCGCAATGCTCCACCATTCCCGCCATCTCAACCACTCTCTTCAACTGCAGTTCTCCCCAGCGACCACGCGCGACGGGCGATCTAAGTGCCTTCACAAGTTGCGAAGTTTCGAAACGAAGCTTCTCCTCTGTCACGAGAAGCGAGCTGACTTGCTGAGTTAGACTTCCGTATGCTTCGGCTCGTTGCTTCTCAATGTCGGCCAACTTAGCGTCAACGCCTTTGATGGATTCGCTAACGGGCTTAATCAGCGAGTCGATGGCTTGCTGCCTCTTTTCCAAGTCGCCCTTTGCAACCTCATGTTGCTGGTCTAACGCCGATTTTGCCAACTGAAGAAAGGACTCGCTATTTGACTTCAAAGTATCCGCAGCGAGAGCCTTAAATACGTCGATTAACTTTCGTTCTGCCTCAACGAGCAAAGCGATCTTTTCTTTCGCCTCCTCTCTCTCCTTCATTAACACCGCGGATAGTTCGGCGTTCTTTTCCTTCACCTCAGTGAGGTCATTGACGTGGTCCGTGGCCGTTGCCGATAACTCAAAGATGCGCTCGCTCAGTTGTCGTCGATTCTCGCGATCTTCATTCAGTGTTGCCTGAAGGGCGGATTTGTCGCTGGCGAGAAGTTCGCGTTCGGCTCGGCAACTTTCGATTAAAAGACTCAGTTCCGAATTCTTTCCGAGTTGTTCCGAATTCGTTTTTGATTGCGAATCGAGTCTTTCTCTTAAGACGGCGAGTTCAGTTGCGTTTGCTGATATCGCTGTTCCCAATTCACTGTCGAATCGTTGTCGCAGGTAGAGCCATGCGAGTCCTGCCGCGACTAATGCCCCGATAACCACCCCAACGATAAACGCAACCACAATCCACAGAGTCATTTGATTTGTTTTCCATTTTGGGGCCATCAATTGGCTGTTTGCAATGATAGGTAAACGCCCGTCGTTCGCCTAGGATGCAGGATACTAGCGCCGCTGCGTGTAATCACGCCAAAAAAGTTCGAGTTTCCCCGCCATGCTCATTCGTCCTTACCAGCCCGCCGATCTGCCGACGCTCAAGGCGATTACCACCGAGGCGTTCGACGGCGTTTCGATCGACCAGGGGATCGAGCGCGAGTTCGGTTCGGTAAACCAACGCGACTGGCGCTGGCGGAAGGCGCGCCATTTGGACGACGACGCGGCCCGCGATCCGGCGGGCATCTTTGTGGCCGAAGAGGCCGGCCAGATCGTGGGCTACATCACCACCTGGCAGGACCGCGATGCTGGCCTGGGACACATCCCCAACGTCGCCATTTGCCCCGGCCATCGGGGCCACGGCCTGGGGCGGCAATTGATCGAGCATGCCCTGGCCCACTTTCGCCGGGCGGGCCTGTCGCATGCCAAAATCGAAACGCTCGTTCAGAACGACGTGGGCAACCACCTCTACCGCGCGCTCGGCTTCCGCGAGGTGGCCCGGCAGATTCACTTGGTTGCCGACCTGACCGGCCCGACTCAGGATGCGGATGCGGATGCGCGCCACAACGTGGCACTGCCGGCGCGGGACAGCTAGAATAGACCGTCTGCCCAATTGCCTCCCTCTGTGGCCAGCCGCGGCCAATCCGTCGGCGGCTTCTCGTGCGCGTGCGAAGGTGCCAGCGATGATGCGTCTCTGCTCTCCCCAAGTAACGACCTGGCTCGCCGCCTTGGCCATATCCCTAGGCGGGACACTGACTTGGGCTGCGGAGAACGAAGAGAAGATCGACTTCCAGCGACAGATTCGCCCCCTGTTGGCGGACAAGTGCTTTGCCTGCCACGGGCGTGACGCCAAGCATCGCGAAGGTTCCCTGCGGCTGGACGAGCGGGCGGGGGCCCTGACCGGCGGCGACAGCGGCGAGCCGGCGATCGTCGACGGCCAACCGGAAAAGAGCGAACTGGTGCGCCGCATTTTGGCGACGGAAGCCAGCGAGCGGATGCCGCCGCCGGAATCGAAAAAATCGCTGACAGCGGACGAGAAGGAACTGCTCCGCCGCTGGATTGCCGCGGGGGCCGAATACGAGGACCACTGGGCCTTCGCCGCTCCCGTCCGTCCCGTCTTGCCGACCGTTAAGAACCAGGCCTGGCCGAAGAACGACATCGACCGCTTCGTACTGGCCCGGCTTGAACGGGAACGGCTCGCGCCGTCTCCCGCGGCCGACGATCTGACGCTGCTGCGACGGCTGACGCTCGACCTTACCGGCTTGCCGCCAACGGTGGCCGAAATCGACGCCTTCCAGGCATCCGGCGAGCGGGCCATTCCCGCGGCAATCGACCGGCTGCTCGCTTCGCCCCACTATGGCGAGCGGTGGGGCCGCATCTGGCTCGACGGCGCCCGCTATGCCGATTCCGACGGCTACGAAAAAGACAAGCCGCGGTTCGTCTGGTCGTATCGCGACTGGGTGGTCGGCGCTTTGAATCGCGACCTGCCGTACAACCAGTTCGTCGTCGAGCAGATCGCGGGGGATCTGTTGCCCAACGCGACGCAGGACCAGATCGTGGCGACCGGTTTCTTGCGCAATTCGATGATCAACGAAGAAGGGGGCGTCGATCCCGAGCAGTTCCGGATGGAGGCGATGTTCGACCGGATGGACGCCCTGGGCAAGAGCATGCTGGGGCTGACCATTCAGTGTTGCCAGTGCCACGACCACAAATACGATCCGTTCACGCAGGAAGATTACTATCGCGTCTTTGCGTTTTTGAACGACACGCACGAGGCGAACGTCGCCGTCTATCCCCCGGACCAATTGATGCAGCGGGCCGACCTGCTGCGGCAAATCGGTGAGCTCGAAACGGGCCTCCAGCATCAATCGCCCGACTGGCAAGAGCAGATGGCCGCTTGGGAAGATTCGATCCGCGGCAACCAGCCCGAGTGGACCGTCGTCAGCCCCGAGCCGGAGGTAAGCGGCGGGCAGAAGCACTACGTGCTGGACGACGGCTCGATCCTGGCGCAAGGCTACGCCCCGACCAAGCACACCACCGAATTCGTCGTCACCACGACGGCCGAGAACATTACCGCCGTGCAATTGGAAATGCTCAACGACCCCAACCTGCCACTCGGCGGGCCGGGGCGGTCGATCCTGGGGACGTGCGCCCTGTCGGAGTTTCGGCTTGAAGCGGGTCCGGCCGACGGCTCGGGAAAAATGGAGGAAGTCAAACTGTCTGGGGCGACGGCCGATGTGAACCCGGCAGAGAAGGAGCTAGATGCCATCTTCGCGGACAAAAGCAAAAAGCGACGAGTTACCGGGCCGATCGAGTATGCCCTCGACCAGAAGGATGAAACGGCCTGGGGGATCGACATCGGCCCCGGCCGGAGCAACGTCCCTCGCAAGGCTGTCTTCACGTTGGAAAAGCCCCTCAGTTTGTCTGGTGGAGCAAAACTGAAATTCCGCCTCACCCAAAACCACGGCGGCTGGAACAGCGACGACAACCAGAACAACAACCTGGGCCGCTTCCGCCTGAGCGTCACCACCGCCGGCCAGGCCCAGGCCGATCCCGTGCCGGCTGGCGTGCGGAAGGTGTTGGATTCACCGAAGGACCAACGCAGTCCCGCCCAGATCGCCGCCGTTTTCAGCTACTGGCGAACGACGGTGCCCGAGTGGAGCGCGGTGAACGCACAGATCGAAGCCTTGTGGAAACAGCATCCCCCGGGTACGTCGCAGTACACGCTCGCCGCCCGCGATGAGCCGCGGAAAACGCACCTGCTGGATCGGGGAGACTTCCTCAAGCCGACCAAGGAAGTTCGGCCCGGGACGCCCGGGTTTCTGCATTCGCTTTCGGCCGAGAACCCGACGCGGCTCGACTTTGCCCGCTGGCTGGTCGATGAACGATCCCCCACGGCGGCTCGCTCGATCGTCAACCGGGTCTGGCAGGCCTATTTTGGCATCGGCCTGGTCGGCACCAGCGAAGACCTGGGGATGCAAGGGGAGGCTCCGTCGCATCCCGAGCTGCTCGACTGGCTGGTGGTGCAGTTCATGCAAGATGGCTGGAGCCTGAAAAAGCTGCACAAACTGATTGCCTCGTCGGCCACGTACCAGCAGTCGTCGCGGATTCCGGCCGAGCTTTTGGCCCGCGATCCCGACAATCGTTTGCTCGCCCGCGGGCCGCGATTCCGCGTCGGGGCCGAGGCCGTCCGCGACATTGCTCTCACGGCGAGCGGCCTCTTGAATCCGAAGCTGGCCGGGCCGCCCGTCTATCCTCCCGCCCCAGACTTCCTGTTTGTCCCTCCCGCCAGCTATGGACCCAAGGTTTGGAACGAAGCTCAAGGAGACGACCGCTACCGCCGGGCAATCTATACGTTCCGCTTCCGCAGCGTTCCGTACCCCGTGCTCGAAGTTTTCGATGCCCCCAATGGCGAGGTCTCTTGCGTTCGCCGCACGCGGTCGAACACTCCCCTGCAAGCGCTTGCCTCGCTCAACGAGCCGTTGTTCCTCGAATGCGCACGGGCGCTGGCGATGCGGGTACTGACCGAAGGGGGCGCAACCGACGGGCAGCGATTGGCCCACGCCTTCCGCTGCTGCACGGCCCGAGTGCCCGACGAAATCGAGTCGACCGCGCTGCTCTCGCTGCTATCCAAACAAACCGAGCGCTTCGCGCAGCCCGATGCAAAGCCTTGGGATCTGGCCGCCAACGACCCCGCCAACGACCCCGCCAACCCCCCGCCGCTTCCCGACGGGGCAACCCCCGCGCAGCTCGCCGCTTGGACCGCGGTGAGCCGGGTGCTCTTGAACTTGGACGAAACGATTACGAAGGAGTAACGCCATGCTCACCACCGGACTTTTGGAGGTTGAACCCGTGGGCCGTGTGACAACCAGAATTCGCGTGGAAAACCTGGAGGATTTGCTGGCCGAACGCAAGGGAGCGCTCCCCAGAGACCAGGTGCGGCGGATCGAGATCATGGAGGCGCTGGTCGATACCGGCTCAACCATGTTCTCGCTCTCCACGCGGTACATTCAACAACTGGGACTCAGTAAGACGCGCGATCGCACGGTGACCACGACCAATGGCATTCGCACGGCGGCCATTTACGACACGGTGCGACTGACCATCATGGACCGAGTCTGCACGGTCGAGGTGATGGAAGTGGCAGATAATGTGCCGGCCTTGGTGGGACAAATTCCGCTGGAAGTCCTGGACCTCGTGGTTAACCCGATGGCCGGGACGTTAACGGGCAATCCGGCACACGGCGGCGAACATGTGCTCGAGCTGTTCTAGCCCAGCGCAACTTTGAACCTTGAACTTTGAACCTGGAACTCTCCCCATGCACCCCACCCACCTCGCCCGCCGTTGGTTTCTCAAAGACTGCGCCGTCGGCCTGGGCGCGGCGGCGCTGGCCGAACTGGCCGGCGCGGGCAGCGTTCAAGCAGCGACCGCCAGCGATCCGCTCGCTCCCAAGCCGACGCATTTTCCGGGCAAGGCGAAGAACGTCATCTTCCTGTTCATGGCGGGCGCCCCCAGCCACCTGGAACTGTTCGACAACAAGCCGGAGCTGGCCAAGTGGGACGGCAAGTTGCCGCCCGCCGAGCTGCTCAAGGGGTATCGCGCGGCGTTCATCGACCCGAACAGCAAGCTGCTCGGTCCCAAGTTCAAGTTTGCCCGCCACGGCCAGTGTGGCGCGGAACTGTCCGAGCTGTTGCCCCACCTGGCCACCGTGGTGGACGACATCGCGATCGTCAAGTCGATGACGACCGACGCCTTCAACCATGCCCCGGCCCAGATTCTGATGAACACGGGGAACCAGCAGTTCGGCCGCCCCAGCATCGGCGCCTGGGTCACCTACGGCCTGGGAAGCGAGACCCGCGACCTGCCGTCGTTCGTCGTGTTTAGCAGCGGCAGCAAGGGGCCCAGCGGCGGCAACAGCAATTGGGGGAGCGGCTTTCTCCCCACGGTTTATCAGGGAGTCCAGTTCCGCGGCGGCAGCGAGCCGGTGCTGTTTTTGGAGAATCCCCGCGGCGTCGATCGGCAGTTGCAATCCGATTCGCTCGACGCCATCCGCACGCTCAACCAGCACCGCCTGGCGCAGGTGGGCGATCCTGAAATCGCCACCCGCACCGCCGCCTTCGAGATGGCCTTTCGAATGCAGATGAGCGCCCCCGACCTGATGGACATCTCGCAAGAGCCAAAGGAAGTGCTCGCCGCCTACGGAGCCGAGCCGGGCAAGTCGTCGTTCGCCAACAACTGCCTGCTCGCCCGCCGGCTGGTCGAGCGGGGCGTCCGCTACGTCCAGCTCTTTCACGAGGCTTGGGACCAGCACGGCAACCTGGTCGCCGACCTGAAGAAGAACTGCCTGCACACCGATCAGGCCTGTGCCGCCTTGCTGAAAGACCTCAAGGCGCGGGGCCTCTTGGACGAAACGCTCGTCATCTGGGGGGGCGAGTTCGGCCGCACGCCGATGGTCCAAGGGGGCAACGACGGCCGCGACCATCATCCCAACGCCTTCACCATGTGGCTGGCGGGCGGCGGCATCAAGCCGGGACTCACCCTGGGCGAAACCGACGAATTCGGCTTCAACGTCACGAAAGACCGCGTACACGTTCGCGACTTGCACGCCACCCTGCTGCATTGCCTGGGGCTCGACCACGAGCGTCTGACGTACAAGTTCCAGGGGCTTGACGCCAAGCTGACCGGCGTCGAACAAGCCCGGCTGGTGACCGAGTTGCTGGCATAGGCGACGAGTTCGGGTCGTTTAACCCGCAGCCGGAGGCGCAGGCTATAAAACGCAGGCGCTCGCGGCGAGGGCAACCTCGCCAGGCGCCCCAGTTATGGGGTTGGGTGGCTGGCCAAGTCCCCGATCACTTGGGCGACCCCCTCGTGATCGAAGACAGCAGGCACCCCGCCCGGTGCGACGAACAGCCCGACCCCATCTCGAATCGCCAGCGCGTCTGGGTGGTCGACCTCCAACCGCTCGCCGTTGACCAGCGACACCGTGAACGGTCGGAACGGGCTCCGGTGTTTGAACGTTCGGATCGTGCTGTCGAAGGTGTCGCGGTCCACGGGTCGGCTCTCAGTCGGTGGGTGCTGCCTGAATCAATCGTACCCCAGACCCGACGAGTCAGCAACCGAAAGCCCCAACCGCAAGCTCTCCCCCGCCTAACTCTAAAGCTAGCGCCGAGCGGCCTCCTAGCGATTCTGAACACTCGGAAACCGAAATGGCGACCCCTGTCGGCTGCGCCCCGTTTAGGCGCGAACCTCCACAACATTGCCAGCTTGCACCCTGTTCATGGCCACCAGAACTTCAGGCACCAGCAGCACCAGGTCCGCGAACTGGTTGCTGGCCCCGAACATTACCACGACGGCCACGCCCATAGCCTGCGGGTTTTGCTGGTGCCGAATCCCTTGATCCACGGTCAGCAGCACCTCGAAGCCGCTGGCCGACATCAGCCCCAGCAGTTCGCCGTTCCTCTTGCCCGACCAGCCCTCCTGGGACACCGTCCGGACGGCGTGTCCGACTAATTCTCGCCCGAGCCGCTTGGGCACGCACTCGTCAAGCAGGACACGCATCGGCCACCAGGGCTTGGGCTGCCAGTTGCAGAGCGGCCACCGCCTGTTCGCGGGGAACCGTCGGAAAATCTTCCAGGAACTCGGCTAGGGGCCGACCTCCCTCGAGGTAGTCGATTAGGGCGCGGAAAGGAACCCGAGTGCCGACAAACACTGGCGCGCCGCCAAGGATGTCGGGGTCACTGTGAACCACGGATGCAAGCGGTGTCATGAGCGCACCTCCTGCCATGATTATACCGACTCGGAAGCATCGAATGGTCCGCCTGCACGCTTCAGGTGATAGTGTGAATAGTTGCCGTGTTCCCGATCGTCCCCAGCAAGCGTGATTCGAAGCGTCTGGCATTGTCCATGCGAAGTGACCACGCCTTCCTTGCCAGCCTGCCGGCCGACAATCAGGACGACTCGATCTCCAACCGTGAACGGACCTCCGTTGCGACGAGCCTGTCGCTGCGTCATGCCATCGAAAACGAAAAACGCCAGGATGGGCGAAACGACGAGGGTGAGGACGACCGTAGCGAGTACGGCGAAGAGAGCGAGTAGTAAATACGCCGGAGATCGGAGCGCGGAAAGCGTAGGTTCTAGCGAAACAAACAGTCGATAAAGCGCGAGGCCAAGCGATCCGACAAGCCACAGTAGCAGCCACACATCGCTAGCAACGAATTTTTCGCGAAAGGTGGACATCGCCAGATGCCATGAAACGGCCGGGAGATTTACTGCGACGAATGGACGATTATACCTCAGGAGCCGATCGGCGGCTGCTTCGTGCCAAGGAAGTTTGGAGATCACCGCCCACAGATCGATCTGATTTCCCGCAGCGCCGCATTGGAAGCAGCGAAATGAATTTCGGTTTAAGCTCGCGGAAAACGAGCGACTTCGTGAAGAGCTCGCGCCGTGGATCGGACAGGGGCCACGAACCTGCTGGTGACAGAGCTTTAGTCCGCCTTCGCCTCGTCCTGCTCTTCCAGGTTGTATTGCTGCAGCTTGCTGCGGAGCGTGTTGCGGTTGATTCCCAGCCGTGTCGCCGCCTTGGTTTGCACGCGGTTGCAGCTTTGCATGACCTGGACGATCAGCTCGCGCTCGACCCGGTTGACGATTTTTTCGTGCAGGTCGGTTTCGTCGGCCGGCGCGACCTGCAGGCCCTGCTGCACCACCTCGAACACCAGCGATTCCAGATCGACGCCCCGCACCCGCCCGCCGCGGCGCTGGGCTCGGCCCAGCACGGTGTCGGGCAACAGGTCCACGTTCAGTTCGTCCCCGTCGGCCATCGCCACGGCCCGCTCGACATAATTTTGCAGCTCGCGGACGTTGCCGGGCCAATGATAGTCTTGCAGCGCCGCAATCGCATCGGCCTGAATATGGACGACGTTTTTGTCGTTCTTTTCGCTGTAGTAGTTCAGAAAGTGGGCCACCAGGGCGGGAATGTCGTCGCGCCGCAGCCGCAACGGCGGGATGACGATCGGCACCACGTTCAGCCGCCAGTACAGATCTTCGCGAAATCGCTCGGCCTCCACTTCGGCATACAGGTCGCGATTGCTGGCGGCGATGACCCGCACATCGACGCGGTTGGTGGCGATGTCGCCGACGCGCTCGAACTCGCGCTCTTGCAGGACACGCAGCAGCTTGACCTGCAAAAAGAGCGAGGTGCTGTTGATCTCGTCCAGAAAGATCGAGCCCGTGTGGGCCGCTTCAAAGCGGCCGGTGCGGTTGTTGATCGCGCCGGTGAACGCCCCGCGAACGTGCCCGAACAATTCGCTTTCGAGCAGGCTTTCGCTGAGGGCCCCGCAATTCACCCGGACCAAGGGCCCGCTGGCCCGCTGGCTCAGGCGATGAATGGCGGTGGCGATCAGCTCCTTGCCGGTGCCCGTCTCGCCCATCAGTAGCACCGAGGCGTTGGTCTTGGCCACCTTGCGGGTTAGCGAATAAACCGCTTCCATCGCCGCGCTGCCGCCGATCAAGCCGGGGATGGGCGGGCCGGTTTCGCCGGTCGCTGGTCGCTGGAGGGCCATGGGTGTCGATCCGTCAGTAAACGCTCGCTTCATTTCAAAGTGCTGGCGGTCGCTCGCTCGTCGGCCGTCGGCGCTTCGATCGTGTCGAGGATCGAGCCCAACACCACTTGGGTTTCGCGATCGAGCGTCTCGCTGGCGTTGTACCGCTCATACTGCTCGACGATCTTCCGCTGCGTCAAGTTCAAGCCCCGCCGCTTTACCGCTGCGGCAAAGGCCGCTGCCGCTGCCTGGCGGTCGGTCAGTGGGCGGGCGGTTTGGCTGACGAAATCGACGAGTGCGGTCTGGCTGCCGGGGGTGCCAAAGCTGCCGAGCACCTTGGCGGCAGCGGCTGTTAGCGACGAGCTGTTCAGAGCGTTAATCACCGCCGGCTCGAGACGCAAAACGTTCCAATCGGAATAGCCCGCGGGGGATTCGGCCAGTTTGCTCACCGCCGCCAATGCGGCCTGGGCCTCGGCGACCCGCTCGCTGGCAGGCACCTGGTTTCGCCCGGCGATGGCCCGCAGTTTGCGCACTTCGTTCGCGGCTACCGGCAGCGAATAAATGCGGGGCGAAACGCTTGTAAAGGGATCGTCCCTGAAGAAAAAACGCAGCGAATCCAGATTGTCGCTTTTTGCCATCACGCCGATCGGAATCTGAGCCGTCCGGTAATTCTGGCGGAGCAACTGCACCAGTTCCCGCACCGGAGGTCCGTCGATCGCATCGCCGATCAGGATCAACTCGATGTCCGAACTGGCTGCCGTCCCTTCAATCAGGCGGCGACCGGTGTAGGCCGCGTCGCCTTCCAGGCCCAACTCGCCAGCCCAGGCGATCAGCGTTTGCGCCTCTTCGCCCCTCGGATGTCCCACCAGCATCCGCGGCGTGCCGGTCGTCTGAATCAGGTAGCCGAGCGTATCGATCACCCGGCTGGCCCCGGGAAACGACGGCTGCGGATTCAGGCTAAGCACCGCCCTCGTCGCCGCCGCGCGCAGGCGACGGTCGGAATGCATCATTGCCAGCGCCAGCGGGCTTTCCGCCGGCCCGCCACTGGTCAAGAGCGCGGCCTCGCCAATTTGGCCCAAGACCTCCGCGGCGGCAATCGCGGCGGGAACGCGATTCGCCTTCAAAGCATCGTCCAAAACCTGATTGACGAGCTGGGCCCGCTCGGACTGGGGAATGCCGCGCAGGACTTGCTGCGCATCCAACGGTTGATCCAGGCCCCCCAACACCTTCAATAGCTCCAAATTGGTCAGCAGCGCCAGCCGCTGGGCCTCGTTCGATGCAGGGCTCAAAGCCAGTAGATCGGCCGCCAGCCGCGTCGCCAAGAGAAGGGCCGCATCGTCGGCCGGCAGCGTGCGGCCGACTACGGCGTAATTCGCTTCATCCCACGACCAGAGCACGATCTGCCCGTTTTCGTCGGCCCGATAGGGCAACTCACCACTTAGCAGCGAGTCGATCTCTTGGCGGAGATATTTCTCGGCTTCGTAAAGGTCGGGGACCGTGCCCACCGTTTTGAGCAGCGCGGCGGCGGCCACCTGGCGAACCTCGGCGGCAACGGCCGGATCGACCGCCAGCCGGACCAGGTGCAGCGTTGCCGGTTGCGAGCGCATCCGGCCCAGTACCGCCACGACTTGCGCCTTCAACTGGTCGCTAGGCGTTTCCAGCGCGCCGATCAGCGGCCCTTCGGTCGATACGGCCAAACGGGCCAGAGCCGCCCGCAAAAAGCGATGTTCGGTTTCTCTCGCGGCATCGGCCAGCACCCGCAAGATCGGCGTGACCACATACGGCCCCGAGGCATCGAGCCGAGCGAGCGCCGCTTGCCGCACGCCCAGTTCGGGTGCCGAAAGTTTTTTGATTTCGCCAGCAATCCAGGCTGGATCGCGGACCTGCTTTTCCGCGGCCGAGAAAATGAGCTCAGCGACCTGCCGCCCCTCGGGCTGAAGATCGGTCGCGCCGGAGAGCTTCAAGATCAGCGGCGAACCGACCTGGTCGGTCACTGCGGCCAATTCGCTTTCGGGAAAGCCAGCCGCCAGGAACTTTGCCAGATAGGTTTTGGCCTCGTCCGCGCGCCCGAACTGCAGCACGGCCCCAGCGGCCCGCAGCAACGCAGCGGGCGTTGTGGGATTGCTCCGCCGCAGTTGCTCGACGACCAGGGGCTCTTCGACGGCCGGGCCTGCGGCAGCTTCGCCCGGCTTGGGCGTCGCCGTCGCCGGCCTGGCGGCTCCACCGAATGGATCGACGTCGGCGGGCTCTGCCGCGGCCGCCCCTTCCGGCATCGGCACCGCAAAGGGATCCTGAGCGCGCACCGACACGACTAGCAAGCTTGCGGTCGTCAGAATCGCCAAACGTAAGTAGCGGTGTGCCATGTTGCCAATCCAATGAATCGCGATGTTCGTCATGAAGTGGTTGCGGGAAGCCCGACCGCGCGCCGGCCTACTTTACTTTCTTCTTCCACTCGTCAATCTGTTTGCGTACTTGGGAAGGCGCGGTCGAGCCGAAACTCTGGAACGCCTGCACCGCCTTCTCCACTCCCAGCACGGCAAACACGCCTTCGTCGAGCGACGCGTCGGCCGAGCGGAAATCTTCCAGTTTCAAATCTTGCAGCCGGCAGCCCCGCTCCAGCGCCTGCCCCACAAGCTGCCCGACCAGGTGGTGGGCCGATCGCTGCGGCACGCCGCGCAGGATCAGCCACTCCATCAGCGTTGTCGCGTCGAGGTGGCCCCGGTCGAGCTTCTCGGCAATCGCTTCCCGGTTCAGCTTGGCGTCCGATACCAGCGGCGCGGCTAGTTCCAAGCATAATTCGACCGTGTCGAACGAGTCAAAAATTCGCTCTTTGTCTTCCTGCAAATCCCGGTTGTAGGCCAGCGGCAAGCCCTTCACGAGGACCAGCAAAGCCTGCAAATTGCCGATCACGCGGGCCGTTTTCCCGCGGGTCAGCTCCAGCACGTCGGGGTTGATCTTTTGCGGCATGATCGACGACCCGGTGCAGAACTCCTGCGGCAGCTTGAGAAAATTGAACTCCGCCGTGGACCACAAAATCCATTCCTCGGCCCAGGTGCTTAAATGTGTGGCGATCAGCGTCAACACGAAGGCCGACTCGATGACGAAATCGCGGTCGCTCGAGATGTCGATGCTATTGGCCCCGATCTGCTCGAAACCCAACCGCCAGGCAACGTCGGCCCGGTCGATCGGCAGGCTGCTCCCCGCCAGGGCCGCGGCCCCCAGGCTGCTGACGTTGACCCGCTCGCGGCAGTTTTTCAATCGCTGGCGGTCGCGCTCCAGCTTTTCGCAATACGCCAGCCAGTAGTGCGGAGCGAGCACCGGCTGCGCCCGCTGCATGTGCGTATAGCCCGGCAAAATCACATCGAAATCGGCGTCGCACCGATCGACGAAGGCCGTTTGCAAGTTCAGCAGCCGCACGTCGATCCGGTCCAACGCGTCGCGCGTCCAAAGTCGCAGGTCGGTCGCCACCTGGTCGTTGCGGCTGCGGCCGGTGTGCAACTTGCGTCCCACATCGCCCAGGCGGTCGATCAGAGCCTGCTCGATGTTCATGTGGATGTCTTCGAGCTCGATCCGCAGCTCGAACTGTCCCGCGGCAATCTCGTCCCGAATCTCTTCCAGCGTTCGGCAAATCTGCTGGCACTCGTGCGCGGTAATCAGGCCGACCGATGCCAACATTTGGGCATGAGCGACCGAGCCCTGCACGTCGTGGGCATACAAGCGATGGTCGAAGCTGACGCTTTCGGTAAATCGCTCGACTCGGCGGTCGGTCGCCTTGCTGAAAACTCCGCTGCGGGAGGGACTGGCCAACGAAGATGCCCCCGGCTGAGCGAGAAGAGAATTGCGACAACTCGTTTATACTAAATGGCTTACGGCAAGCTGTCAACGATTGCAGGCAGTGGCTGACTAAGAATTGTGCAGAGGGCTGCTGGCGATAGCGATTGGCCAAGAGCAGCACGGGCCGAGCTTGGCGCTCCGCCTCTGGCACAGTGTACCTAAAACGAGAATTTTACGAGACTTACGTCCGATAATCAACCGAGCGGCGTCGATCTGCGTAGAACTTACCGGGCAATTTTGCGATTCTGCGAAAAAAATGCGCCGCAGCCTGCTACCTGGACCGCCTGGCGTGCATCAAAGAGTGCGCCAAGGAGCATATGGTTCGTGTGCCGGCCCTTCCGATCCGAAGTTGACCCTCGCCGGCCAGCAAACCTACAATCAACCGCTTGCCAGATAACGATTTACATTCATCCGTACTGCCTTACGAGCGAGAGTCGCCATGACGGTTTTGGCACTGGCCCGCCCCTGGTTCTTTAGCCTGCTAGCCATCGCCGGCCTGGTCTCGGCTGCACTGGCGCAGGAAGCAGCGCCGGCCAAGCTCAATCTGCAAGACCTGGGCATTCCCGGGCTGGGCGGCTTCGGCGGCGCGGCGAACCCGGCCACTCTGTCCGCCTCGTTCGACGTTCAAAAGGGTTCGCGCCGCGGAAGGCTGCACGTCACCGCACTGATGCAGCCCGACTGGCACATCTATTCGATCACTCAGCCCGACGGCGGGCCGATGCGAACGCGCATCAAGGTGGCCGATGCGCCGGAATTCAAGGTGCTGGGGCCGTTTCAGGCTGATAGTCCGCCGCATGTGAGGTTCCCCGGCGACGAGAACCCATTCCCCGTCAGCGCCGAGGAACACGGCGATCAGGTCACCTGGACGGCGCCGATCGAACTGACCGCGGGGACGCAGCCCGAGTCGCTGGAAATTGCGGTCAATGTATCGGGCCAGGTTTGCAAAGAGGCCTGCTTGCCCCTCTCGGAAAAACTGGTCGCCACGTTTGAGGACTACACCGCCGCGCCCGAAACGCCCGGCGAATATCGGCCCGATCCCAAGCAGGCGGAAGTCGTCTTCACCGGCCACATCGAGCCGGCACAGGTCGCGCCCGGTGGCAAGGCCAAGCTGGTGCTCACCGCCACGCCCACCAATGGCTGGCACATCTATGCCTATGCCCCGACCGACCCGGACAAGGTGGGCGCGAACAAGCCGACACTGATCGCCTTGAACAAGCTTCCCGGCTGGACCGTTTCGCCGCTTGCCACCTCGGTTGAGCCAAAGACAAAGGCCGCCGCCAAGGCGGGAATGCCCGACGAGCGATACCACGACGAGCCGGTAACCTGGTCGATCGACCTGAGCGTGCCGGCCGATTCGCCCGAAGGGGAGCACGTGCTGACCGGCTACATCGGTTTTCAAACCTGCAAAAAAGGGTGCCTGCCGCCGCAAGCGGTGCAATTTCGCGTCGGCATTCCCGTCGCAAGCAGCACTGTGGACGGCAAGCTTCCGCTCGAATTCATCCCGGTCAAACGATCGTCGCCCCCCGTGCCGGGCGAAGTGACCGGCTACAAAGATGTCGCCGCGCTGGCCAAGGCGAATCCCTTGCCGACCGGCAAGGTCGATTATGCCGGCCTGTTGCCGATCGTCGGCTTTGGCCTGTTGGGGGGCCTGATCCTCAACCTGATGCCTTGCGTGCTGCCGGTGATCGGTTTGAAGGTGCTCTCGTTTGCCCAGCAAGGGGGCCAGAGCCGGGCGAAGGTGTTTGCCTTGAATGCCTGGTTTGCCGGCGGGCTGCTGCTGGTGTTTTTGCTGCTGGCAACCGCGGCGGCATTTGGGTCGTTCTTTTTCGGCGAGAACCTGGCCTGGGGGCAGCAATTTACCTACACCTGGTTCAAGGTGGCGATGGTGGTGATCGTGTTCGCCTTCGCGCTCAGTTTCCTCGGCGTATGGGAAGTGCCGATTCCCGGCTTCGCCCAGTCGAGCGCCTCGGGCAAGCTGCAGCGCCAGGAAGGGCCGTCGGGCGCTTTCTTCAAGGGAATCTTCACGACGCTGCTGGCCACGCCGTGCAGCGGGCCGTTTTTGGGCCCGGTGTTCGCCTATACGCTGGCCCAGCCGCCGATCGTCACCTACCTCATTTTCGCCAGCGTCGGCGTGGGAATGGCCTCGCCCTACCTGGTGATCGGGGCGTTTCCGGCGCTGGTCAAGTGGCTCCCCAAGCCGGGCGAGTGGATGGAGACCTTCAAGCAACTGATGGGCTTCGTGCTGCTGGGCACCGTGGTTTATCTGTTCGCCACGATCAGCGCCGATTGGTTCATTCCGACGCTCGCCCTAGTGATGGCAACCTGGCTCGCCTGCTGGATCATCGGCAAGGTGCCCGTCTATGAAAGCGTCGGCAAGCAACTGCGGGCCTGGGGACTGGGCGTGGCGACGGCCGCGGCCATCGGCTGGGGAGCGTTCACCTTCCTGGGTCCAGTCAAGCACTTGTACGAGTGGGAGGCTTACTCGCCCGACACGATCGCCAAGCTACAGGCCGAAGGGAAGACCGTGATGATCGACTTCACGGCGGATTGGTGCCCGACCTGCCAAACCAATTTCATGTTTGCCATCAACACGCAGGGCGTTAAGGAAGTGGTCGAGAAGAACGGCGTCGCGCCGGTGCTGGCCGACTGGTCCGATCACAACGACACCATCAAACTCAAGCTGGCCGAGCTCAATAGCAACTCCATTCCGCTCTTGGCCATTTATCCCGCCGGCAAACCGGGCGAAGTAATCGTCCTGCGCGACATGGTCACCGAGAGCCAGGTGATCGCAGCGCTGGAGCAAGCGGGCGCGTCGAAGGATGCTGCATCTAATCAGCAAGTTGCCGCGGCGCACAAGCAATAGGCGAGCGTGCTCTAGGCGAGCGGGATGCGTAAGCTTCCCGAT
Source organism: Pirellulaceae bacterium (assembly GCA_040901775.1). Lineage (GTDB taxonomy): Bacteria > Planctomycetota > Planctomycetia > Pirellulales > Pirellulaceae > CAYLLN01. The sequence goes on along the minus strand of JBBDYF010000041.1, from coordinate 19,300 downwards.
GGCGTCGCCTTGCCGTAAGTGGTCGCCCAGCGAGAATGCTCTGGCGAGGCAAAACGTCCTTCAAAACGCATTCCGATTTCTAGTTCCACCCTATCGGGAGGCTCACGCCTCCCGCTCGCCTTTCAACTCTTGCCGGGTGCTTTTCCACTGCCAAGCTCGGCCAGGAACTCGGGTCGAATCCAAGTCAGCAGCGGAAACTCCTGATCGCGAACGTAAGCGGCCGCACTGAGAATCGCCGCCTCGTCCTTGAGCTTTCGCTTGGAACCGGACTCGGTCCACCACGTGCCGCTTGCTGGACGTCCAAACGCTCGGTTGAGCGCCCTGCTGGCATAGCTCTTGAAGTCGCGCAGAATGTCTTCCGGCTGGGGATCGCCTGGTACTCCGACCGCCAAGTGAACGTGATTCGCCATGACGCTTACCGCAATCAATTGCCAACAACGATAGGCCGCCGTCTCCTCAAACTGGGCGAAGGCAATGGCTGCTTGTTCATTGACCAGGTAGATCGGCTTGGCCACCAGTCGGCGGCGCGAGTCAAATTCCAGGCGATTCCATCCGGCATCGTGGGGGGTGCCGGGAAGGTTGTGAATCACGCGGCCTCCCTGGCCGTCGTTGACTTCGCTGACGAACCCGCGCTCGTCGCCAGGGAGCCAGGTTCCGTAAGTGGTCCACGTGAGCAGCCAGAAGCGGTCCATAGCTAGTTCCGGGCGAACGTACTTCAGGCGAGCGGGATGCGTAAGCTTCCCGATGGCAACGCCTTGCCGTAAGTGGTTGCCTGGCGAGAACGCCCTCGCAAGGCAATAGTTTCTCACACCGCGTTCCGATCTCTAGTTCCACCCTATCGGGAGGCTCACGCCTCCCGCTCGCCTCTCAATCGACGTACAAAAACTCGTTGGCGTTGAACATCGCCAGGCAGGCATCGACCAGGGCCGCGGCGGCGTAGGGATCGGCGGAGTCGGGCAGGTCGGTGGGTAAGGCAAGTTCTTCGCGCGGGCGGCCTTCGGCGGCCAATCGCGCGCGCTGCTCGTGCAGAAACTTTGTAAGCGCGGCCGTTTCGGGCGCCGTGGGCCTCCGCGAAAGGGTCAGCAAATAGAGCCGCTCGACCTGCCGGCGCGGTTCTTCGGCTCTTGGATCTTCGCTGAGGATTCTGCTCGCCAAATGCCGCGCGGCCAGCAGCGAAAACTCACTGTTGAACAGCAGCAGCGATTGCGGGGCGGTGGTGCTCCGGTTGCGAACGGAGCAGCTTGCGTTGCCGTCGGGCCGATCGAACGCGTCGAAAATCGGATAGCGCAGGTTGCGGCGGGCAAAGACATAAATGCTGCGGCGGTAGTGTTCCGCCTCGCGCGGGCTCGGTTTCCATTGGTCCTTGAGCAGCGTGCCGACCAGTTCCGGCGGCAGCGGCGGCCGCACGCCCGGCCCGCCCCGCTCGCTGGTTAGCAAACCCGCCGCGGCGAGCATTGCGTCGCGCAGCGACTCGCCATCGAGCCGGCGCGGAGCCGACGTTTGGCGGTAAGTCGCGGAGTTGAGCAGCACGCGGTGCATTCGCTTGAGCTGCCAGCGGCCATCGCGCAGCTCGGTGGCCAGCCAGTCGAGCAGTTCGGGATGCGTCGGGCCGGCGTTGATCAGGCCCACGTCGCTGGGCGTGTCGAAAATGCCGCTGCCGAAATGATGCTGCCAAAGGCGATTGGCCATCACGCGGGCGGTCAGCGGATTGCTATCGCGAAACAACCACTGAGCGAATTGGTTTCGCATACTAACCCGATGCGTTAGCGAGGGACGGGCGGCACTGCTGGACGAGCCAGCAGTGGCACCCGGCGATTCATCCTCGCTGACGCTTCGGGTTGGGGTCGCGATCCGCGGAAACCCCGGCTGCACCTCGGCTCCCGGACGCCGATGGTCGCCACGCAGCCAAAGGCGGGAGACTACTTCGTCCTCCTGCTCGACCAGCACGTTGCATGGCACGTCGCGCTTGAGCGGCGGCACCGCCGATTCAAACACGGCCCGTAGGCGATAAAAATCGGCCTGGCTGACCGGATCGTACTTGTGATCGTGGCACTGGGCGCACCCCATTTGCAGCCCGAGCAGCACCGCGCCGACGGTCGCCGTCGCTTCGTTCAGCAGAACATGCCGCCGCTCGGCTTGGTCGTTGATGTCGGGCATGTCGGGCCCGGCGAGGACGAAGGCGGTGGGGAGTGCGGGGCTAGGGGCTGGAGACTGGGGGCTAGAGGGGGCATCATCTTTCCAACTTTGGACCTTGGACTTTGGACTTTGGACCTTGTCGCCCGCCACTTGCCGCGTCACGAACTCGTCGTAAGGCATGTCTTCGTTGAGCGCCGCGATCACCCAATCGCGATATTTCCAGGCGTCGGGACGGAGCTTGTCGTGCTCGAAGCCGTCGGTCTCGGCGAAGCGGGCCAGGTCCAACCAATGCTGCGCCCAGCGCTCGCCATAGGCAGTGCTGGCGAGCAGCCGATCGACCACCCGCTCGTAGGCATCGGGCCGCTGGTCGCTCTCGAAAGCGGCCAGCTCCTCAGGCGTCGGTGGCAGGCCCGCAAGATCGAAGGTCAATCGCCGCAGCAGCATTGCGCGATTTGCCTCGCCCGCCGGTTGGAGATTATCTTCTTCCAACCTGGCCAGGATAAAGCGATCGACCGCCGTTCGCGGCCAGGCCGAATCGTTGACCGCCGGCAGCTTCGGCCGCTCGCCCGGCCGGAACGCCCAGTGCTCGCGATCGGCGTCGGTGATCGGGATTTCATTGATCGGCGCGGCATCGACGGGAGCCTGATTGTTGGCCGAGTCGGCGAGGATTTCCTCCTGGGCCGGCACCGAGTTTAAGCCGACTAGCAGCATCCAAATGACGACGCCGGCAGCGGCCAGCGCGCCCCTGCTCAGCGAGCAGGGCCGAGCATTCCCTAACCGGGTGGTATTTTCTGTTGTCATAAATTGCCCAGCCCAGGGATTGATTTTTGGATGAGGCCCGCAAGTTATTGCACTTGGATAGGTTACGGCCTTAATCGGCATCCTAGCAGCCAGTGCATCGGTCCCCCCGAATGTTTGCAATCGGGCACGGTGAGCAGAGGCGCACGGTCATTCGTACTTCTGCAATCCATCATTTAGCAATGGTCCGAAATCGCGTTCAATTGCGGCAACTTCACGAAGGACTTCCGGATCGTTGGCCATGCGCTCGATGGCGGAGGCGACCGATGCCGGATCGTCATAGCTCCAGTCCGTGGCCGCGCGTTTCTGGCCGGCGTCTTTTGTATCGCTCATACCCGCCTCGCGCTCCGCGAAGTATACGGGTTCCTTCTCTATTCGGCGGCTGAGCAGAATAGAGAAGAGGAACCCGTACTTTCGGTCTCGGCTGCGCCATAGGTTTTCGAGAGTGCGAAATTCATGTGTCGCCCATTCGGGGATGCCGATCGAATTGCTAATTGCAGTCCGGGGGCTCACGCCCCCGGCTTTATTCTTTCGCCGCTGCGCGGCTGGATTTACGCCAAAATCCCCTCCACCACCTCCACATCGTCTGTCGGGCCGATCAGGCGTTCGTCGAGGCCGTTGTGGAAATAGCTGAGCGCTTCGTGGTCGAGGCCCAACAGATGCAATAGCGTCGCGTGGAAGTTGCGCACATGGACCGGCTGCTCGGTGGCGCGGAGGCCGACGGGATCGGTCGCGCCGTAGGCGAAGCCGGGCTTCACGCCGCCACCGGCCAGCCAGACCGTGTAGCCCCACGGGTTGTGGTCGCGGCCCGTCCCTTGCTCGCTCATCGGCATCCGGCCGAACTCGCCCCCCCAAATGACGAGCGTGTCTTTCCACAGGCCGCGGCGCTTCAGATCGGTCAGCAAACCAGCCACCGGCAGGTCGGTCGCCTGGCAATACTGGCCGTGGTTTTTCGCTACGTCGTTGTGGGCGTCCCAGCCGTTGGTGTCGCCCGAATAGACCTGGACGAAGCGGACGCCCCGCTCGATCATCCGGCGGGCCAACAGGCACCGCTGGCCAAACTCGCGGGTCGGCTTTTCGTCGAGACCATACAGCGCGAGCGTCTCGGCCGATTCGTCCGCCAGGTTCACCAGGTCGGGCGCGGCCGACTGCATGCGGAAGGCCAGTTCATACGCCTTGATGCGGGCCGATAGCTCGTCGTCGCCGTCGCGAGACGCCAGGTGCTCGCGGTTGAGCCGCTGCACCAGGTCGAGCGTCGCCCGCTGTTGCAGCGCGCTGATGCCGGGCTGCGGCTGCAAATGCAGGATCGGCTGCGCGCCGGGACGCATGGTGACGCCTTGATACGTCGCCGGCAGGTAGCCGCTCCCCCAGGCGGGCGGACCCCCTTTCACGCCGCCGCCCGGATCGGGCAGAACGACAAACGCCGGCAGGTCGCGGTTTTCGCTTCCCAGGCCATAAGCGACCCAACTGCCGACGCTCGGCCGGCCCATCAGGATGCTGCCGGTGTTCATCTGATAGACCGACTGCGGATGGTTCACGCTGTCGCCGTGCATGCTGCGGATGACGCACAATTCGTCGGCATGTTTGGAGATTTCGGGCAGGAAATCGCTAATCTCCAAGCCCGACTTGCCGCGCGGCCGCAACGGCTTGATCGGCCCCAGCAGCGGGTTCTCGGCCACTTTGCGGCGGGTCATCACTTGGCCGAAGCTATCGGGCAGCGGCTGGCCGGCATACTTTTGCAGGTCGGGCTTGGGATCGAACAGATCGACGTGGCTCGGCCCGCCGTGCATGAACAGCCAGATCACGCGCTTCACCCGCGGCTCGAAGTGGGTGGCTCGCGGGCCCCCCTCCGCGGTCGAGTTGGCCCCTGCGGCGCGGGCCCCGCGCTCGTCAGCCAGCAGCGACGCCAGGGCGAGCGCCCCAAATCCACCGCCCGCCTGGGCAAGAAAGGTCCGCCGCGAGCGAATACGAGGTGCCGCTGATCCGATCATGGGAGTGGCTGCCGGGTGGGAGGAGGGAGGAACCCCGATTGTAACCGGGCGGCGCGGCGTTGGGAAAGTAAAGGTCGCGAACAGCCGCTTGTCGTTTGCAGCTTCCAATGTGGATACAATGCGGGTGGCTTCACCGCTGCCTGCTTTTTGCACTATGTCAACGAACAATCAGCCGCCGAAGATTACCTGCCCGCATTGCCAAGGGCAGATCAAAGCGCCGGCGATTGCGCCCGGATCGCTGGTGACCTGTCCCAAATGCGGCCAGGCGTTCAAGCTGGGTGGCGAGGTCGAAGGTCAGTGGTCAGTGGTCAGTGGTCAGGAGCCAGGAGGCAGGAGGCAGATTCCCCCGTCTTCCGCCCCGAACCCCGGCCACCGAGCCCCCAGCCCCCCTCCCCAACCTCGTTCGCACAGCGGCATGCGCGGGACGGTGACGCCCCCTGCACCACCGCCGCCCAACGTGAGCGAGTTAGAGCAAATCGACCCTGTCGCCGCGGCAAGTGCCACGCAGCCGGCCCACCGGCCGGCGAAGCCGCGCGACCGGACGGTCGATCCGCTGGTGCTGGGTCCGCAGGCCCGACCAAAGCCGCCGCCGGCCAAGGAAGTGGCGGTGGTTTGCTACCTGTGCCGCACGCGGATGTACGCGCCGCTCTCCAAAATCGGCGAGACGATGAAATGCCCCGACTGCCACACGGTCAACGAAATCAAAGGACCGAAGCAGCCGCCTGTAAAGAAGCCGAGCGGGCCGCCACTCGACGAATCCAGCGACTTCCAACTCGACGAGCCGGCGGATCGGCCCGCCTATCGGCCCATGATCGCGGCGCGGGGCGAGTACTCGGCTCTGGCCGAGTTCGATCCAGCGCAACGCCCCGCCGGGTGGAGCCGGCCGAACGACGTGCAAATGACGAACTCCGCCCCGCAAGGAAAACCGAAACCGTATGAGGACGATGATGACGATGACAACGTCGAGCTGACCGTTGCCGCGCCGGTCGAGCGGCTGGAGATCAAGACGGAGCTCAAGCCGTTGCCCCCGCCCGACCCAGACGACGATCTGTACGACGGCCGGTACGACGACGGCTTGATCGGCGACAACGTCGATCGGAAGGCCGCCAACGCCTGGAAGAAGGCCCCGTTCGTGATCGGCATTCTGGGCTTCTTGTTCTACGGAAATACGCTGGCGCGGCTCTTTTTTTATTCGCTCGGCCTGGCGGTTTGCCTGAACCTGGGAAACGCTGCGGTGCGTTACGGCATGTCGGACGATCCGTCGAGCCAGGTGCTAGCGATCTTTCTGGGTGGGATGGCTTCGGTTTCGCTGGGCTTTTTTGTCGTCTCGTTTGCTGCGGTGCTGTTGGCGCTGGCGCAGGACACGGCCAACGGCCAAGACGACGTGACCGGCTGGCCCGACTGGAACGTGTTCGACTGGATCGCGACGGCGATCTATTTTCCCGCGGCGGCGTTTGTCGCGGTGCTGCCGGGCGCGTTGTTTGGCACGCTGCTATCTAGCGTCATCGGCAACCCGATGGCTGCGGCGTTCGCAATCGGCGGCCCGCTGGTCCTCAGTTGGATGGCCCTGTTTCCCTTGGTCCTCTATTCGATGCTGGCCGAAGGGACGATCACGGCCCCTTTTTCCCCGCACACCTATCGGAGCTTGCAGGTCGCCACCGCCGGCTGGGTCTATTTCTACATGTACTCGATGGTGTTCGCGCTGTTGGGCCTGTTAGCCGGAGCGCTGACAGGTGCGCAGAACTGGTTCGTCAATTCACTAGGAGCGATCGGGCTGATCGCGCTCGCCCTGTTGTATTGCCGCGTGCTGGGCCGGCTGATGTGGTACGCCTCGGAGCGGATGCTCGAAGCAGAGCGGCGCGGGGAGGGGTAAGGCTCAGTGAATGCTGCAAGGCTGGACGTGTGAATCGCGCTACAACACGCCCACGCAAGCGTGGGACGTGGCACCCCCCCAATTTTTCGATCAAGTCCGCTAGCGCCCCGCAAAGGCCGCCGGCATTCCGCCGTGGACCGCAATCGCCCGGTCGATCTGCGTTTGGATGGCTAGCGTGCGGGCAATCGCCTGGGCGATTTGCGCGTACTGCGGGTCAGCGGCACTGCGGTGCGGGGCCAGCAGCCATTTGCGGAGCGCGATGTACCCGCCGACGCGAAACTGTTCCACGGCGGGATCAATCGAGCAGCCGGGCAGACCCTCCCCGCGCAGCAAGTGCAGTTCGATCAACGCCTGCCCAAACTCCGCCAGCCGAGCGAACAATTCGCGGCTGCCGGGCAACAGCACGCGGGGAAAATCGGCCCGCAGCGCGTCGGCATAGCGCTCGCGATAGGCGGGCGAATGGAACAGGGCGTAGAGATAGCCCAGCAAGTCCTCGGGCGACGGCGGCGCTGCGATCCGCCGCTGGACCTGCTCGACAAATTCGGGGGCAAAGTTGGCCCGCCCGTCGTCCGCCAGATAAAGCGGAAAGAGCGATTCGCTCCCCCGGTTGTCGCTCCGAATCACGCCGTCGAGCGCCAGGCAATCGGCAATCCAGAAAAATGTGCAGGGCTGCCCAGGCAACTGCTGCCGGCGAGCAAGCAGGCAGAGGTTCCAAGTCTCAGGTTCCAAGTTCCAGGTTGCAGATGACTTTGAACTTTGAACTTTGAACCTGGAACCTTCCAAATGTCGCGTCACCTCCGTCCGGGGCCAGTCAATCATCGCCGGGTGCCAGAACACATACCGCCAGTCGAAGGGTCGGTAGAGGCAGCGGCGGATGTGCCGGTGCCACTCGTCGTCCGCGGCGACGATTCGCCGAGCCGCGGCCAGCTTCCAACTTCGCGTGTCACCCAGCGGATAGCGGCTGCTGCGGGTGCGGGTGAAATAGCGGTCGCGGATCGCGTCGTCGGTGATCGACAGGTCGCGAAACTCGGCGATCCTCGCGCACAGTTCTTCCGGAGTGAAGGCGACCACAAAGTGATCGCGGGCGGTGACCGGCGCGGTCGTCCGTACCGGCATAGCCTTGGTCAAGGGCCAGGCCGCGGCATATTCGGGCTCCACGGGGCCGCCGGCCGGAACGAAACGCCAGTCGGGCGCTTGGGGCGAAAGAAGATTCACTCGCAGGGAAAGTCCCTCGCTGACGCCGGGAAGTCCCTCGCTGACGCTTCGGGTTAGTGTGGCAAGCTTTGCGACGCGCGAGCCCCACAACTCGGAGTATTCAACGCCCGATGGTTCGTCGCCAGCGCTGCGGGCCAGAAGGCCGATCGCGACGCCCTGGTCGAGGCCAAACACGTTTTCGTCCGGCTGGCCATTCGGCGCGGTTTCGCCCCGCTTGCGGCCGCCGTGCAGGTTGAGCAGACGGATGCGAGGAAAGACGCGCAGCAGTTCGTGCCGCAGCAGGCGGAACGTGGCGTTGTCGAGGTAGCCGTGATTGGTGATGAAGGCGACGATGCCCCGATCGGCCTGTTCGACGTGCCACTGGGCCAGGCGGAGGAATTTTACATAGTCGTCGTGCAGCCAGGTCTTTCGCTCGCCGAGGCGCTGCTCGCCCGCCCGCAAGTAGCCGCGCACACTCTCGTCGCCGCGCACCAGGCTGGCAATCCAGGGGTTGGTGTTGGTCGAAAGGCTCGAAAAGGGAGGATTGCCGAGGAGGATGGGGATTCTAAATTTCAGAGTTGTGATTTCAAATTTCAGATTGGGAAGCAGGGCATCACCGCAGCGAATGTGGATTTGGCCTGTTTCCAGAAAAGAGTAGCCGGCATTGGCTAGGGCCACGGCGAGGTTCACTTTGGCAAGCAGCGCCGGGACCGGCAAGATCTCGATGCCGCGGAGCCGGGGCAGCAGGTCGGGGACGAAGTCGCTGAAGCGGTCGCCCAGTTGCCGGTGCAGCCGGCGGATGACGGCGAGCAAAAAGACCCCCGTGCCGCAGGCAGGATCGAGCAAGATTGGCGAGCGGGAGGCGTCAGCCCCCCGATAGGCGTGCGCGGAGTGAGTGCCCAGCCCCTCAGGCAGTCCGAAGTCGTCGATCAGCGCGGCGTCGATGCTCGCGACGATATAGTCCGCGATCGGCTGCGGTGTGAAGAAGACGCCGTGCCGCTTGCGGTGCTGGCGGGCGTAGTGGTGCAAAAACTCGTCGTACCGATGCGCGGCGCCGGCGATTGGAACTGGAGGAGTCTCGGTTGCCGCTGCCACGGCCCAGCGCTCCCAATCGGCGAGCGAGGCGTCGAGCCAGTGCCGTGCCGTTGCCGGCAGACTTGGCAGGAGCGGCGCGACGCAGACGACCGCTTGGGCCAGCACGTCGGCCGCTTCCGCCGCGGGAATGTCGCGCCCCAATTCGGCCGCCAGCGATTCGTGGGCGACGCGAAGCTCGGGGTCGGCGTCGCGAGCGAGCTTGCCCGCCAGCGAATCGAGCAGTTCGCCAGCCGCCAGGGCCATCGACTTGAGCGACTGGGCGCGCGACGGGGCAGGCGTCACGCGCTCGTACCCAGCAGTTGCAAGCCGGGACCAACATGCTCGGTCACCACGGCCCCGAACAGCGTGTGCGGGGAGACGTCGTAAATCGCGAGCGGCATGATCTGGCCGACCAGCCGCGGGTTGCCGTCGAACACGACGATCCGGTCGTCGGGCGTGCGGCCGACGAGTTGCACGATGTCGCCTTGTTCGGTCGCCTGCCGCTTGGCCCGCTCGCTCGGTCCTTCGACCAGCACCTCGACGCGCTGGCCCAAAAACCGCTGGCTGTCTTGCTCGCTGATCCGGTTTTGCAGCTCGAGCAGTTCGTTGTTGCGGCGGTTCTTCACCTGGTAGGGGATGTCGTCGGGGTACCGCTCGGCCCCCTTGGTGCCGGGTCGCTCGCTGTATTTGAAGATGAAGCTATTCTTGAAGCGGCATTCGGCCACCAGGTCGTAAGTCGCTTGAAAATCTTCCTCGGACTCGCCGCAAAAGCCGACGATAAAATCGCTGGTGACCGCCGCCTCGGGCAGCATGGCCCGAACGCGGGCCAGCATTTCGCGGTATTCCTCCACCGTGTAGCCCCGCTTCATCCGAGCCAGCACCTGGTTGCTGCCGCTTTGCACCGGCACATGCAGATACGGGGAGCATTTGGGCAAGTCGCGCACCGCCTCGAGCAGGTCGTCGGTCATGTCCTTCGGATAGTTCGTGACGAACTTCAGCCGGGCCAGGCCGTCGATTTCGTGCAGCCTGTGCAGCAGATCGGAGAGGCGCGTCGTGCGGCCGCCGCTGGTGTGGCGGTAGCTGTTGACCGTCTGCCCGATGAGCGTGATTTCCTTGCAGCCTTGATCGGCCAGAATGCGAGCCTCGGCCAGGATTTGCGCCGGATCGCGCCCCTGTTCGGGTCCGCGGGTCATTGGCACGATGCAGTAGGTGCAGAACTTGTCGCAGCCAATCTGAATGCGCAGGTACGCCTGAAACGGAGTGGGCCGCATCGTCGGATCGCGGAGCGGGTCGAACGTTTCGTGGCTCCGTTTGATCTCGGCTACCGGGCCGTCGGTGCGCCCCAGGCTGACCGCCATTTGCGGGCCCTTGCCCGCGGCCAAGTCTGCCAGCAGTTCGGGAATCCGGGCGAGTTGCCCCGGCCCGACGACCAGATCGACATATGGCGCGCGCTCGAAGACCAGTTTTTGATCCTTTTGCGCCATGCACCCGATCACGCCGATGATCTTTTCGGGATGCTCCTTCTTGAACGAGCGCAGCCGGCCGAGCGCCGAGTAGGTCTTGTTCTCGGCCTGTTCGCGGACCGAGCAGGTGTTGAACAGGATGACGTCGGCCTGGTCGAGATTCGCGGCCAGGTCGTAGCCCTGCTTGCGGAGGCTGGCGACGACCATCTCGCTGTCCAGAACGTTCATCTGGCAGCCGACGGTTTCGATATAGAGGCGTTTGGTCATGGTTGTAAGAAGGTGGCAACAAGCTGGCAGCTTGTCGCTACGCCGCCTGCCGTTTCAGGCGCTTCAGTCTCCGCTTCTCTTCCAGTTCGGCTTGTCGTTTCTTCTCGCGCTCGGCTCGCGCCTGGGCCGAAAGTTCGGCCAGCACCTCGTCGCGCCGCCGACGCATCAGCCGGACCAGCGCCGTAACGGCGACGTAGGCCCCGATCGCCAGCAAGCCCCAATCCCAAACATCCATGTTCGTCATAGCAAATACCTCGCAGCCAGTCCTTCGGCGGTCCAGCCTATCTTAGCAAGCTGGGGGAAGTTCGGGCGAGAGGGAAAGAGGGGCTAGGGCTGGGGATTAGGGCTGGGAGAGTTCGGAAAACTCGCATGCTCGAAAGTTCAGCGGTTCGTGTCCTTTGAGTCCGCGCTGCGACGCAGGATGACGAGTTTTATGCTTTGCTTTGTACATGTCTCATCAATCAACAGCAATTTCGCCTTTGTTTTTGCATTCATGGGCCAGAGGTCGGATGGCACCATCAGTGCCGCGACCGCAATTCTGTCCGATTTGAGGCCGTAGTGAGCCGCCTGACCAATCGCTTCATGCCATTTTTCAAGACGATCCACCTCAATCGCATAATTATCAGTCAAGATGTCAATCCGTCCCCCTTCCACGGAAACCTCTGTTTGCCCACCGAGTACGGCAGCGAGTGCCGCGGACCAACCCGATTCCAGCGAAGCGTCTGAAATTGTGAGTTCAAGGATCGGTAGCAGCGGCTCGATTGACGCCGACATTGTAGGCGCAGGCGCAACGACAATCACTTCCTGCGTTGCCAGGAAGTGATTGTCAGCCGATGGGTGCGAGCCGAAGTACTGCCTGATGCCGAAAACGACGAAGATTGCAGCGAGACCCCCTCCCAGGATGACTCCCGCTGTCTTAGCCGTTGGATGAAGTTGCGTTCGAGTCGACATAAATGCTACTTGGAGAACATCAATACAGCGACAAAGCCAATGACGATGGCGACGGCGATTACGATGATCACGGTGTTCGTCGCCTTCTTGATCTCAACATTGGTCGTGCCACTGGCCGTCCTGTAATCAGCCCGTACCGTATAATCACTTTTGGTTGAATTCTCGAACGCGCGGACCAGCCGAACGGTCTCGTCCATGTCGCGCGTGCTGCTCGAATACCGCTCGTCTGCTTCGGCAGCTTGCGCATCGATGTCGAGTTTTCGCTCAAGAGCCTTCTGGGCAAGTGCCTGCCGCTGTTCGGGCGCAAGCTCGTTGATAAGGGAATCGAGCCCGCCAATTCCTCTCGATGCCTTCGCCGGCAATTTCGAAAGATTGAGGTGCTTGGGTTTTGATGGACAGTCCAACTCCTTATTCTGCAAGGAAGGGGAAGGACATTCCAATGGCCCAGACGACCGCAAAGCGAAAGGTTCGCACAAGGCGCTCGTACTCCCAGGAGTTCAAGGAGGAAGCCGTGCAGATGCTGCTGGACGGGCATTCGGCGCCATCGGTCGCTCAGCGACTGGGAATTTCAGGGCCCAATGTCCTGTACCTCTGGAAGAAACAAATCCTGCATCGCGCCGGACCGGCAGCGCAGACCCTGGGTTCTCGCGTGGCCCAGCTTGAAGACGAGCTGCGGCGCGTCGAGCGCGAACGTGACATCTTAAAAAAAGCCTTGGCCATTTTAAGCCGCCACGCATAGCCGACACGTATGCCATCGTCGAACAACTCACTTTCCAAGGTGCATTTCCTCTGACTGCCGTCTGTGCCGCGCTGGAAGTCAGCCGCGCCGGCTACTATGCCTGGCAGTCCAACGTGGAATCCGCGAGAGAACAACAGGACCGGGAACTGATGCCCTTTATCTGCGACATCTTCTGGCAGCATAAGCGACGCTACGGTGCCCGGCGGATCGCCGTCGAGCTGCAAGCCCGCGGCCGTCCGTGTGGCGTAGATCGCGTGGCAAAACTGCTGAAAAACCTGCGTTTGCAGGCGATTCAGCCCCAGTCCTATCGGCCTCAGACGACGGATAGCCGGCATGCCCTCGGCTATAGTCCCAACCTCCTTCAAAGGTCTGCTCCCCCGGTCCAGCTCAACCGCGTCTGGGTCGCTGACATCACTTACATCCCTTTAAAAGAAACTGCCTTTGCCTTTCTGGCCCTGGTGCTCGACCTCTGTTCGCGTCGGGTCGTCGGCTGGAGCTTGGCCGAGCAGATGACCGAGACGCTCGTACTCGACTCCCTGCAGCACGCGATCCGCTCGCGCCAGCCTCCTCCTGGCCTGATTCACCACAGCGACCGCGGCGGACAGTACGCCAGTCTCGCCTATCGCGACGTCCTCCGCAGAGCCGAGATCCGCCAAAGTATGAGCCGGGCCGCCAACTGCTACGACAATGCGTTTATGGAATCCTGCTTCGGCACCATCAAGACCGAACTCGAAATGACCGAATACCAAGACAGCCGTCAGGCAAGGCACGACATCGCCAGCTACCTCGCCTACTACAACCTCGACCGCCGACACTCCTCCCTCGATTACCTCTCTCCAGTCACTTTCGAAGCTCAACTCAACCAGTCAATTTAAGCAACCCGACTGTCCGAAATTTGCCAAGCAGCTCACGCATCCTGTCGCAATTGCAGACATCTGCAATTTTACGATTGGCGGCGATTGTGCATAGTCAATTCACTTGGCGAAGTAGAAAATGCATCTCTACCCGTCGTTCAATCCCCATTAGAGCTACCGAAGTACCTGCATACGGCAATTCGCTTGCCCATTTTTTTATCGTATCCCCATTCAACTAGTCGCATTACTCAGACAAAAGCGGGCACATGAGCGTCGTATTCAGGTCAAAAAGTCTTGGTGCCTTAGAGCGAGCCCATTCAGCGGCCCGAACTCTGTTCCTACGAAAACGCGATCCCGGACAAAGTTTGAAAGATTGTGCCCTCGGTCGAGGTCGATAAAGTGAGGGCACCGCGTCTCAACCGATGACGGTAGATTTTGTGGGTTCAAGTGGCTTCATCACCCACTTTGGTGATGTATCTGTTAGACTGAATGCGGAGATGTTTACGGTCGCTCATAGAGGAGGCGGTGCAATGACTTGGCGGCACTTGATAATCGGGTTGATTGGGTTTGCGTCGCTGTCTCTGGCGTCCGAAGCAAGGGCGCAAATTCCCTATCGCTATACCCCCCCGGCTGGGCCGACATTGCCGAATCAATTGAACTACTTCCGCCGGGATGTCGGAGTTCTCGACCCCTATAATGCATTTGTGCAGCCGCAACGGCAGCTCAATTATCAACTGCAGAGCATGGTTCAGCGCGATCAGGCCGATACGCGAGCGACGCAGCGGCAATTGGAACGAATTCGTGAAATTCGCGAGTCCACGGCGGCTCCGACAGGCGTCGCCGCGGGTTTTATGAATTACTCGCACTATTATCGCTTGCCGTCCGGAGGCGCGGCGCGTACCCGGACGAGGTAAAACGAGCAAACGCTGTCTCGCCGCGCAATGGTTCCGTCAAAAAGGCTTGACACCGAGCAGCGCAATCTGCACGATCACGCGTCAGCGTGCGGACCCACGCGCGGGAGCACGGACCACGGCATTCGGTCCCAGTTGTTAAACCAACGGTTCCAGTTTTCACGGCGAGAAAATCGCCAGGCAGCAGGAGGAGGCGGCGCGCGTGACCTCTACAGCTTCGCCATTGAAGCGCGCGACCAAGGGGCGCGGCATGGCCCATGAAATCGCCAAGCTCTTACTGGAACATGCCGAGACGTTTCTGGAACGCGCCGAAGCAGTCAAGTCGGCGCTGTCACTCGGCATGCCGTTGCATGCGATCGAAGACTATCTCGACTGGCTCGACGGATTGCGGGGCGAGAACGCTCCGCCCCTGCCGTCGAAGAACAGGCCTCCGCCACCCGCTCGTTGACTCTTTGCCTGGCGCTGAAGCGACTCGATCGCCGGCTCACTTACCTGGCGGCGTCGATCTTTTTGGCGTCGCTAGTGTCACGAATGGAATGTGACTTACCGGCCGCAAACCGAGTTGATGGCCAGCTTGACCCGATAGTCGCAACCGCTGGAACCGCCAGACGCGATCTCGCCGTCCCAGGCTTCCTCCTGCAAGATGACGTCGAACGTGGCGATGGCTTCGTGAATACTAATGCGCAGCAGTTTGCCAAGTTGCAAATCGCACTCATACGCCGCCCGACCGCGCAGCATTCTGCTCAGGCCGTTCAAGGACAATTCGATGGCGACGGTGCATCGGTCGAGGGAAGCGAAGGGAGTTGACAGCATGAAGAGGGCGCTTTTCCAAAGGTGAATTGTTCGAGTTCTGCGTTAGCGTTGCTCTGCTGCTGGGCGGCTGGGTCCAAATCGCACGGACTTCTTAACCGGCTCTCCTAAGTCGTTCCTGATGCAATGAATAGGCCGCTAGTCGCGCGGAACTGACGGGTCTATTTTGTGCGCAGTGCCGCAACTGCGGCTGCGGTCAATTTTCTTGACTATTTTACGGTGCCCCCCTACTTCATCAAAGCATCTATACAGCCCCACTTTTGGGTGCCTGACGGAATAGTGTGGTCGAAACGATCCGCTCGGCTCCCACGAGCTGACGGGCCGTAACGAGCAACTCTGCTGACGGGCTGCCTTGGTGTCTTGAGCTTCAGTCGTATAAAATCCGGCTGGCGAAGGATCGGTTTTTCGCACCACGTTTTATCGCACGCCTGTTCCCGAATAATGGCCGAGTACCGCTGGAATACCAACGAATTCGCCCGCGGATACGACGCCGCCGCCGAAGCCTTCCATCCCCACTATCGCGAAATTCAAGACAACCTGCTGGCGTCGCTGCCAGCGCACCTGCGGGACGACGGCCTGCTGGTGGACTTGGGGGGCGGGTCGGGCAAACTGATCGAGCGGTTTCTCGACCAGCATCCGCGGGCGACGGGCGTCGTCGTGGACCAATCCGAGCCGTTCCTGGCGCTGGCCGAGCGACGCCTGGCGAGGTTCGGCGCGCGGGCGCTCTGCACAAAATCGCGTTTGCAAGACGACTGGCCCCAGCGGTTGCCCGGCCAGCCATGGGCCATTGTCAGCATGTCGGCGATCCATCATCTGGAGCCCCGCGAGAAAGAGCAGCTTTATCGCCGCTGTTTTGAGGTGTTGTTGCCCGGCGGAATCCTGCAAAACGGCGACGAAGTCCGGCCCGAAGACGACGCCCTCTATCGCCCCGAGCTGGAGGCTTGGGCCGCCCACATGCGCCACGGCATGGCCGACGGCTCGATCAACCCGCTGATGCATCCGGCGCTCGATGCCTGGATCGACCGCAACCTCACTCATTTCGGCGAAGCGCGAAAATCGGGGGACGATTGCCACGAAACCATTTCGGCCCAGTTGGAGTATCTTCGCCAGGCCGGTTTTGCGCGCGTGGACTGTCCGTGGCTGTATGGAATGTGGGCGCTGTTGCAGGGCGTGAAACCCGCCGCACCGTGAAACCGGCGGCACAGTGAAATCCGCCTGATCCCAAGCGCGCTTGCCCTGCCTGGGCCGTCCCCTTATTCTGGGCGCTGGGTTTCGAGTCCGAGTTGGTTCCGGCGGTTGTCGGTTCTCTTGTCCGAAAGATGCTCCATGCGCAATGTGATTTCGCTCGTGCTAGGCGGCGGCCGCGGCACGCGGCTTTATCCCCTGACCAAATACCGCAGCAAGCCGGCGGTGCCGCTGGCGGCCAAGTACCGCTTGATCGACATCCCGCTGTCGAACTGCATCAACGGCGGCATGAATCGGATTTACGTGCTGACCCAGTTCATGTCGGTCAGCTTGCACCGGCATATCCGCCAGACCTATCGCTTCGATCACTTCAGCGGCGGGTTCGTGGAATTGCTCGCGGCCCAGCAGACTGAGGCCGGCGGCGACTGGTACCAAGGGACCGCCGATGCAGTGCGCAAGCAATTGCGCTATATCCAGCAGCCGGGCATCGAGTACGTGGTCATCCTGTCGGGCGATCAACTCTATCGGATGGACTACCGCGATATGCTGCGGACACATATCGAGACCAAGGCCGACGCCACGATTGCCGCCATTCCGGTCACCCGCGAGGCGGCCAAGGCGTTCGGCATCATGCGGGTCGCCGACGACGGCCGCGTGCTCGGCTTTTTAGAGAAGCCGCAAACGCACCAAGAGATGGACATGGTTCGCATGGAACCGGCCTGGATCGACGCCCACGGCATCGCCAGCAACGGCCGCGACCTGCTCGCCAGCATGGGGATTTATGTCTTCAACCGGGATGCGCTGGTCGAAGCCTTGGTGAAGACCGACTATCTCGATTTCGGCAAAGAAGTGTTTCCCGCCTCGGTGCGGGCCAAGCGGGTGCAGCTTCACATGTTCGACGGCTATTGGGAAGACATCGGTACGATCAAGGCCTTCTACGAGGCCAATTTGAGCCTCGCCAGCAGCACGCCGCCGTTCGATTTCAACAGCCCCTCGGCTCCGATCTACAGCCGACCCCGGTTTTTGCCCCCGACGCTGCTCGAAGGGGCGCACGTCAACCGCAGCCTGATCGCCGACGGCTGCCGCATCGCCAAGGGGGCGGTGATCGAAAACAGCGTGATCGGCCTGCGCTGCACCATCGGCGAGGGCGTAACGATCAAGGACACGATCATCATGGGGGCCGATTTTTACGAAGACGATCACCGCCGCAATCATGCCCCGAACAGTCCGCCGCTGGGGATCGGTGCCGGGAGCCACATCGAAGGCGCAATTCTGGATAAGAACTGCCGGATCGGCAAAGGGGTGCGGATCGTCAACGAGCAGCGGCTGGAAACTCGCGGCGAGGACGAGGCCTGCATCATCCGCGAGGGAATTCCCAACGTGGTCAAAGACGGCGTCTTGCCCGACGGCTGGCGGTTGTAAAGAAAATGGGCCGGCGCCCAAGCCGACGATCTCGGCCGAATTGCCAGCGCCCAGGGAAGCGTCGCCAGCGACGCTTCCCCACAACAACGATCGAGGCGACACGGGCCAGAGGGGCCTTACACGCTCGCGGTTTCGGCGACGGCTGCGGCCGGAACTTCCGGCGCCAGCGTGTTGGACGCGATTCCCTGCTCGATCACGTCGAGGATATGCTCGTGAGCCCCTTTGCGATTGACTTCCTTGTTCCAATCCTTGGTATTCGGAAATTCCTTCCGCAAGGGCTGGGCAATAGCCGCCGCCGTCGGCGAGTCGAGCATCGTGCCGTGGAACTGGTGGTGCAGGCGGAGCACGAGGTGTCCCCAGTCGTGGAACTCGTACCAACCCTTGCGGTCTCCCTTGGTCCGGCGTTTGCCGTGCTGAGTGTGCGGCTTCTGGCAAAAGCGGCGGATCGTATCGAGCGCCTTCACACGGGATTCTTCGGTGGCCAGTTCCATGATTCGGTCCTGTTCGGTTGGACTCGCCGGATTGTTAGTCGGGACGAGCGGATGCCTGGGTCGCCAGCAAGATGCTGGCTGGGGCCTCCACACAGTCTATCACAACGACGCTCCCATTGCTGGCGAATCGCGGATTAAAACTGCTTGCTAGCTTGGCGAACACGAACACGTTCGTTCGTTACGGCGCGAGGAGCAGCCGGCTGGGCGCTTCCAGGAAGTCGATTACATCGTTCAGGAACCGAGCAGCGGTTCCCCCATCGACGAGGCGATGGTCGTACGACAGCGACAGCGGCATCATCAGGCGGATGGCAATTTCGTCGTCCACGACGACCGGCATTTTGCGCGACCGGCCGACGAGCAGAATGGCGACTTCGGGCGTGTTGATGATCGGCGTGCTGTAGGTTCCGCCGATCGCTCCCAGGTTCGAGATCGTGAACGTGCTGCCTTGCAGATCGGGAAGCGAAAAGCTGCCGCCCTTCACGTTGTCAGCCAGTTCCGCCAGCGCTCGCGCCGCGTCGGCGATGCTCATCGTGTCGGCGCCCCGCAGGCTGGGAACGACCAGCCCCCGCTCGGTATCGACGGCGATGCCAATGTTGACGTACTCCTTATAGACGATCAGGTCGTGCTCGGGATCGACCGAGGCGTTGATCGTCGGATGGTTCTTCAGGGCATTGGCCACCGCCTTAATGACGAACGGCAGGCTGGTTAGCCTGATTCCCTTTTTCGCATAATCGCCTTTGCTGCTGGCGCGAATTTTTTCCAGATCGGTCACGTCGGCGTCGTCGAAGTTGGTGACCCGCGGGCAGGTGATCCACGACTCGTGCATTTTGGCCGCAATCGTTTTGCGGATCTTGGGCATCTTCTCCTGGCGGATCGGACCCCACGAATCGCGGGCGGTGGCGGCACTGCCCTGTGCCTTGGTCGTGACGCTGGCGGCGGTCTGGCTCGCCTGGCGGACGACGGCCAGCACGTCTTCGCGAGTAATACGGCCGCCCGGCCCGTTGCCGGCGACGCGCGACAGGTCCACGCCCACTTCGCGCGCAAAACGTCGGACGGCGGGGCCGGCGGCAACGTCCCCCTCGCTCGTCGGTTCGGGAGGCGTGGCGACCTGAGTCGCTGTGTTCGCGGGTTGCGGCTGGGG
>JBBDYF010000040.1:0-7570 GCA_040901775.1 Pirellulaceae bacterium | reverse complement strand
CAGCAGCTACGGTTACAACTATCATTTTCTCGGTCATGCCCGATCGCTCACGCCGGGGGCGCCATTTATCAACTATCCGGTGAGCCATTCCTCGCTAAAAAGCACATCGCACACGGTGATGGTGGCAGACAGCATGGGTACGGCCTCCGGTTACCCTGAGTCGAGGCGCGAGGCATACTCCTTTGCTTCCAAGCGGTGCAACGAACTAGGGAATCACGCTTATAGCCTCGATCCTCCCATACCTTGGTATCTCGGATCCAACGGCACGCCCGCGCTAGGCAACGTCGGCGAGTTAAGCTGCGAAGCGGGCGGATCGGCGCCGAACGCTCAGTACGGCTTCAACGCGGTGGAAGGGCGCCACCGCGGCTTGGCAAACGCCGTGTTTGCCGACGGCCACGTCGCCGGTATGACGCCCGAGGACTTTGGCTACGTCGTCCGCCCGGACGGTTCGTTCGCCTACGACAACCTGGGCGAGCTGTTTACGGATTTGAACGGGAACGGCATCGCCGAAAAAAACGAGTGGAAAGCGACCAATCGATGGTTCAGTGGAAGCGGCAGCAATCGACTACTGCCAAAAGCGCATCCTGGATATCGCTAGGGATAGTGTGGCGCTGCTGGTGGCGTAGCACACTTTGACCGTTATCGGGCACGATTCATACGACATTGGCGCGTAGATTTGTGGACGAGCTGTCGATGTTCGTAAAGCTCGGTGTCGGCGGCATGGGTTTCACGAGCTGACGTGAATGGCGGACTTTCCGTGGGTCAGTCGCATGATTGGGAAATTGTGTTTGAGTGTCCTGCTTGCCGGCGGGCGAGTCGAGTCGCCGTGTCGGCCATGAGCTCCGTGCTGCGTTGCCCGTGTTGTCGAAAGAAGGTTGTGATTGGCCGAGAAGGAATCCAAGCGGCCCCCAGACCCCAAGACGGTTCGCGATTGTTGGCTGCCGAGAAAAAGCTTGCCTCCGTGAAGAGCAAAAAGCCTCGCCGGACGCCGTCTGATTCCTATCTGGCCATCGGAGGATTTATCGCGGTTATCTTGTTGGTGGGACCGCTCTTGCTCGCGTTTCGAAATCCCCAGGCCCATTTGGACGTCGGGACGGAGGCGTTAGCCAAGGCGGGAGAAGCTTTTCAGATGGCTTGGCTGGCAGGCGATCTCCAGGCTGCTGAAAAGTTTGTGTCCCCAGAAGATCAAACCCGACTCAAACACTGGGCAGTCCCCAGACGCGCGGCGCTGGTCGCTGGTTTCGGCGAACGATTCGTGGCCCGAATAACAGCCGTTGAGGTCATCCAACAAACGCCGGATAAGGCCGTGATCCGAGTTCGTTTTGTAATCCAGGGCCGAGAACAGCAAACGTATCAAAACTGGCGGCTGACTGGCACGAGTTGGAAGACCTCGTTCTAATCAACCGCCGAAGACATGGGGCCGCCAAATGCCCCGCGCAAGGAAGCGGGTGCCGGGGGAGTGACGCCCCCTTACAGCAATTCGCTCAGCACCTCGCCCCGGTCGAGCAGGTATTGCGGACGCCCGCTGGGGTCGTCCACCGTCGTCGCCCGCGCGCTAATTCCCAGGTTGTGATACAACGTGGCGAACACGTCTTGATAATGGACCGGCCGGCTGATCGCCCGCGCTGCGTAACGGTCGGTCTCGCCCAGGACTTGCCCCGTTCGCATTCCGCCCCCGGCGAGCAGGGCCATGCCCACCGCCGGCCAATGATGCCGGCCGCCGTTTTTGGGATCGATGGTGGGGGTGCGGCCGAACTCGCCCCAGGCGACGATCGACACGTCGTCCAGCATTCCCCGTTCGTCCAGATCGGCCAGCAGCGTGGCCAGGCCGTGATCGAGAATCGGCAAGAGCCGCCGCAGGCGGGGGAAGTTGCTCGAGTGGGTGTCGAAATCGGAAAGCGAAATGCTGACGCAGCGCACGCCCGCCTCGACCAGCCGGCGAGCGAGCAGGAACTTTTTCGTGGCGTCGGGCCGGTCGCTGGTGGTCGAAGGGGGCTGGCCGTCCGACGCCAATGTGTACCGTTCGAGCACGCGCGGGTCTTCCCGGCTCAGGTCCATCGCGGCGGCAAACTGGCCGCTCGTCAAAATGCCGACCGCCTGCTGGGTGAAGGCATCCTGGGCATCCATCATCCCGCTTCGATCGACGCCGCTCCGAAGCCGGTCGAGCCCCGCCAGCAAGTTCGTCCGGTCGTGCAGCCGATCGAGCGACAGTTCTTGCGCCAACTCCAGCGAAACCGCGTGGTCTGCTCCGCGGCGGGCGAGCTCTCCCTGCATTCCCGTTTCCAGCGGACGCTCGAAGAGGTGCGAAATATCGGGCCGAAACGCCTGGAACGTCGGCCCCAGGAAGCCGGGGCGGGCGCTATTCCGCACGTGCGGCCGCCCCTGCATCAGATCGACGAACGAGGGGGCGACGTCGGCGGCCGTCCCTTGCAATTTGCTGACCACCGAACCCAGCGCCGGGCGGCCACCGACCGCCGCCAGGTCCTTGGCGACGAATCCGCTTTGGCACTGGAAGGCGTCGTGCGCGCTCGCCGCGCCGACCAGCGAACGGATGAAGACCAGCTTGTCGGCCGCGGCGGCCAGCTTCGGCAGCAGCTCGCAAATCTGGTAGCCGGGAATTCGCGTGGCGATCGGGCTGAACTCCCCGCGGATTTCGCTCGGGGCGTGCGGCTTGAGGTCGATCATGTCCTGGTGCGGCGGGCCACCATCGAGATGGATATTGATGACCGCCTTGCGCGACGAGCCGGTCCCCGCCGCCGCTTCGGCCCGCAGCAGCCCGGCCAGCGACAGCCCGCCGCCGATCGCCCCGGCCGCCAGCAGCCGGCGGCGCGAGAGTGTGTTTCCGGAAACGCGTTTCTCGAAGAAGGAGAGCATGGCCGCGATCTCCAGGTTGGCCTGCCGCAGGAAGATACCGCCTGGATTGTATCGGAAGCGGGGCCACGCACAAACAGTTTTTGCGGCCGCCGGTACCACGGCACCCGATCAGTCGTCATCCAGCGAAGGATTCCAGTTCTCAAGCATGACGTTGCCTGGTTTGGCATCGTAGTACCAAATGCCAGCGGTACGCAGGTCGTAGAGCGCAAGCCGGACAATTCTGGCATCGCTGCCCCACCAGAAGGCCATCTTGTCGTTCCACTCCGCCAAAACATGCTCTGGCCAGCCAGGGTCGGCGAGATACGCTTTGCCGAAATCAAGAATATAAGGCGGGAATACGATTCCCATTTCGATCACCCACAATTCATCGCTGTTCCCCAAGAATTCCGGAACATTGAAAGCCCTGATTTTTTTGCTCAATCCCGCAGCCTTTAGACGCTTGTAGCATTCCAATTCGTGGCGATAATTGTCGTATCGTTCGAAGGATTTGACTACGCTGTGCTGGTCGGTGTGCCAGACCGATCCATCCTCGCCCCCATCGAAAGGCGCGGAATCAATTGCAATTCGCGTCGATTCGGCATATAAGCTTGCTCGTCGATGAACTTCAGGGTTAACCATGAGCGCTGTCCAAGCCAAAGATTGCACGGTCAACATTGCTGGAAAGCTTGACGTACGCGGTCAAATATTCGCTATCGGGCAAATCTTCGGCAATCGCCTCGTCATGCTCGACAGTTGCAGCGTTCCGTCCGGAGCTGAAGCAAAACTGGTTGTGACTGTTAGGGGCGTCGACAAGGTGTACCACATCATTCTTCCGCATGGGATCAACAGCGATTCTGATGTCGTCGCGTTTTTCTAGCCCGGCGGAATTCGAGTCGGCAGTCGTGCTGTCGCAGGAATTCCCGGGTTCCGCCGCGATTGGCGCGGCCCGGCCGCCAGATTACGCTCGTCCTTCATGCGAACCCACATGATTGTCGCGTCGTTGTTGCTGGCATTCGTCTCCGCGGTTTACGCCGACGAGCCCTACGTTTCGGCCGGCTTTCTGGAATTTCCGGCTGAGGTGGAACTGGGGGCGATGTCGGCCGTCGCCGTGGATGCCGAAGACCGCATCTACGTGCTGCACCGGGGCGAGCCGCCGCTGGTGGCGCTCGATGCCCAAGGCAAGTTCGTCCGCGCCTGGGGGCAGGGAATGTTTAAGGTGCCGCACGGCTTGCGGGTCGATTCGCAAGGCCACATTTGGACCACCGACAACGGCAACCACGTCCTTCGCAAGTTCAATCGGGAAGGTCGCCTGCTGGCGACGCTCGGCGTGGAAGGGAAAGCGGCCAAAGCTAGCGAGGGGTTCCGCGCGCCGGACGACCTGGTGTTCGATTCGCGGGGGAACATCTACGTCGCCGATAGCGGCAACGGGCGGATCGTCAAGCTCTCGGCCGACGGTACGCATCTAGCCGAGTGGGGCAAAAAAGGAAAGGGAGCGGGCGAGTTCGCCACGGCGCACGGCCTGGCGATCGACAAGGAAGATCGGATTTACGTGGCCGATCGCGGCAACAAGCGGGTGCAAGTCTTCGACGCCCAGGGCAAGCACCTGGCCGACTGGAGCGGCTTTGGCAATCCGTTCGGGCTGCTCGTCGTCGGGGATGAACTGCTCGCGACCGAAGGGGACATTCACAAGATTTTCCATTTGGACCGCGCGGGCCAGGTCGTCGCCCAATGGGGAACTCACGAAACGCTCAAGCTGCCGCATCTGATGGCTGTCGATTCGCGCGGGACGCTGTACGTGGCCGAGGTGAACGGCCCGCGCGTGCAGAAGTTCCGCCGCAAGTAGGGTGATAGGCGAGCGGGAAGCGGGGGCAATGGTGCGCCATCGGGGAGCTGACGCACCCCGCTCGCCTGCTACCGGCTGCGCTCCAAATTCAGCGCCAGCAGCTTGGCGAGTAGTTCGTCGTCGGTCAGCGAGGGGGGCCAGCCGTAGGCGGCAAAGACCGCTTCGTCGAGCTTTTTATGCGCCAGGTCGAGCCAGGCGGGCCGCTGGTTATAAAGGTTGGTGAGGGTCCGTTTTTTCAGTTCCTTGGCGCAGGCCTCGTCGAGCGGCACGAGCCGGGGATAGCGGACGGTCCCCAGTAGGTTCCGCCTGCCGGGCGGAACCTGGGCCGCGAGTTGATCCGCTTCGGCTGCCTGACGCTTGCCATGCGGCGACGCCTTTTCGCCCAGCAAGGCCCCTTCCGGCAGAAGGGGCCTACTGTCAATGAATCGTGCCCACGGCCCATCAGTGGAGCCGGGGAATTCGAGGATTTCGGTGCGGGTCCATTCGGGCGGGTTGAGCCAGTTGGTGCGCAACTGGTCGAGCTCGGCCGCCGCCGCGGCAATCGCCTGGCGCTGCTCGTCGGTCGGTTCGGGGAAGGGGAAGGTTTCAAAGCAGGTCGTAGGAGTGTAGCGCGGGCGGGTTTCCAGGCGCGTTCCGAGTTTCAACGCCCACAATTCATGGGGATGCGAGTGCAGCACTCCAAAGAAATAATCGTCGTCACGAGCAAAGGCGACTGTAGCATCTGACGGCAAAATGACCCCTTCGACCCAAACAAATAAGCGATGTTTTGAAACGCGTGGAGTTACGACGTACCTATTGAGGCGAAACAGAGCCAATTGCATTGCTGGACGAGCTTCGCCATGAACCCACCATCGCTGGCGGTATGTGGATCGACGATTCTGCTCGCGAATTGGCTTTACGCGTTTCTTCACATATTCAAAGGGCTGCTCGTAGTGCGCGGATTCGACTTCGGACAGCGACGGAGGAAAAGCAACGACCCACCGTCGGTCGTCCCGTCTTGTGATGGCAATGGCATTAAGAATCGGGCGGACGACATCCGAATTTGCATTCCTCGTCGGATTCCCGCTCGCGTCCAAAAGCGACGCACCAAATACTTCATCAACGTCGAAGTCGCCGTGCATTGACACGCCGATAAAACCAATTTCGGCGTTCTTCCCAATAGCGCGAGCAGCCGTAATATCTGCGGTCGCAGTAAGATTGGGATTGATCCGAACTACGTTTGCGCGATCAAGAATGCAAACGGATTCTGTGCCATCGTCGAACCCGACCATGCTCACATGGACGTTCGCACCATCAAGAATCCATTCACGATCGCTTTCAGCAAAGAATATCGATCCAGTCTGAGCGATTCTTTGTAGGACAGCGCGATTTGCCCCTCCGCGAATCCCCTGCGTTGCGAGCAAGCCGCATCGGTTCGCCCGTTTTCTTTCAATAGCCTTTCGCCCTTTCTCAAACCAGTAGCAGCAAAGGTCCGACTGCGCTGGAATACGCTCACCATAGAGACTACGAAGCGCATCGACATAGTCGTCTCCGAAACCACCACGCATCAGCTTGTCGCCCAAGAACGGCGGATTGCCCACGATGAACTCGGCTGCGGGCCATTCGGGCTCCTTCGGATGCTCCGGGTCCGAGAGGTCGAGAATCGCGTCCATCTGCTGGATGCTTTCGATCGGCTCCAATACCGGATCGCGCGGCGGGTTGAAGCCGTTGTCGCGCATCCATTGCAAATAGCCGATCCAGATCACCACCTGGGCCAGTTCCTGGGCAAACGGGTTGATCTCGATCCCGTGCAGTTGCGTCGGCCGGACCTGCGGCAACAGGCCGAGCTTGTGGCCGGCGGCGAACGTGATGACTTCTTTTTCCAGGTCCAGCAGCAGCCGCAGAGCGACGTACAAAAAATTGCCGCTGCCGCAGGCCGGGTCGAGCACGGTGACGTGGGCCAGGCGTTCGATGAAGTCGCGGAGGAGCTTGTTAAGTTTGCGGCGGGCGGGGGATTCCTTCGTTGTTCGGCTCGTTCGAGGCGAGCGGGAGGCGCGGGGCTCTGGCGAGCGGGAGGCGTAAGCCTCCCGATAGGGTTCGATTTGAGAAGATGGAGCGCCATCGGGGAGCTGACGCACCCCGCTCGCCTGGCTAAGCGTGGGCAGCAGCGCTTCGCACTTCGCCTGCACTGCGGCCCATTCGCGCCGCAGGGGCGTCATCATCACCGGTTCGAGCAGGGTGCGGATGTCGTCGCTGCTGGTGTAATGCGCCCCGATTTGCGAGCGCTTGGCGGGGTCCAACAGCCGCTCGAACAGCGTGCCAAAAATGTGGGGCTCGACGCTGCTCCAATCCTGGTCGGCAGCTTCGGCCAGATGCTGGATTTCTTCGGCCCGCAGGTCGATCACTTGGGCATCGGCGAACAGGCCGCCGTTGAAATGCAGGATTTCCTCCAGGGCAAAAGTGCCGCCGTGGGCCATTGCCGAAAACAGTTCCTGGAGGAACTGGCTAAGCTTCGAGGGGACGTTCTTCGACTGCTTGAGCGTGCGGCTGAAGACGCGGTTGGGGAGCAACTGAATGTCCTCGGCGAACATCGAGAACATCAGCTTCATCAGAAAATGGGCGACATCGTGCGGCGGCACGCTGCGCTGGCGCATGGCGTCGGCCACCAGACCGAACTTTTCGCCCACCAGGCTGGTGACGCTGCGGCTGGTGATGCCGGGCCGCAGGGCGTCGGGCTCGGTGAACAGCCGGCGAAGAACCTCCAGGTTGTTCGGCTGGGCCAAGCCCGCCAGGTCGAATTCATAGACCCGCTTGGCGGTGCCGGTAAAGTTGGTGTGGACTTCGAAGCGGTCGAGGTCGCAGACGACCAACAGCGGCGGGTTGTCGAGCGATTCG
>JBBDYF010000039.1:0-7700 GCA_040901775.1 Pirellulaceae bacterium | reverse complement strand
GAGCGGCTCATCCAGGGATTGATCTCGTATTCGATGCCGTAATGATCGGGCGGGCACATCAAGAGGTGCGGTGGGGTCGCGCTCATGCACCCATTTTACCCGGCTCGCGCGAAGTCGGGGAGGCAGTTGCTGCTCGCCCCTTCACGGCATGCCGGCGGCGACCGGCTCGGCCTCGCCGAGTGCGGACCCAGCGGAAAGTTCCTCCGCGATATACCAGAGGTCGTCCTGCCGGGCAAACTTCAGGCGCGATCGATCCTCGTCGCTCGACAACCCTGGCCTCAACACCAGATCGGCCTCGGCCCGGTCGCCATGCACCGCAAGATTGAAGAGCTGCGGCTCGATCGCGCCCCTTTTCTGCAAATAATCGAGTGCGTCCGACACCAATTGCGGGGTCGCTTTTAACTTGGGACAAATCGTCTGCACGGCGGCCGCGAAAGCGATGGGATCCGCGGGATCGTACGCCCGTGCGACCGCCCGGATGCCATCGGTCGCTCCACAGTCGTTCAAGGCCCGATCGATTCTGGCGTGCCACCTCCTGCTGCGCTCGGCCCGCCTGTGCGTGACCTGCAGGGGCACGGCGAGGATCCGCACGCAAGTCGTGATCTGCCGAAGCTGTTCGTCCGCGGTATGCAGACTCAAGAACAGCTCGCCATCTCGCTCGCAAAAGGCCGCCTGGTATTCCGCGAAGCGAGCGACAATTTCCCCAGCCGGCGTTCCCGGTTCGCCCGCGGCGGGAACGTCGGGCGGAGCGGGGGGCGGCTCGGCTTCGGCAGACGGCGGTGGCAGGTCGGACAGAAACGCTCCCGGCATCGCCGATAGCTGGTCGGTAAGCGCTTGGTCCGCCTCGGGCAGCGACTCGCTGCAACCGGCGATTAGCGCGACGCTTAGAACGACGGCGGCAATGTCAACGGCGGCAATGACGACGGCGATAAGACTGCCTGGGAACTTCATGACCGCCAACTGCTTGCAGTGACAACTTCGCTACGCCACGTTCAGGTCGTTGTACATTGGCCGGGAATCACTTGCAACGAAACTTCGGGCACGAGGACCGCCTGCCGTCCCGACTTGCGGGCGATCCAGTACAACGTCGGAAAGGCGATCGGCTCGCCCAGCTTGGCCAGCGCCAGCCGCGCCAGCGACTTGACCGCGCCCCCCAGCCCGCGACCCCGCAGACGGACGAACGCCGTGTGGCCGATCCGCTGCACGCGGAAGAGCGGCTCCAATTCGCCCCGGATGTCCGCCTCGTCGAACGACTGTTGGTGTCCCCAGCGGTGAAACACCAAGCCGCACTCGGGACAGACCGCCGTCTGATCCGCCAGGATTTCGCGATACGGAACGGTTCCCAAAAACCAACCTCCAATTCGCAGCACGCGGCCGATCTCGGCCACGCCGGCCGTCCGCTGCTGAGGTGTCAAGTGTTCGAGCACCTCCGAGGCGACGACGAAGTCGCACGACTGGGCCGCCAGCGGCAGGCGTTCGATCAGCCCCTGGCAGGCGTCGATTCCCTCCGCGGCCAGCCGAGCGACCGCTTGCTCGTCGGGGTCGAGCGCGCGAATCTTCCAGCCGCGAGCCTGGGCCTGCCGCTCCAAGTATCCGTCGCCAATGCCAATGTTCAAAACGATCGGCGTCCCGGCCGCCGACCGGCGGGCAATTTGCCGCAGCAGGTAGTCGAGCCGCGGATGGGCGGCGGCAAACGACTCGGGGGCGGCATTCTGGAAATGCTGCCAAATGCGGCGCTGATCGTGAGTGTGCCGAGGGGCGTTCATGCCACCGTCACGATAGCTCTTGGAGGGACAAGCTGCCAGCTTGTCTGGGCAACTAACTTATCTGGGCAACTAAAGTCGCTTCGCCACCCCACTCGCCCCGTCTGGGCACCCCCATTTCGCTTATCGTTTTTTCGATTTTCGACGCAGCGGGTTTTGCTTATCAAGTCGCAACTCATTGGAATTGCTGCACTTGCGCCCTGATTAGCGATTCGTCAAATCCGTTTCGCTGATCGAACCGATTAGTTTCGCGTTCAGTTGGTGGCCTCGGATCCCGAAGGCGCATGCACTGCTAACGACCATTTCACCGCCAGTCCCGCCCAGCGGTCGGGGCCTACGACCGCGCGCGCATTGCCCCGCTGCCGACACCAAAGTTCCGCGCATCGTGCATCACCAAATTGAGAAAGAACGCCCTGCTCCACGCTAGATGCCAACCCGTAGCGGGGATCGCGGCAATTGTATTCACCTGTCCACTTACGGTCAAGTCGCGGGATGATTTTTTTGTCTGAAGCCGGAGGCGAGCGCACAGCATGTTTCCCGCGATTCAGCTCGGCGGTTGCTCATTCCAGTTGCCGGCCGTCGTCGGCGGCGTTTTCCAGAGCAGTTCGTGCCGCAGCGACTGGTTGCGATCGATGGTGCGGATCACCAGGATAGCGCACACGGCCAGCGCCAGGGCCACGGCCGCGTCGAGAATGGCCAGTCCCGAGGCGGTCATCAACTCTGGGATTTCGTGCGCATTCCTGGCAAACCGATCGCCGATGCGGCCCAATACTCCACTGACAATCCACAGGCCCCACCACCAACCGACAAGCGTCGCGGGCCGCGGCGATCCGGCGGGTAATTCGGCGGGATCGCTGCCGCGCCAAATCTCGACCATGATCTGGAAGGGGCGGAACAAATTCAGGATGGGAACGAAAAACGATCCGACCGCCCATCCCGCCGAATAGATGATCTCCGTTGCACGCAATGCGCCGAGATTGCTGTGGGCTCGATAGATCCACATGCAGAAGGCGACGACGGTTACGGGGAACGCGACGACGACGGCGATTCCGACGGCAAATTGAGAGTGGCCCAGGCTGACCCAAGGTTCGCTATCGCTGTCGATAAATGCATTCGGGGGCAAGTTGCCCAAAAGCAGCAACTCCCACAGATAGGTGGCCAGCCCCAATGCATAAAGCACTACAAACAGACCAAGCATGGTCATCGCGAACAGCGCCCGGCCTCGTCCCGATCGGTAGGGACGCTCGAACGCCCATCGTTCCGGCCCTCCTGAGTGGAAATCGGCGGGTGCCTGCGGACTGGCATAGGGATTCAGCGGATCACTCATGCAGCGACTCTCCTCCCCAAGGTTTGGAGTTCGCAGGTCGTACCTGAAACACAATAGCCTCAATGACAGGAATTTGAACAGAAGGACGCGAAGGGAACGAAGTGGGTAGAAGCGTAAAATCAGGCGAGACTCACCTTTCCCTCCTTCTTTTCCGCGGTTGCCTTTTGTTCCTACTCGGCTGCCTGGTGGCCGAACGCCTCTCGCTGATTGGCCGCTAGCCGGTGGCTACCGGCGGGTCCGCGAAGAAGGAGTCGGCGGGGCGGGAAGGGGCGGCCTCGGCGAGCCATTGCTGCCGCGCTTCCTGGTTCTTTTGAATCCGGCGGACCAGCAGGATCTGGCAGACGTCGTTGGGAAGGTCCAGCAGCAACGTCAAGGCGATCGCCGCCCAGCTAATCGCGATCAGCCCCTCCAGGGTCTGGTTGTTGGCAGCGATCGCACCGAACACCCCGCCGGTAATGCCGGCGACGATGCGCAGCCCCCACCACCAGCCGACGAGAGCCGCCGACTGCGGCTGTTGCCAGCCGGTTCCCGCGGCGTGAATCCGGGCGGGATCGCTTTCGGTCCACAACTGGAACATCGCCTGGCACGGCCTGACCAGGTTGAGGATCGGAATGAAGAACCAGCCCACCGCCCAGCCGGGGGTGAATTCCAGTCGTCGAGCGCCTAGCGACGGGAGATTGCGTTGGGCGGCGTAAATCCAGACGAGCAGGGCAACAAAGTTGACCAGACCGGCGACGGTCATGAGTCCCGCAATGGCTTGCTGCCGCAAGTCACTGGCCTCGGCCGTCTGCTGGTCGAGCTCGCCGAGCACTTTGGCCCGCTCCAGCATTTGAATCTGCATGGCGAACGAGACCAGCAGCGCGAGTTGTAACACCATGGTGATGCCCACCGTGACGACCACGAACCGGGCCTTGCCCGCGGCCGACTGGTAGGGCGGCCCGCCGGCGATCCGCGGTTCAGACAGGATCGGTGCCTGCTCCGCCGCCAGCATTTGGGGCGGGGCATACGGGTTCAAGGGTTCGCTCATGCCAGGACTCCTCGCTGGGGCTGTTGGTTCGTATCCCCTCGCCTTTTAGACTTCGGCGGGGCCACGTATATTCGGGGCCAGAGGCGAACCTGCCCCCGCACCTCCGGAGTTCTCGATGACGACCAGCGCGCCCGTCGATCTGAAGCAGTATATCCGCGACATTCCCGATTTTCCCAAGCCGGGCATTCTGTTTCGCGACATCACGCCGCTGCTCGCCAACGCGGAGGCGTTCCGCGAAGCCATCCTGCGCATGGCCGAACCGTACCGGGGAAAGAAGATCGATTCGATCGTCGCCGCCGAGGCACGCGGCTTCATTTTCGCCGCCCCGCTGGCGGTGGAGTTGGGCACCGGCTTCGTCCCCGTGCGCAAGCCGGGCAAGCTGCCATTCGACCGGCTGAGCTACGCTTATGCCCTGGAGTACGGCACCGACACGCTC
This sequence comes from Pirellulaceae bacterium, assembly GCA_040901775.1. Lineage (GTDB taxonomy): Bacteria > Planctomycetota > Planctomycetia > Pirellulales > Pirellulaceae > CAYLLN01. The sequence continues at coordinate 3,147 of JBBDYF010000039.1, read as the reverse complement.
GAGATGCACATCGACGCCTGTCCCGCCGGTCACGATGTGCTGGTGGTCGATGACCTGCTGGCCACCGGGGGCACGGTCGCCGCCTGCTGCGAATTGTTGAAAAAAACCGGGGCCAACGTCGTCGGCTGTGCGTTTGCCATCGAGCTGACGGCTCTGAACGGGGCGGCGGCCATCGCCCCGCACGACGTGTTCAGTTTGATCAAGTATTGAGCGATTCGAGCACCGCCGCGGCCCGCCGGCGCAACAGCGCCTCGACCGCGGTCGTGCTCGCGGCCGTGGCAAGGACCGTGGCGACCGGCTGGCCCGCCTCAAAATGCTGGCCCGCGGCTGGGATGTCGGCCAGATAACTGGCGTGCGACTGGTGAAACTGCGGCCCTGCCGCGATCGCCTGGCGGGCATAGATGATCGCCTTTCCGGCGCACTGGTTGGTGGAACTGGCGGGCGGCTGTTCTGGGAGCAACCCCGACTGGCAAGCCGCCGCGTGCAGCGCCAGGAAGTGCTGGTCGGTGAGGCGCTCGAGCACCTCGACCGACGCGGTGTAACGGGGGTTTACCTCGACCGTCCAGATTTCGTCCGGCGTGCGCACAAAATCGACGCCGAACAGACCGACGAGACGAAACGCACGGGACAACACTTTGCCAAGCTTTGTGAGTTTCTCTCGTTCGCCGGGGCGCAGCTCCCAGGGGCCGATCGAGCCGACGTACAAAAACTCCGGCTGGTGCCCCCAATCTCGGCCAAGGAGCTGCCGCGTCGTTCCGAGCAGCGTTGCCTTGCCGCCGGCGGCCACGAACGCGGCGCTGCCGCTTTCTCCGGCGATGAATTCTTGCAGGAAGTGTTGCTTGCTCGCGCCGGGCCGCGCGTTTTGGCGGTCGGCGGCCGTTGCCAGCCGCACGCCCAGCCCCGCGCTCGACCGGAGCGGCTTGACGATCGCCGAGCCAAAGCCGAGCGTGCCCGCCTCGCCGGTTGCCAGTGCGGGATAGGCAAAGCCCGCCTGGCCCAGTGCCCGTGCCATTTTCCACGGATCGCGCACTGCCCCCAGCACGTCGCCGGAATTCCCCCACAACGCGCGCACCTTCGCCAGGCGATCGACGAGCCGAGGGTAGTTTTCCAAACCACCGGTGTAGATCCAGGGTGCCTCGGGCGCGGCGGCGAGCGCCCGCAGGAAGTCGCGCGGATAGCGCTCGATGCGCACCGCCGGGCATCGCTGCGCTAGGTCGCGATCGGCGAACAGGTCGATCGCATAAGGCTCGAACCCCGCGCGGGCGGCGGAAAACGCAGCGGCGCGGGCGCTGGCGCCCAGGATGGTCAGGCGAGGCATGGCAAAAGCGTACCCGCCAGACGGCCGCCAAGGCTACAAGATGTAGTGTGTCTGTTTACAAAGCAGTGTATATTTGCTACCGAGAGAGGGAGATAGCTCCACATAAAAGCTTCGACTGCGTTGAACAGCGCCACCGGATCGACGATCATGGCAGTCCTTGGTTGGCCCTTCCCCGAATCGTCCTACCCGCCACGAGTGTAATCATGCCCTTCCACTTGACACCACTGCACCAGACAAGCGTCTCGCGCCGCCAGTTCCTCGCTACGACCATCGCGGGGGCCTGTGCGGCCACCTTCCAAAACAGTTGGGCAGGCGACCAGCCGGTCGATGGTTCGCTCGTTGCCCTGCTGGCCGATACGCACATCGCGGCCGATCCCGGAACTATCTTGCGCGACGTGCGGATGGCCGACCACCTGCAACAGGTGGTGGCGCAGATCATCCAGGCGCGCGAGCCGCAAACTATTACCATTTTGCACGGCGATGCGGCGATGTTGAAGGGAGAGGCGGGTGATTACAAAACGCTGGGCGAGTTGCTAACGCCGCTGGCGAGCGCCGAATTGCTCACCCATGTGCTCTTGGGCAATCACGACAACCGCGTGTACTTTCGCCAAGGGCTGGCCGACTATGGCAAGCTCGGTGCGCTCGAATCCAAACACGCGGCCGTTCACGACACGCCCGCGGCGACTTGGGTGATGCTCGATTCGCTCGACCAGGTCAACGTCACGCCCGGCAAGCTGGGGGGCGAGCAAATCGCCTGGCTCGCCAAAACGCTCGCTGCCCGGCCCGACAAGCCGGCGATTGTTTCGGTCCATCACCACCCGCAGTTCAACGCGGAAGGCAAGATCGGTGGCCTGACCGACACGGCGGCGCTGTTCGAGGTGTTGGTTCCGCGCAAGCAGGTGAAAGCGGTGGTGTTCGGCCACACGCACAACTGGAACATCGCGGAGCACGAAGGAATTCACCTGGTCAACCTGCCGCCGGTCGCTTACGTTTTCAACAAAACGGCGCCCAGCGGCTGGGTCGAGGCGCGGGTCGGGCAGAAGTCGCTCGCCTTGACGCTGCGGGCCTTGAACGGCCACAAGCAAGATGGCGAGAAGCACGTGTTGCAGTGGCGGTAAATACTAACCCGAAGCGTTAGCGAGGGAATTCCTAACCCGAAGCGTTAGCGAGGGAATTCCTAACCCGAAGCGTTAGCGAGGGACTGCGAAGTGCCGCGCTGACGCTGCGGGTTAATGGAAGTGTCCATTCACGCCAAGAGGCTGCCATGTCCACGGCTCACCAACCAACCCAGAGCTATTCTCCGGGCGAATACCTGGCGCTCGAACGCCGCGCCGAGCAGAAGCACGAGTTTAACGGCGGCCGCATCGTTGCCATGGCCGGGGCCAACGCGCGGCACAACCTGATTTGTTCGAGTTTGACTGCCGCAGCCGTCCCCCTGGTCCGTCGTCACGGATGCAAGTTCTTCGGCAGCGACATGAAGGTCTGGGTCCACCAAACGGGACTTTACACCTATCCCGACGCGTCGATCGCCTGCGGCGTCGCCGAGTATCAAGACCAGCACGAAGACGTCCTGCTCAACCCGTGCGTCTTGATCGAAGTGTTGTCGAAATCGACCGCCAGTCGCGACCGGGGCTGGAAGTTTCAGAACTATTGGAAAATCCCCTCGCTCGTCGATTATGTCCTCGTTTCGCAGGACAAGCCGTTGGTCGAGCACTACGTGCGGCGGCCAGACGGAAACTGGATGTTTGAATTTGTGGAAGGCTTGGAGGGAACCTTGCAGCTTACCGCGGTCGATTGCCAGCTTCCGCTGGCCGATATTTATCTCGATG
>JBBDYF010000038.1:0-7710 GCA_040901775.1 Pirellulaceae bacterium | reverse complement strand
CAGCTAGCGATCGGCTGCTAGCGGGCAAGAAACGGAACCTGGCGTTGTAGTACTAACGCCGATTGAAAAACTTTTTTAACATGTCGGCGGCCGCCTCGCGCGAGTCTTTCGACTGGTTCCCCGCCCGCGCCGGAAGCTTGCCGGGGGACTTCTTCTCGACGCGCTTGCTCTCGGGCGCGAGCGGCTTGGTGTCCGTCGTCGCAGCCGATTCGGCGCTGGCTTCCACCGTGTCGGGACTCGAAGTATCGTCCAAACGGAACTGGCGGGTATCGGGATCGACTACCTTCCGCTGCTTGTCCGCCAGGTCTCCTTCGTCCAGCCAGTCGCTGATGTCTCCCAGTTCGGACGTGGAGGAAGAAGAGCTTCCCTCGGCCGTGCGGGCAACCGCTTCTTTGATGTCCGAGACCTTTGGTCGTTTGATCTTGGCCGCCGTCTGCTCGATCAGCAGTTCGAATTCGAGCGGGCCGATCCGCAGCACGTCGCCGCTTAAAAGCACCGCTTCTTCACCAACCCGTTCGCCGTTGACGTAGGTGCCGTTGCGGCTGCTCAGATCGCGCACCACCACCTCCGTGTCCGAAGTGACGATCGCGCAGTGCTGGCGGCTGACGGCATCGCTCTGGGGACGAAGGTGGCACTCGTCGCCCCGGCCGATGATGCACTTGGGAACGGGAATCTTGATTTCTTTCCCGGCATTGGAACCGTGCAGAATTTTCAGGCGGACAAGCATCTTGCGACTTCTCCCGGTGGTCTGTGGGGCAGGCCAAGGACTAGATCGAATGGACTGGACAAGTGCGGAACGGAAGCCTTGGACGACGCTGACCCTTCAACCCTCAACTCTGGCCGAGGAACATCCAGCATGCGAATGGCAAACGGATTCGCCACCACTCGCCTCGTAAGTAAAGAATAAATAGCGTTGGATGATCCGCCCTTGCGCCCACCTTTAGCAGCCAGGGCCAGCCGCAAACAAACATCTAACTTCCTATTATCGTCAGAAGCGCGGGCCGATTGCAATCACATCTACAATGAATTTGTCGGCTATTTATGATTCATGTCAATCCACCGATGGCGGGGGTTGGCTTCATCTGCGGAAAGTCCAGTCCGCATGGGCAAAGCGCGCCTGCTCCGTCAGCGAAGCCTGTTGGCTCTCCGGCTCCGCCCATTTTTGTAGCTGGAACTCCACGCCCCAGTTAGCAGCCAGTCTCGGCAGCCAGACGGTTTGCAGGCTCTCGCCAGTGATTGGCTTGGCCGTCAGCTCTTGGATACCCGGTAGCTCGGGAGCACGGGGCGACATGCCGAGCAGGATGCTGCCGTGCTGGAGCAAGCCGGCCTGGTGCCGGCGCTGAGCGCTGCCCGCGATCTTCGCGCCCGCGCAGAGCACGTCGCCGCGCGTCTGCCGCTGGAAGCAAAGGAAAGGCTGCTGGCCGGCCGCTGGCGGGGCCGCGCAGAGTTTCGCGGCCACTCCCAGGTCGGCCAGTGCTTCGATCAGCGAGCGATGACAGACATCGTACAAGTGGGCCGCCTGTTCGCCGAAGCGCAGGCGAATCGGCACGGCGATGCTGTAGGTAAGTTCGCGATCGTGCAGGATGGCGCCGCCGCCGCTGGCCCGCCGCACCAGCGGGCAAGCGCGACTCGCCACATGGTCCTGACGGTCGGCACACGACTGGAAGTATCCCAGCGACAGCGTCGGCTCGCTCCACTGGTAGAGCCGCAGGGTGGCCACGCCGCGCGCCGCAGCGTGCAGCAGCGCCTCATCGACCGCCATGTTCCAGGTGCCGCGGGCTGGCGGGTCGATCACCAGGCGACAGGTCGGCAGTTGCGATTTCAGGTCGTCGCTCCCGCCTGCTGGGTCCACTTCACGATCGGTTGGCGGGCGGCCCGCACCTCGTCGGGCCGGCTCACCAGCGTGCTGTGCGGCGCGTCGTGCAATAGCTCGGGCGATTCCTCGGTAATGCGCAGCAGCACCTCGGCAAAGGCATCGAGCGTTTCCTTGCTCTCGGTTTCGGTCGGCTCGATCATCATTGCCTCCGGCACCGTCTGGGGAAAATAGACGGTCGGTGCGTGAAAGCCGTAATCCAGCAGTCGTTTGGCCAGGTCCATCGCACTGACACCGTTCTTCTTTTTTAGCGGTGCGGCGGTCGAGACGAACTCGTGCATGCACCGCGCCCCGTGCGGCACCGGCAAGATATGCTTCACGCGGCTCATCAAGTAGTTGGCATTGAGCACCGCGTTTTCCGACACCGCCTTGAGGCCGTCCGGCCCGTGCGTGCGGAGGTAGCAATAGGCCCGGACCAACACGCCGACGTTGCCAAAAAAGCTCCGCACGCGCCCGATCGACAGGGGCCGGTCGGTCGCCAGCCGGTAACGATCGTCGTGTCGCTCGACGACCGGCACGGGCAAATACGGCCGCAGTTTTTCCGCGACGCAGATGGGCCCCGCGCCGGGACCGCCGCCGCCGTGCGGCCCGCTGAAGGTTTTGTGCGGGTTGTAGTGCATCATGTCGGCGCCAAAATCGCCGGGCCGCGTGATGCCCAGAATGGCGTTCATGTTCGCCCCGTCCAAGTAGATCAATCCGCCGGCATCGTGAACCAATTGGGCGATCTGCCCGACCTGCCGATCGAACAAACCCAGCGTGCTCGGATTGGTAATCATGAACACGGCGACCTGGTCGTCGAGCTTGGCCTGCAAGTCCGACAGATCCACGAAGCCGGAGGCATTGCTCTTGACCGTCACAAAGTCGAAGCCAGCCATTTTCGCACTGGCCGGGTTGGTGCCGTGGGCACTGTCGGGGGCCAGCACCTTGGTTCGCGTCTGCTTTTGATGGCGGAAGTAGGCGGCGGCAACCATCAGCGCGGTCAGCTCGCCGTGCGCCCCGGCGGCGGGTTGCAGCGAGACGGCCGGCAGGCCCGAAATCTCGGCCAGCATTTGCTGCAACTCGTACAGCAGTTCGAGCAGCCCTTGTATCGTCGCTTCGGGCGCGAGCGGGTGCAGGTCGGCGATTCCCGGCAGGGCCGCCATCCGCTCGTTCCGCTTGCTGTTGTACTTCATCGTACAACTCCCCAGCGGATAGAAGTGCGTATCGACCGACATGTTCAATGTCGAAAGGTTGGTGAAGTGCCGCACCACCTCCGGCTCGGCGACTTCGGGCAGCGGCGGCGGAGCGGCGGCGAGCGCCGCGGCCGGCAACAGCTCGTGGGCGGGTGGCGCGGGCACGTCGCAGGCAGGCAACGTCGCCGCGCGGCGTCCAGACTGGGAAAGTTCGAACAGCAGGGTGGTGGATTTGAGGTTTCGCATTTGAAAAACTGAAGGTGTTTCACCGCCAGTGGTTGAGCACATTGAATGAATCGACAAACGGAGAGCCGGAGGCGATGAACTTGCCAATGGCGCCAACGACCTGAAAGGGGCGCATGTCGCGGCGTCGATCTCCATCCCTGCGGAGAGCAAGAATGCCTGGATGGAATCCTCCCGATCCGATCACAAGGTCATGAAGTTCCTTGTAGTCGTCATGGTTGTAGCTTACGAGAACGCGTTTTTCTCGAAGGGCATGCAACAGGTGAACGGCGTCGGCTTCGCCCGCAGACCCAATATCGGCCGGAATCTGCACGTCGTGACCAGCCTGGCGTAACTGGGCAATCAGCACGCGGTTTACGGAATCGTCGTCCAGATATAGCCTCATGGAACAATATCCGCCGCACGCAACACGGCCGCGCGCTCCTCAGCCGTCAAAATCTTGGGATGCGGATGGTATTTGTAATTGGGATCGTTCATACCCGTCGCCTCCATGAGCGCCTCTTCCCGGCGAAAGTCCGCGAGCATTTCCGGCGGATTCGATTCGTAGTACTCGATCGCCTCCTGCACCGCCTCTAGCGGAATGTCCCAGTCGGCTGCAATCTCTTCCATCGTCATCGGCTCTTCGTCGTGAACGTAAGCGCCGTGAATCGTCCACGGAAAGATGCGGCCCATTACGAATAGCTGCTTGTAGGCAGACTTTCGCTTGGGCATCAAGTATTTGTAGTGCCGTGCTGGCGGGCCATCGCCCGGTCGCGGCTGCGATTGGTTTGTGGTCGTGCTCATGTCACTATTATACGCTGGCTCCGGCGAGTCGCCCGCGCGGCGAAGATGTTTCCCCACGGGCCGACAGCACCTCCGCCAAGCCATCCATCTCGCTCTTGGTACGCTTTTCGGTGACGGCGACCAGGAAGCAGTCGTCCAATTCCGGATACCACTGCCCGAGCGGAAGGCCCGCCAAGTAGCCCGCGTCGAGAGCCTGCTCGAGCAATTCGCTCACGCGGCCCTCACCATCGCGAACGACGAACTCCTTGAACACCGGCTGGTCGAACGGAGCCGAGAACCGGGGCGAGGCGGTGATTCGCTGCCTGGCAAAGTGCGCTTTGCGCAGGCAGAGATCGGCCGTTTCCTTGAGGCCCTGCGGCCCCATCTGTGCCAGGTAAATTGCCGCCCGCAAGGCAAACAGGCCCTGGTTCGTGCAAATATTGCTCGTCGCTTTTTCGCGGCGAATGTGCTGCTCGCGGGTTTGCAGCGTCAGCACCCAGCACCGTCGGCCGCGGCGATCAACCGTTTGCCCGGCGATTCGCCCCGGCATGCGGCGGACGAACTGCTCCTTGCACGCCATGATTCCCAGGTACGGGCCGCCGTAGAGCATGGGCGTGCCGAGCGATTGCCCCTCGGCCACCGCCACGTCGGCCCCCAGGTCGCCCGGCCGCTTCAACAAGCCCAGGCTGATCGGATCGAACGATTGCACCAACAGCGCGCCCGCCTCGTGGGCGATTTTTGCCAGCGCCTCGACATCTTCCAAGCAGCCGAAAAAGTTCGGGTGCTGCACCAGCACGCAGGCCGTCTCGCCATCGACCGCCTTGGCCACGTCGGCCGGATCGACGACGCCCGTGGGCGCGGCGACCGTCACCAACTCGGCCCCTAGGCATTCAAAATACGTTCGCAGAATCTCGCGATACTGCGGATGGACGCTCCCCGCCACGACCACCTTTTTCGGCCGCCCGGTGACGCTCATCGCCAGCAGCACCCCTTCGGCCGCGGCGCTACCGCCGTCGTACATGCTGGCGTTCGATACATCCATTCCCGTGAGCTGGCAGATCAGCGTCTGATACTCGAACATCACCTGCAAGTTGCCCTGCGCCACCTCCGGCTGATACGGCGTGTACGACGTGTAGAACTCGCCGCGCGACGCCAAAGCATCGACCACCGCCGGCACGAAATGGTCGTACGAACCGCCGCCGAGGAAGCACGCTTTTTGCCCGGCATGGGCGTTCTTATCCGCCAGGGCCTGGATGTGCTGCGACAGTTCCATCTCCGACAGGGCAGGGGGCAGGTCGAGTGGCCGCTTGAGTCGGAATTCGTCGGGCACGAGATCGAACAGTTGGTCGATCGAGCGGACGCCGATCGCCTGGAGCATCGCTTGCTGGTCTGCGGCGGTGTTGTAGAGGTAGGGCATGGGTCTATTCAGGTCGATTGCGAATAATGGTGATCGGAGCGGATTTTTTTCGCGCGTCCAATCGCTGATCACTTCGCAAAGTTGTTATGGGAAATGATTTGCGACGAATGGCAAACGCTGATCGTGGGGTGATCGAATTAGGGAGTTTAGGGATTTCATCTCGTCGGCGAGCCCGCCTCGGGAGACGTTAGCCGACAGGTCACCCGAGTACGGAACGAGACGTGAACAAAAGGTGCAAGCGGACTCGCCTTTGGGTTTATCGCAGCGACATGCGCGCGTCAATGATCTTGCGCGCCGAATTTCTAACGAGCGAAACTTGCGTCGCGGCGCTGCGGCGCAAGGCTCTTGTCCATTCAGGGTTAGGCGGATCGCGGGGAGCGCAAGTGCCGGCCGAATTCTGGGGTGGCGTGACTAGTCTGGTCACACCGCTCGCGGGCCCGCCGGTGGGCTGAGCCGCCATGTTTGTCCTAACCCTCAGCGGCGCATTGCTTTTCGTACGCGGCGGCATCCATTAGCTTGGCCGAGGGCGCTTCGTCGCCCAGGGCTACCTTGATCATCCAGCCTTCGACATAGGGATCGGTCCCCAGCGACTCGAGCCGATTGGGCAAGTCGCTGTTCACCGCCACGATCTCACCGCTGACGGGGCTGTAGAGCGAACTAACCGCCTTGACCGACTCGACCTCGCCGAATTCTTCGCCCGCCCGGATCTGCTTGCCGACCTTGGGCAACACCATGTGAACCAGGTCGGTCAATTGCTGGATGGCGAAGTCGGTAATGCCGATGGTGGCTACTTTGCGTCCCGATTCGTCGGCGATGCGGGCCCATTCGTGCGTTTCGGCGTACAGCAGGTCTTTGGGGGTCATGCTTCTCTCCATTAGCCGGGAGCAAACCTGCTCCCGGTGATTTGGATTCGACTTCGTTACGAAGGACGACTGTAAAATGGCAACTTCACCACGCGCGCCGGCTCGGCCGAGCCCCGAATATCGACCGATAGCTCCGTACCGACCGGGGAAAACTGCGGCTGCACGTAAGCCATCGCAATCGGCCTTTGCAGCGTCGGCGAAAACGTGCCGCTGGTGATCTGGCCGATGACGAGCGGGGTATTGGCGAGCGGGGTGCGTAAGCTCCCCGATGGCGTTGCGGCGTCCTCGGTCGCGGGGTTCTTCGGTTCCGCGGCACTATCGGGAGGCTCACGCCTCCCGCTCGCCAATACAGCATAATGCTCGCGCGGCACGCGACGACCGGCCAGTTCAAGACCAATGCGCGTCGGCAAATTCGGGTTCTGTTTGGCCGACACTAAAGCATCTCGGCCGACGAACTCCCGCCCTTCCAGATTGACCGCGAACGATAGGCCCGCCTGAATCGGATTGATCGTTTCCGAAAGCTCGTGACCGTACAGCGGCATCGCGGCTTCCAGACGCAGCGTATCGCGCGAGCCCAGGCCGGCGGCCCGCACGCCCGCCGCTTTGCCGTGGGCGAAAATCTTGTCCCAAACTTCCTGGGCCGCGTCTGCCGGAACAATCAATTCGCAGCCATCCTCGCCCGTGTATCCGGTGCGGCTGGCGATGGCCCGGTGGCCGGCGATCGTCGTTTCGACCCCGGTATAGTAGCCCAGTCCCCCCAGATCGGTCCCCACGATCGGCTCGACCATGGCGAGCGCTGCGGGGCCTTGCACGGCGATCATCGCGGTCTCGATCGTGCTGTCTGCAAACTGCACTTCGTCGCCGACCGCCAGGTGCCGCTGAAGCCAAGCGACAATTTTGTCGCGGTTGCTGGCGTTGACGACCAGCAGGTGATAGAGGCCGCCGCCGTGTTTTCGCAGGTGATAGACGAGCACGTCGTCGAGAATGCCGCCGTTCTCGTTGCAGACCAACGAGTAGCGGATTTTGCCCGGCGACATGCCGACCACTTTGCGGGTCAGCAGGCGGTCGAGAAAGGCCGCGGCGCCGGGGCCGTCGAGCCGCAGGCGGCCCATGTGCGAGACATCAAAGACGCCGGCCTGGGTGCGGGTCGCCTGGTGCTCCTCAACGATCGAGCCGTACTGCACGGGCATCGACCAGCCCGCAAAATCGACCATCCGGCCGCCGTGCGCGGAGTGCCAGTCAAACAGCGGCGTCTTGCGGAGTGAGCCGGTCATCGGGAAAGCAACTTGTGAAGGAACGGGGGCCGCAGGGCATTGTATCTTTTCAGAAAGGAGCGGACAGGGGAGAGGAGGGCAGGGGGGTTAGCGACACTTCGCAGGG
>JBBDYF010000037.1:0-7854 GCA_040901775.1 Pirellulaceae bacterium | reverse complement strand
ACTGGACAGGTCGCGAAGATCTGTAAAGTGGCCCCGCGCACGGTCAGCAAGTGGTTCGATTCGGGTCGCCTCAAAGGCTACCGTATCCCCGGCTCGCAAGACCGTCGCATTCCCCGCGAATACCTGATTAAGTTCCTCAAAGAGCACGGGATGCCCTTGGGCGACCTCGAAGACGAGGCGATGGCCAAGGTGCTGATCGTGGCTCAAGATCAGATCCTGATCGAAAACTTGAAGCGCGAATTGCCGAGCGAGCGTTCGTTCCGCGTGGCGGTTGCCGCCAGCGGGTTCGAAGCCGGCATTCAAGCCGAAAGCTTCCATCCGGATTGCATCATTACCGACTTCTCGATCGGCAAGATCGAAGCCCTGCAAATTTGCCAGAACCTGCGCAAGAATGCAGACTTCGCCGAAACGATCTTGATTGCCCTGCTGCCCGACGACGGCAGCCCGCTGAGCTTCGACCGCTCGGCGATCAACGAAACGTTCAAAAAGCCGTTCGACGCCAAGCTGTTGGCCGAACGTTTGCGAACGCTGATTGGGGCTCGGAAGGAACTGGTCTAGTTCGCGGGGCGGCAAGTTCGCTTGCCGTCGCCACGTTACCGATCGAAGCGACATATCGAAAACTCGCCCTGAAAATACGAAACCGCCGCGGTTGACCCCCGCGGCGGTTTTTTCGTTTGCGTCCAAATACTTGGGAGGGCGAGGCTCCCGCCGAGCCGCTGACCTCGTTTAACCCGCAGCCGGTATTGTCGCGGAAGACCGTAATGCCGGCCCGGTCATGGTTTGGTGGATAACGTCGGAATTCACGGGTGGCGGTAGTTGATCATCCACTTCGGAACGCCCAGCCACCGTCACTCCCGTGCAATTCGCTGGTTCGTCGCCCTTTAATTATCAGCCGTACTTTGAGCGGCAGCCGTAGCTATGGACGCATGGCAGAAAGGGCACCGCGACGGCACTTCACCATCGACGCAATAGTCTGGATCGTCCAGTCGTCGCCTGCGCAAGAGCACCTTGCTAAGCATCAGTCTTCGAAGCGGACGTGCGCACTGGGTGCATTGGAGTCCGTGGCGCCTGGACAAGCTCGCGGCAGTGTGAAAATAAAACAGTGCGAACGCTGGCACGATGCCGACGCCGTATGCGATGACAAGTGTTCCTGCCACCCACTCCGGCCACGCAAGGCGTTGCGGCATGAGGGCTATGAGCATCAATGTTGCTAGAGCCGCGATAGTAAAGGCGCCGATACGGCAATTTATGTCCGCATCGAGGGATGCGAACCGGTTCGTCAAACGACGCTTCTTTCCGCGTGAAAGCAACGCAACACCCAAAGGTCATCGACGAACTCGTGATTATCTTGCCCCGACGCGCGATAGCATGCGTCTAAGCCGGGAGCACGTCAAGTGCCCCACGTCATACACGTGCCGCGCACTGGCTTCTCTGACGCGTGAGGAGAGAAGAGGAGCCCGTACTAACCACGGCAAGATGGTCCAGCTCCCCTCTTCCGATGCGGGTGCAGTGGCGCGTAGAATTCCTGGCAGCAAGAGGATTCCATGCCCGGTGAACTTACCCATTTCGACGACCAAGGTGCCAGCCGCATGGTCGATGTTGGCGACAAGCAGGTCACCCAGCGAACCGCCCGGGCCAGCGGCCTGGTGCGGGTGCTGCCGGCAACCTTGCAGCGGATCAAAGACCGAGGCTTCGCCAAAGGGGACGTGCTGGAAGTCGCTCGGTTGGCGGGGATCATGGCCGCCAAGCGAACGGGGGATTTAATTCCCCTTTGCCATCCGCTGCCGCTGGATGGGGTGAGTGTCGGCTTCTCGTTTCCCGATGAGCAAACGGTCGCTATCGAGGTCCAGGTTCGCGTTACCGCCCGCACGGGGGTCGAGATGGAGGCGCTGGTCGCCGTAAGCGTCGCCGCACTCACCATTTACGACATGTGCAAGGCGATCGACCGGAGAATGGTTATCGGGGCGGTGCAGCTCGAAGAGAAGTCGGGCGGCCGGAGCGGCCACTTTGTGCGTGAAGTTCCGCCACCCCCTGCGGTTACGTAGCCGTGGGACGGGATTGTAACCCGTCTGGAAACTCGCTTTGGACGGATTGAAAATTCGTCCCACGGAAACCGGCACCGATGCCTACCACCACTCTTCCGGCCGTCAATGGTTCCGCCCCGGCCTCGCCCAAGCTGCTGCTCCCAGACCTCTATTCGCCGATCGCCGCCGAACTGGCCGAAGTCGAGCGGCTGCTCAAGGCCGAGCTGCGCAGCGATTATCCGTTTGTGGACGAACTGGTTCGCTACGGCTGCTTGCTAGGGGGGAAGCGATTGCGGCCCGCGCTGCTGCTGCTCTCGGCCAAGGCATCGGCGGGCCGCGTCAGCCAGGCGCATTTGACGCTGGCGACGGTCGTCGAAATGATTCATACCGCCACGCTGGTCCACGACGACGTGCTGGACGAAGCGGTCTTGCGGCGGCACCTGGCCACCGTCAACGCCCGCTGGGACAACGAGGCGAGCGTGCTGCTGGGCGACTTCCTGTTTTCCCATGCCTTCTATTTGGCGAGCACGCTCGACAACGTGCTCGGCTGCCGGCTGATTGGCCGGGCGACCAACATCGTGTGCGAAGGCGAACTGCGACAAAAAGGGAGCCGCGGCAATTTTGGCCTGAGCGAAGGCGAGTATCTGGAAATCATCGAGGCCAAAACGGCCGAGCTGACCGCGGTGAGCTGCCGCTTGGGCGCCCTGTTTGCCGGGGCGACTGGCGAGGTGGAGCATCAGCTCGACGGTTTTGGCCGCGACCTGGGAATCGCCTTTCAAATTGCCGACGACCTGCTCGACGTGCAGGGAGAAGAGCAATCGACCGGGAAATCGCTGGGAACCGACCTGGAGAAACAAAAACCGACGCTGCCCATCATTCGAGCGTTGGAATTGGCGACGCCGGCCGATCGCGCGAGTATCTTGGAGATTTTGACTGCCCGGGAGGGCGAGGCTGGGGGCTTTGAGCAACGCGCCGAGCCGCGCTCGCACGCCCTCGCCCCCTACCTCGAACGCTACGATGCACTCGTCTATGCCCGCGGTCGCGGCCGCGCGTTTGCCCAGCGGGCACGGCAGCGTTTGGAGGTGCTGGCCCCCAGCCAGTCGCGCGACGTGCTGGCCGCAATGACCGAATTCGTGATGAGCCGGAACACGTAAGGTAGGCCACGGTCGCACGAGGCGAGCGGGAGGCGTGAGCCTCCCGATGGCATTCCCACGTATGTGAAGTTTCTCGGAGAATGGATCGCTATCGGGGAGCTGACGCACCCCGCTCGCCTGCTCGATGCACCCTACCCAAACGACCCCGTCAGGTACTTTTCCGTCAGCGGATTGTGTGGGTTCTGAAAAATCTGCGCCGTCGCACCGCGCTCGACCAGCTCGCCCAGGTACATGAAGGCCGTATAGTCGGCCATCCGGGCCGCTTGCTCCATGTTGTGGGTGACAATCAAAATGGTGACCTGCTCTTTGAGCGCATAGACCATGTCTTCGATTCGCGAGGTGGCGATCGGATCGAGGGCCGACGTCGGCTCGTCGAGCAGTAGGATTTCGGGATCGGTCGCCAGCGCCCGGGCCACGCAGAGCCGCTGTTGCTGCCCGCCGGAAAGCTTGAACGCGGACTGGCTTAAACGATCCTTCACTTCGTCCCAGAGGGCGGCCGAGCGGAGCGCCGCTTCGACCTTCTCGGCCAGCACCGCGCGCTGATTGACAAACCGCAACCGCAGACCGTAGGCGACATTCTCAAAGATCGACTTGGGAAACGGATTCGGCTTTTGAAAGACCATGCCGGTTCGCAGCCGCATTTCCATCGGATCGACCGAGGGGCTGAGGATATTGACGCCGCTGGGCTGCAAGATGATTTCGCCTTCGTAGCGATTGCCGGGATACAAGTCGTGCATCCGGTTGAAGCACCGCAAGAGCGTGCTTTTGCCGCAACCCGAGGGGCCGATCAGGGCGGTCACGGTCCGCTCGGGAATCGGCAGGTTGACGTTCTTCAGCGCCTGCCGCTGCGGATAGAAGAAATTGAGTCCGCGGACGTCGGCCTTCAATCGCTCGGCGGCGGGCGTCGGCGAAAGAGTTTCCTGCGCCCGAGCGCTGCGCGATGGAGGGTCGTTCATCACTACGTCAGGCACGCGCGGCGCAGCAAAGGTGTTCATGAGCAGGGGGCGACTACCACTTCAGCTTACGCCGCACGCGGTAGCGCAGAAAGATGGCCGCCGCATTGACCGAGAGGGTGAGCACGATGAGGACGAGCCCCGTGGCGGCTGCCTTTTGTTGCAAGCCGGGATCGGGGTCGGAGGTCCAGTTAAACATCTGCATCGGCAGCACGGTGAACGAGGCGTGCAGCCAGTCGAAGCTGACAAACGGCGGCGTCGCCCCGATCGGCGGCGGCGGCAGCCGGGTGACGTAACCGGCCGCGCCAATCACGATCAGCGGGGCCGTCTCGCCGATCGCCCGCGACATGGCGATGATCGTTCCCGTGGCGATTCCCCCCAGCGAATACGGCAGCAGGTGATAGCGAATCGTCTGCCACTTGGTTGCGCCGGCGGCATAGGCCGCCTCGCGAATGCTGTTGGGAATGCTGCGCAGCGCTTCGCGGGTGGTGACAATGATGATCGGCAGCACCAGCATGGCCAGCGTCAACCCGCCGACCAGCACCGTGCTTTCCAGGCCGAACATGAACCCGAACAGCCAGAGGGCCATCAGGCCGTAGGTGATCGAGGGAACCCCCGCAAGGTTCGAGATGTTGATTTCGATGAAGTTGGCAAACCAGTTTCTCCCCGCGTATTCTTCGAGATAGACGGCCGCGGCGACTCCCAGCGGCACGGCGGTCACGAACGTCACGACCATCACGTACAGCGTGCCTACCAAGGCCGTCAGGATGCCCGCTTTTTCGGCGTTGTGCGAGGCGTTGGAGGTGAGAAAGTGGAGGCTCAGCCAGGGGAGCCCTTCGATCGACAACGTAATCAAGAGCGCCGCCAGCGTCGCCACGCCCACGGCCGTCGAGGCGATGCCGAAGGCGCTGAAGACCCAGTCCTGGCGCTTGCGATAGGCGATGATGCGGGCCGAGTCGGTCATAAAGAAGCCGCTAAGTCCCGCGTCAGTAGGCCTGGTGATACCGGCGACGGAGCCAGTATCCCAATACGTTGAACGACAAAGTCATGGCGAACAGGGCCAGCCCGGCGGCAAAGATCGACTGATAGGCGGTCGTGCCGTGCGCGGGGTCTCCCTGGCTGGCGGCGACGATAAACGCCGTGATCGTCTGGGCGCCTTCGAGCGGATTGAAGGTAAAGCGGGGCTGATTGCCGGCGGCGACGGCGACGATCATCGTTTCGCCGATCGCCCGCGAAATGCCCAGAATGTACGCCGCGCCGATCCCCGACAGGGCCGACGGAACAACGACGTTCCAAGCCGTCATGAACTTGTTTCCCCCCAGCGCGTACGAGCCTTCTCGCAGCAGCATGGGCACGCTGCGCATCGCGTCTTCGCTGAGCGAACTGACGTAAGGAATGATCATGATTCCCATCACGATTCCCGCGCTGAGCATGTTCGAACCGTCCAGCCGGGGCAGGAACGTCTTGAGCGCGGGCGTGACCCAGGCCAGAGCAAAGTACCCGTACACGACGGTCGGCACGGCGCTCAAGAGTTCGAGCGAAGGCTTGATGGTCTCGCGCAGCGCGAAGGGAGCAAACTCGCTCAGGTAGATGGCGACCACGGTGCCGATCGGCAGGGCCACGACCAGCGCGATCGTCGTGGTGACCAGCGTGGCGCTGATCAGGGCCCAGATGCCAAAGCTGGGCGGATTGAACAGCGGGGCCCACTCGGTTCCGAGCAAAAACTCGCCGAGCGATACCTCGGCAAAGAATTTGGACGATTCGTACAAAAGCACGCCGGCGATCGCCAGGGTGATCAACACCGACGAACCGGCCGCCGCCGCCAGAACCCCCTTGGCCGTCCATTCCTTGACCTCACGCACGGCGCGACGCCGGCCCTTATCGCCGCGGCGCGGGCGCAACCGAGTGATCTTGCGTTTGGCCGAGGCGACACTCATGCGGTCACAGGCCTCCTCTTACGATTTGGGCTCGAGCTGCATCACATCGGCGATGCTCATCCCCACCGGCGACTTGCCGCCAAAGGCGGTGCCGAGCGTCCCTTTTTGGAACCGCTCGCTCACCTGGGCATAGATCGCGGGGGGGAACGGGATGTACTTCACGTCCTGGGAAATTGCCGGCCCGTTCTTCAGGTAGAACTCGACAAACGCTTTCACTTCGGGCCGCTGGGCCGACTTCTTATTGACGTAGACGAACAGCGGCCGGGCCAGCGGCTGGTACTTGCCGTTTTCCACATTGGCCGGGGTCGGCTCGACCGCCTCGGCCCCTTCCTCGGCGATAATCTTGACCGCTTTGAGCGTGCTCTGCCGCGGTTCGTAGTAGGCATACGGCAGGTAACCCAGGGCGAACTTATCCCCCTGTATCCCCTGGATCAGGATGTTGTCGTTCGAGTTCGAGGTGTAGTCGCTCCGGCTGCTGTTCTTTTCGCCGACGATCGCCTCGGTAAAGTACTCGAAGGTGCCCGATTCCGTATCGGCGCCGTACAGGGCAATCTCCTCGTTCGGCCAACCATCGCGGACTTGGCTCCAGGTCATGATTTTGCCCTTGGCCGCCGGCTCCCACAGCTTTTTCAGCTCGGCGACCGTCATTTCATTGCAAAAGTCGTTGTCTGCGTTCACGGCGACGGTCAAGGCGTCGAACGAGATGGGCAGCTCGATGAACGCGACCCCGTTCTCGCGGCAAGTTGCCAGTTCATTCTCTTGAATGGGACGCGACGCATCGCAGATGTCGAGATCCCCTTTCACGAAGCTTTTGAAGCCCCCCCCCGTGCCGGCATACTTGACCGCGATATCCACGTTGCCCGCCACGTTGCCAAATTCTTCTGCCGCCGCCTGGCTAAGCTTATAGACGGTGCTGGAGCCGTCGATTCGAATTTCGCCGGTCAGCTTGGGGTCGATGCCGGATGTGTCGTACACCACTTGCTCGTCCGACGAGCCGCTCGTGCCGGGAACGGTGGACCTGGTGCCACAACCGGTCAAGCCCAAGGCGAGCGCCAGCAGGGCGAGCGCGGTCGGCATCCGTAGGGCGAGGTTCATAACGAAAGATTCCTATTCCGCGAGGTCGTTAACTTTTTTCCTGCCAGTGATTTCACCACAACGCTATCAGCCGCGTGTTAATGTTTGGTGAAGAAACGGTGAAGTCACCCAGCGGGCTTCACCGTTGGCGACGCAACCGGCGGGCTGGCAATCACTTACGATCCATCTGCCAGCAGCCACGCCTGCCTTGCGATCGCGATCGCCCTAGCTGGCTGCGCTTTGCTCGGGCTACCTACTTTGTGAGCCGGGGTGCATGTCGCGGTTTGTTATTCTAGGGAACCTGATGATAGCGCCCTCCGGCGAGCGGGCGGTGCGGCGGTGCCAGAAGCGGGGCGTTCACACCCGCCGACCAGAACCGCTCGGTCCCTTTCCTGCGGCGGTTGACTGGCTTGATGGTCGATACGAGGTAGCTGCTCGTGATGGCAGCCGTGTGAGCGTCTTGAAAGTAGGTGGGGATCGGCTCCCAGGCGGCCTTCGCCTAGCCGCGCCAGCGGCGGACCAGCCGCGAATGGTTTACAAAATCGACGGATTGGCCCTTTTCTTCATCGAGCTCACACCAGGGGGTCGGGAGTCTTTGGCGGGCAACTGGCCTCCACAATGGACCGGGCGGTCAATTTCAAAGACCAAACGATCCACGGGGTGCAACTCGCACATTGTGATTCTAAAGAGCTTGCTGATAGCAGCGCAGGCC
>JBBDYF010000036.1:3492-7880 GCA_040901775.1 Pirellulaceae bacterium | reverse complement strand
GAGTGGATTTGTTCGCTCGATCCGTACAGTCGCACCGAAGCGCACTTCCCGTTGCGATCGGCCGAAACGCTAAATTCCGTCCTTCCGGCCCTTCCACCCGCGGGCAATAAGTCGCCGAATCTTTCCTGGCCGGCGGCGCAAAACGGGTGAGCTATGTTTTCCACGGACAGCCGGAGTCTCGCGACAAAGATCGCAGTCCGGCGGCAAAGCTTGCGCCGCCGTCCCGGTTCCCCGCTTGGAGAATGCCCCTTCGCCCCCTCGCTCTGCTCCCCGGACCGCCCCGATGAAATCCATTGCCCCGACCACTCGCTCGGCCGAGACCGCCAAAGCCGAAGAGTTCGATCAGCTCAAGCGCCGGATCCACAATAAGCTGGTCGATAAGCTCGACCTGAACCGGGTCGGCGAACTGCAAGGCGACGTGCTCCGTCGCGAAATCCGGCTGGTCGTCGAGCACCTCTGCGACACCGAAGAGACCTTCCTCAATCGCTCGGAACGCGAGCGCCTGATCGAGGAAGTGCTGGACGAAACGTTCGGCCTGGGGCCGCTCGAGTTCCTGCTTAAGGACCATACGATCAGCGACATTCTGATCAACGGCCCGAAGAACATCTATGTCGAACGTCGCGGCAAGCTCGAAAAGACCAACGTCGAGTTCCGCGACAACGCCCACCTGCTGCAAATCATCGACCGGATCGTGTCGAAGGTCGGCCGCCGCGTGGACGAAGTGTCGCCGATGGTCGATGCCCGCCTGCCCGACGGCTCGCGCGTCAACGCCATCATTCCGCCGCTGGCGCTCGACGGCGCCGCGGTCTCGATTCGCCGCTTCGGCAGCAACCCGCTCAAGCTCGAAGACCTCTTGAACTTCAAGGCCTTCACGCCCGAAATGGTGATGCTGCTCGAAGGGGCGATCAAGGCCCGTTTGAACATGATTATCTCGGGAGGCACCGGCTCGGGCAAAACGACGCTGCTCAACACGCTGTCGAGCTTTATTCCCACGCACGAACGGGTCGTCACCATCGAAGACGCGGCCGAACTGCAGTTGCAGCAGGACCACGTCGTGCGACTGGAAACGCGGCCCCCCAATATCGAAGGCAAGGGAGCCATCACCGCCACCGACCTGGTGAGGAATGCCCTGCGCATGCGTCCCGAGCGAATCCTGATCGGCGAATGCCGCGGACCGGAAACGCTCGACATGTTGCAAGCCATGAACACCGGCCACGACGGCTCGCTGACCACCATCCACGCCAATACCCCGCGCGACGCTTTGGCACGTCTGGAAACGATGATCTTGATGACCGGGTTCGATCTGCCCATGAAAGCGATGCGGCAACAGGTCAGCTCGGCCGTCCAACTGATCATTCAGGCCAGCCGTCTGCAGGGGGGCATCCGGCGGGTCACGCACATTACCGAAGTGGTCGGCATGGAGCAGGACACGATCGTCATGCAGGACATCTACCGCTACATGCAGACCGGGATCGACGAAACCGGCCGGGCCCGGGGCCATTTCGAGGCGACCGGCGTCCGGCCCACGTTCATGTCCAAGCTCGAGTCGGCGGGCGTGCGGCTGCCGGCCAGTGCCTTCAAACAACGCGTGATGCTGCAGGATTAGCGGGAATGTAAACGCCGCGCGAGCGGCGCCAGCGATACAACCTTCGGGGCCTTTGCTCCGACCTTTAGCCTCGTACAAGCGGTTTGCGTTTCCATGATGACCATCTTTATCATCGGCGCCGCCTTCCTGGGCGTTGCCTGCCTGGTGGGGGGCGTCGCCACCCTGGTGTTCCGCTCGGAAGGCTCGGTCGAGGTCGAGAATCGGCTCGACGTGCTGACCGGCGCTGCCGCGCCCGCAAAAGACAAAAAATCAGAAGCCCTGCTGCTGTCGTCGCCGCTCAACGACGTTCCCAACTTCCTAGAAGACTACATCAAGCAGTACTTCAACCTGCGGGCCTTCCTGCAGCAGGCCGACGTGCATATCTCGCCGGCCAAGTTTTTCGTGCTGACCGCCGCGCTGGCCCTGGGAGGCGTCGTGCTGCTGCCGCTGTGCCGCGTGCCGATCTTCTTTGCTCCGCTGGGGGCGATCTGCGGCGTGATTCCGTTCACCGTGCTGTTCTTCAAACGCAAGAGCCGCCTGGCGCGCTTTGCCAAGCAATTGCCCGAAGCGTTGGAGCTCATTTCGCGGGCCCTGCGGGCCGGCCACTCGCTGGCCTCGGGCTTCAAGCTGGTCGCCGACGAAATGGACAAGCCGGTGGCGACCGAGTTCGAGCGCTGCTACGAAGCCCAGAACCTGGGCATCGCGCTGGATGCGGCGATCGAAGAAATGACCGAACGCGTTCCCAACCTCGACTTGCGGTTCTTTGCCACGGCGGTCGTCTTGCAGCGGCAAACGGGGGGCGATCTGGCCGAAATCCTCGACAAAATCGGCTACATCGTCCGCGAGCGGTTCAAGATCTGGGGCCAGATTCAGGCCCTCACCGGCGAAGGCCGGCTGTCCGGCATCGTGCTCTTGGCCTTGCCGCCGGCCCTGTTCGTGGTGATGTGGCGGCTCAATCCGAACTACTGCATGACGCTGTTTACCGACCCGATGGGACACCAGATGCTCGCCGGCGCGGTGGTCATGCAGGTCCTCGGTGCCCTGGTGATTCGCAAAATCGTCAATATCAAAGTTTAGTAGTCATTAGCCATTAGTCACTAGTCACTAGTCACTAGTCATTAGTCATTAGTCATTAGTCACTGGCGAGATTCTCCTGCCCTGAGGTGTTCCATGTCCGTCCTCCTGTTGGCCCAAAGTGGTGACCTGTATCCGTGGCTGACGCCGCTGGGCATTTTTGGCCTGGTCGCGGCCCTCGCCTGGCTGACCGTCGATTGGCTGTCGGGAAAAAATAACCGGACCGAGCAGCGGCTGGACGACTACCGCGACCCTTCCGCCCGCAAAAAGCGGGAAGAATTGGGGGTCGGGAAGAAGGGCGCCGCCATGTCGCGGATGCTGGAATCGGCGGCTCCCTCGCTGGCCAAGCCCCTGCAACCCAAATCCGAGAAAGCACAAAGCCGGCTCAAGCTGAAGCTCTCGTATGCGGGCCTGCGGAGCGAAGCGGCCCCGCAAATCTTCCTGGGCTGCAAATTCATCATGCTGATGCTGGGCCTGATTATCGGCGGTGGCACCACTGTGGCGATCATGGGTCTCAATCAGGCTTCGCTGTTTCGGATCGTCATGATCGCCGGCGGCATGTTCTACTTTCCCGATGCCGTGGTGATGTGGCTGGGCAAGAAGCGGAAGGAAGCGATCTTCCTGGGCCTGCCCGACGCCCTGGACATGATGGTCGTCTGCGTCGAAGCGGGCCTGGGCCTAGACCAGGCGATGCGACGGGTCGCCGACGAAGTGAAAAAATCGTACCGCACGATCGCCGAAGAGTTCGGCATCTGCAACCTGCAACTGCAAATGGGCCGTGCCCGGCACCAGGTGTTGCAGGAACTCGGCGCGCGAAGCGGCGTGGACGATCTCAAGTCGCTCTCGTCGATCCTGATTCAAGCCGACAAGTTCGGCTCGTCGATCGCCCAGGCCCTGCGCGTGCAAAGCGATTCGATGCGGACGCGGCGGCGGCAGATCGCGGAAGAAAAGGCCGCCAAGACCGCGGTGAAGCTGATCTTCCCGCTGGTGCTGTTCATCTTTCCGGGCATCTTTGTCGTGCTCGTCGGCCCGGCCGCAATCACGATGGTCCGCCAGATGTTCCCGATGATGAACGGCGGCGCGTAGGAACGAGGATGAATTGCGAAATGCGGAGTGCGGAATGAAGGCGAACGAAGTCTATTCATTCCGCGTTCCGAACTCCGCGCTCCGCATTCATTTCATCGCCTGAGCATCGTAAACGCGCAGTTCGATCCCCAGCCTTGCTTGAAGGCCAGGTGGATATAGAGCATTGCTAGCGGCTCGAGGTAGCGGGCGCTCGACAAGGGGCCCGCATCGACCGGCTCCAGCGCCAGGGCCTCGATCAACTGCCGGACCATTTCTTTCGCAGCGGCGTCGTCGCCGCAGTAGAACATGGCGGCCCGCTGCGCGCCGAATTGCGGGTCGTTCAGCACCTTGGTGCTGGCCGTATTGAACGCCTTGACGACCCGCGCCGTCGGCGTCCAGGCGGCGATCTGCTCGGCTGCCGACGACGTATGGCCGACCTCGATACCGCTCAAATCCGGCTTGAGGGGGTTGGTGCAGTCGATCAGCACCCGCCCCCCCAGATCGCCCAGGGCGGCCAGGGTTTCGCGAGCGACCGGCCAGGGAACGGCCAAGACGATCGCGCCGGCGCCCGCCACTGCCTCGCGCGGGGGATAGGCCGTCGCCCCGCAGCAGCGCTCCAGCAGTTCGAGCACCTTTTCGCTCGCCGGCTGGCGCGATCCGAAAC
>JBBDYF010000036.1:0-3482 GCA_040901775.1 Pirellulaceae bacterium | reverse complement strand
GAAACGGATCGCGTGCCCGGCTTGGGTCCACCGCGCCCCCAGCACGGCCCCCACGCCGCCGGTTCCCAAGATGGCGATATTCACGGCTTCGGCTCCAAAACGCGGGCGGAGTGCCTGCTACCTAATACCACTGATAGGCGTACTTGTGAAAGCGATCCAAGGCGGCCTGGCGCGCGGCGTCGTCCGCAAACTCGCGCCACTGCGATCGTTGCGCGGCCAGCCGCTCTGCCAGCAGGTACTCGCTCCCTTGCCAGGTCGTCCAGCCGAGGGCTTTCCGCTCGGCTGCCCCGCGCCGAGCCTGGATAGCGCGCTGGGCCAGCAGCGCCCGCACGCCATCGCGGACGATCGGGTCGTCGCAATCGACGAGCGGTTCGAGCATAAGATAGCCCTCGGCGCTAATCGGGTGAACGCTGATCTGCACCGCCGGGGCCACGTCGCCGGCGAGGATTTGCCGGACGTTGTACGCGTGAACGAGCGTATCGACGGGCGTCAGGGCATACAGATAGACCGCGGCGGCCAGCGCCCAGAGTTGCCGGTGGATGAGCCAGACGAAGCCGCGCCCCTGGGCAATCTTCCACAACACCAAGACGAACCCCACGACGACGGTCGAGATGCCAAACAGGCCGATGGTCCGCATGCGAGACATGCCGTTGAAGTCGATATAGATCGACAGGCGATGATACACGGTTAGCGCCAGGAGCAGGTTCAGCCCCGACCAGATCCACGCCAGCAGCCGCAAGCGGCCGAGGCGCGGGTCGCGTAGCACGTCGCCGCGAAAAATCAGCGACAGCATCAGCGTGGCCAAGGCGAGCGCGGCGGTCAGCCACGCCGCTCCCTCGTGGGCATAACCGGAATAGTGAAACCCGGCGGGGAAATCGCGGAACCACAAGGTTTGGAATTCAAACGAGAGATAGACCGCGAATAGTCCAATCACGGCCCACAGCATGTTCCGCAGCGGGCCGTACCAGGGGGATTCAAGAAAGAGGACGATCGCCTCGCCGGGTGACGCGAGGGGAGCGTCTGGAATCACGTTGCGTGTGAGTAGCGGTCGCAGCAGGCCGATGACCACGTAGGCAGTCACGATCCAGAAGCCGACTTCCAGCCAGTTTTGCGACATTCCGTCGAGCCAATCGGCCAGCATTTGTTGAAGCCGGTCGAGGTTGGTGGCCAGCGATCTAGCCAAGTCGGGATTGGCCAGAATAAAGATCGTGCCGAACAGAACCACGGCGCCGCCAGGCAACAGCAGACTAAGATAGAACCAGCGGGATACGGGGGGGCTGAAGCCGGTCGCGGCGCGCAGATAACCTTGCAGTCCAACGCCGCCAGCCAATGCCAATTGCACGAAGCTGGTTAGGACATCGAAGACGTAGGGCCGCAGGCCGCGCAGCGACAGGGCGAAGGCGACGACCAGCGCCGCCCCGATCAGCACCGCGAGTGCGTCGCCGAGCCAGAGCATGCGGGCCGCCAAAAGCAGCAGCAACATGCTGACGACCCAGAAACTCACGCCCAGACGCCTGTGGGGGCTTCCCAGGACCAAGAGCAGCGGCCCGGCAACCAGCAGCACGGCGACGCCTGCCAGCCCGGCCCCACGATAGAGAGTCACGTCGGCCAGCGCCACGGCCAGCACGATGGCCAGCAATTCACGCAGCCCGGCGACCGAGATTGCGCGGGGGGGCGCTAAGTCCGCCGCGGACTTGGCGGACTGGATCGGCGCGACGTCTTTGGTAATTCCGGCCATTCGCTCAGTCTAACCCAGCGCGATCCGTCCCGCGCGAATTGGGGCACCCGGTGGCCGATTTGCCGCCGCGCGGCAGCTTGTGTAAGGTGGTTGCAGTCAGTAGCTTGCTGACACAACTTGGTCTTCCCGCGAGGTCCGTGTGTCGAAGTGCGCCGTCTGGCTTGCTTTCTGCCTGTTGCTAAGTAACTTCTCGCTGCTGACGCCGGGCGGCTACGCTCAGGATCAGCCAGTCGCGAGTCCCGCCGCAGCGTCCGCGACGCCTCCCGCGGGCGAGGCCGGCGGGCACGACGACCACGCGGCGCTCGGGGCCCGGTTGCCCCTCTGGACGATCCTGCCGTTCGCCGCGCTGCTGTTGTGCATTGCCATTCTGCCGCTGGCCGCCGGCCACTGGTGGGAACACAACACCAACAAGGCGTGGGTGGCCGGCGCGCTGGCCGCGGTCGTGGCGATCTACCTGGCAGCGGTCTGGCGCGACGCCGGGATCGAGGCCCTCTCGCATGTGCTGCTGGAGTACCTATCGTTCATCCTGCTGCTCGGCGCGTTGTTCATCATCACGGGGGGCATCCATGTGACCGGTTCGCTCAGCGGCACTCCGCTGGCCAATACTGGCTTGATGGCCCTGGGGGCGGTGATTGCCAACGTCATCGGCACGACCGGCGCGTCGGTATTGCTCGTCCGGCCGCTGCTGCGGGCCAATCAGAGCCGGCAGAACAAGGTTCACATCGTCATTTTCTTCATTTTCATCGTGTCAAACTGCGGCGGCTTGTTGACCCCACTGGGCGATCCGCCGCTGTTCATGGGCTTTATGGCGGGGGTTCCGTTCGAGTGGACGCTACTGAACCTGTGGCCGCAATGGTTGTTGGTCAACCTGGTGCTGCTGGTGCTGTTTCACGTCTGGGACGAGGTAGTCTTCGCCCGCGAAGAGAAAAAACGCCCCGGCTCGCAACTCGAAGAAGTGCTGAAGAACGAGCCGGTCGGGCTGCGCGGCGGCTTGAACTTTCTGTTTTTGGCGGGGGTCGTCGCGGCGGTCTATTGCAAAGGGGTTTACAACTGGCCCTGGGGCGTGCAAGAAGGGATCATGGCCTCGATGGCGGTGCTGGCCTATTTGACGACGGCGCCGGCCAACCGCACCGCTAATAAGTTTTCTTTTGGGCCGATTGTCGAGGTGGCGGTACTGTTCGTCGGCATCTTCATCACGATGACGCCCGCCTTGCAGATCTTGAACGCCTGGGGGAGCGGACACCGCGAGGTTCTGGGGATGGGCTTCGGCATGAGCGAGCCGTGGCAGTTTTTCTGGGCGACGGGCGGGCTGTCGAGCTTTTTGGACAACGCCCCGACCTACATCACCATGGCCGCGACCGCCGCCGGCATGGAGCAGGTGGCGTCCGAAGGGCAATACCTGCGCGAATTCCTGGCCACGGGGGAAAGCGCCGCCAAACTACTGGCCGCCATTTCGTGCGGCGCGGTCTTTATGGGGGCCAACACCTACATCGGCAACGGGCCGAACTTCATGGTCAAGGCGATCGCCGAAGAGAACGGCGTGCGGATGCCCAGCTTCTTCGGCTACATGGCCTACAGCGGGATGGTGCTAATCCCCATTTTTGTGCTGGTGACCTTGATCTTCTTTTCGGGGTAATTTGGTTCCAAGTTTCAAGTTCCAAGTTCCAAGTTTCAAGAAGATTGCGTTCTAACCTGAAACCTGAAACCTGAAACCTGAAACCTGAAACCTGAAACCTGAAACCTG
>JBBDYF010000035.1:0-7900 GCA_040901775.1 Pirellulaceae bacterium | reverse complement strand
ATCCCAAAACCGCCTCCTAACCCTTGACAATCAACACAGTCGCTTTGCGTTGAAAGGGAAAATGGCTGCCCTGGTCGCAAGCATAAGATTTCTCGATTTCTCCCGCGAGCCAGTTTTTCTTGGGCAAGATTTTTGCGCCGGCGGAAACTATCCATGCAGCGAGTCGAGGACGCCCCCGGCATTCCAGTGATGAACCAGCAACCGATCGACTGGCCAGCCGCCCTTGCCGCGCACGAGCGTTGGCTGCGAACGGTCGTGCTGGCCCGCCTGGGCGGGCCGCAAGGGGCGGACGAGGTGATGCAAGAAGTCGCTTTGGCAGCGGTTCGGCAGGCGGCGCCGCTGGCCGACGCAGCCAAGGTGGCCCCCTGGCTGTACCGGCTGGCGCTACGGCAAGCGCTACTCTACCGGCGGCGGTGCGGCCGGCGGAGGCGGTTGAATGCCCGCTACGCCGACCAGCTTCCGCCGGGCGAGTTTGGGCAGGATCGGGCCCACGACCCGCTCGATTGGTTGCTGGCCGAAGAGCGCCGCTTGCAGGTTCGCCAGGCGCTCGAACTGTTGCCGCCGAGGGATGCCGAAATCCTGCTGCTCAAGTACACCGAGCAATGGAGTTACCACCAGATCGCCACGCACCTGGGAATCGGCCACAGCGCGGTCGAGGCCCGGCTGCATCGCGCCCGCCGCCGCCTCCGCGACGAGCTGGCCGCCCGCAATGTGATTGAGGTTGTCCAATGAACGAATTTTTAGATTCCCGCGTGCCCGGCGATTCGCGCATTGATCGGCTGGTCGATGGCGAACTTTCGCCGGACGAGTATCGATCGCTCTTGGCCTCGCTCGACGACGAGCCGAGGGGCTGGCGGCGCTGCGCGCTCGCGTTTCTCGAATCGCAAGCCCTGGGCCGCGATCTGGCCGCGATCCGCCACGAGCAGTTGATTGCGAGCCAGCCAACCGTGCAGCCGGCCGCCACGGCAGCCCAAACAGACAGGCCGAGAGTCCGGCAGATTCGATTGGCGGGGCTGGCGCTGTCAATGGCGGCGTCGCTGCTAATGGGGTTTGGGTTGGGCGTCGCTGCGCCGTGGTTTGCCACGGGCCTACAGGCGGTTTCGCGGCAGCCACCGTTGCCGATTGTCGAGCGAGAACCCCAGTTGCCTCCTCCCAAACTGGCCATTCAGCGGGGCCCGGTCGAGCGCGTGCGGCTGGTGGTGGATGGCCCCGGCGGCCAACGAACCGAGGCGGGCGAGGTTCCCGTGTTCGACATGGGGCCAGACCCGATCGCTTGGCCACCCCAGAACGAGTCCCCCTTTCCCGTGGAATTGATCGAGGCGCTCGCCAGCAGCGGCCACCATGTCGAGCGCCAGCAACAATTGGTGCCGGTCGCATTGGGGGACGGCCGGAGGGGTTACATTCCGGTCGAGGGTTACCAGATTACTCCCGCCAGCCGGCAGACGTATTAGCTGGCGCTGCGGCCTACAAGGATGTTGTTTTTTCTCTTCTGCAAAAGGATCTGATGATGACCAAGTCGTTACGAAATTCTCTGATGTTGGGTTTGTTGGGAGTGTTCGCCTTGGCCGCTGGCCTGAGGGCCGAGGAGCCCGTCCTTGATCTGGGCGAGCTGGTCGTCTCCGACGCCGGAGATGAGCGGTTGGCAGTCACAGTCCGCGACGCGCCCGGCGAGTACTGGATCGGGATCGTCCTGGGTGAATTGCCGCCGATTGCGAAAGCGCAGCTCGGGCTGGAGCATGGCCTGGTGGTCGAAGAGGTGGTGCCCGACAGCCCCGCCGCCAAGGCCGGGTTCAAAGCGCTGGACGTCATCGTCAAGGCGGACGAAAAGGTGTTGAAGGAGCCGGCCGACATCCTGCGGGCAGTGGACGCGGCGAAAGAGAAGGAAATGACGATCGTCGTCGTCCGCGGCGGAGAAAAGGCGGACCATCAGGTGACCCCCATCAAACGCCCCCCGCCGGAAGTGCTATTCACCAAAACGTTTCCATTAAAGTTGGACGAACAACGCGAACAATCGATCAAACAGATCGAGGAAGCGCTGCAGCGGCTGAAAGGAAAACAGGGGGATCGGTCGCTGGGGCTTTACTTTGCCCATCCGGGCGTGGTCGTGAATGTCCCTGCGCTTCAAGGGGGCGTGCCCAACAACCTGACCATCCGCATCATGAAGGACAAGGGTGCGCCCGCCAAGATCTACGTCAAGCAGGAAGACCAAGAGTGGGAAGTGACCGAGGACAAACTAGACGACTTGCCCGCGCGAGTGCGCGGCCCCGTCGAACGGTTGCTCGGCAAGGGACCGATGGCGTTCCGATCGACCATCACCGCGCCACGGGTGACGGTGCGAAAGGGGCCGCCGGGTTATGGTGATGGCCCGCTGATGACGCCCGCCGACCCAGCCCTTTCGCTGCTGCCGCAAGCCACTCGGCTGCACGCTTATCGGGTAGTTGAAAAACAAGCGGATGGCGTCGAGGCGAAAGTCGATTTGATCCTCAAGAAGCTGGACCAGATGGAGAACAAGTCGATCGAGAATTTGCAGAACGAGGTGCGGCAGCTTCGCCGGGAGCTGGACGAGCTGCGCGCCAAATCGCCGGGCGAGAAGTAGCGGTTGCCGCCGGCAAGCTGGGGCGTTCCCTCGGAGGAACGCCCCTACCGCCTTCCCTCGCTGACGCTGCGGCTGAAACGTCCCTCGCTGACGCTGCGGCTGAAACGTCCCTCGCTGACGCTGCGGGTTGGTGTGGCGCGTTTCGCGCTCCGGGTTCCGCGATCCGCGATCTTCAGAGGTCGCCGCGGCATCGACGAGGCGGGAACGATCGGCGGCAGTGAAGCCTCGCCGCTCATCACGAGCGGCGCGAGAACGGGGGCCGATTGTACCGGCATCAATTGCGCCGGGGCCGAAGGAGCGACCGTCGTGCTCTGAAATCCTTCGATCAACAGCGGTCGGGCCTCGATCCACTTGGGACCGCTCACCGCCTGCTGACTCCTGATACCTGACTCCTGGCCTCTGGCCCCTGACTCCTGCTCACTGGCCCCAGCCTCCTGGCCTGTCACCGTGTCCCGCGCTTGCAGGTACTGATTCCACACCGTTTGGGGTTGGGCCGGGGGAGCAGGTGCCACCGGCGAAGGCTCGTCGCCCAGCAGCCATGTTCCCGCCAGGAAGCCGGCGATGCACAGAGCTGTCGCCACGAACTGCCGCCCGAGCCGCGGCGCATACCGCCAAACGAGTGACGATCGAAGCATCGCCGAGTCCCCCCCTCTCGTGTTCGCTGCGTTGGCAAGCCCAATCAGCCCGCCCCCTCACCGTTGGCATCGTCCCATGCCGAGCGGCAGGTTGAGAAAATGTAGCGATATTCCGGCTTGTGGCTGCGACAGCGATTTTTCCAGATCTGCCGGAAGTGCCGCCAGCGCAAGAGGTTCCGCCTCATGCGCTGGCGCGCGTGGATTGCAAGCGCGGCCTGGGGAACTAAGAATGGGCCTTGGAAGATCGCAACCTAAAGGGAACCCGCTCGTGACCAGAAGCTCCACCTCGAACCACGTTTCTCGCCGCGCACTACTCGGCCAGGCGGTTGCAATCGGCGCGGGCGCTGCCTATGCCGGCGGTCTGCTGGCGGGCGAAGAGCAGCCGGTGCAAGGAACGCAACAGGAGCCTGCCGGCTCTATCCCAAAGGAGGGCGTGAAGTACTGCCTGAACATGAGCACGATTCGCGAGCAAAAGCTGAGCGTGCCCCAGCAGGTCGATCTGGCGGCAGCGGCCGGGTACGACGCCATCGAGCCCTGGATGGGCGAATTGCACAAGTATGTCGAAGGTGGCGGCAGCCTGGCCGACTTGAAAAAGCAGATCGCCGATCGGGGCCTGGCGGTGGCCAGCGCCATCGGCTTTGCCGAGTGGATCGTCGATGACGATCAGCGGCGAACGGCCGGGCTGGAGACGGCCAAACGGGATATGGGCCTCTTGGCCGCGATCGGCGGCACGCATATTGCCGCGCCCCCCGCCGGGGCGACCAAGCAGATCGACCTCAACCTGCTCAGCGCCGCCGAACGGTTTCAAGCGTTGATCGAAGTTGGCGTGCGGGAGGGAGTGATTCCGCAGCTCGAGGTCTGGGGTTTTTCCACCACGCTCAGCAAACTGGGCGAGACGATGTTCGTCGCCACCGAAAGCAAGCACCCCCGCTCGTGCGTGCTGCTCGACGTCTATCACCTTTACAAAGGGGGGAGCGATTTCGGCGGCCTGCACCTGGTCAATGGCGCCGCGATGCATTGCTTCCACGTGAACGACTATCCGGCTGCTCCGCCGCGCGAGTCGATTCGAGACGCCGACCGGGTCTATCCCGGCGACGGGGTCGCTCCGCTGACGCAAATCCTGCGTGACATGTTCGCCGCCGGTTTCCGCGGCACTTTGTCGCTCGAACTGTTCAACCCGACTTATTGGAAGCAAGACCCACATGCGGTCGCCCGCACGGGGCTGGAAAAGATGAAAGGGGCGGTGGCCAGGGCGCAAGAGGCATAATCTTTCGGTGAATGACAAGCACAATTTTTCGGTTGCCTTGAGAGGTTTCCCTGTGGCCCGTAAGATAGAGGTTGTTCCTGAGCGGAAGCACCTCTACCGCGGCGAATGCCAGTCGTCGCCCCCCTCGTGAGTCGATGAGCGAATTGCATCACGAATGCGGCATCGCCGCCGTGTATCATCTTCCCGGCGAACTGCATCCGCTCTGTCCCGAAGGGGGACCGGACGAGGTTTCTCGCCTGCTGCCCCGAATGCTGCTCGACATTCAGAACCGGGGCCAGTTGGCGGCGGGCATGACCAGCTTCCACCCCGGCCGCGACCAACTGCTCGAAACGCACAAAGACGTGGGGACGGTCAGCGAGGTCTTTCGCCTCTCGCACCGCGCCAAAAGCGAAAGCCTGATGCGGCAATATGCCGGCCGGGCGGCCATCGGCCACGTCCGCTATGCCACCTGCGGGGCCGAAGACCGGAGCTACGCCCAGCCGTTCGAGCGCCACCACCTGGAAAAACGGAAGTGGTTTGCCTTTGGCTTCAACGGGCAACTGGCCAACTTTCAAGAGCTTAAGGAAAAGCTGCTGAGCGAGGCCGATCACCACCTGGCCCGCGAAAACGACACCGAAATCATCATGCACGAGATCAGCCGCGAGATGTCGGGCGACCGGCGGCCCAGCCTGGTCGAGGTGATGCGGGCGGTCAGCCGGCGGTTCGACGGGGCGTACAGCCTGGTGCTGCTCAACGCCCAGGGAGACATGCTGGTGGCTCGCGATCCGCTGGGTCTCAGGCCGCTGTGCTATGCCAAGGAAGGAAACCTGTTTGCCGCGGCGAGCGAGAGCGTGCCGCTGTTGAACCTGGGCTTCCAGCCCGAGAATATCCATTCGCTGCCACCGGGCGAGGCGATCACCATTACCGGCGGCAAGTTCCAGATCGAGCGCTTTGCCGAGGTGCAGCATCCGGCGCATTGCTTTTTCGAATGGATCTACTTCGCCAACGTCGCCAGCACGCTGGACGAGCGGAGCGTCTATCTGACGCGCACGATGCTGGGCGAGGAACTGGCCCGGATCGAGCTGGCGGAAGCTCGCGTCCCGTTGGACGAGGACACGATCGTCGTTCCCGTGCCCGACACCAGCAAAGCGGCAGCCGATGCGATGGCCCACCGGCTGGGCGTGCCGTCGCGGGAGGGGCTGATCCGCAATCGCTACTCCGGCCGGACATTCATCGAAGGGAGCAACCGGATCAAAAAGGCGGAAACCAAGTACACACCGCTCCGCGAAGTCTTGCAGGGCAAGCGGATCTTCCTCGTCGAAGATTCGATCGTCCGCTCGACGACGATGCGGGTGCTGCTCAATCGGCTGCGCACGCTGGGGGGCGCGAAGGAGATTCACGTTCGCGTGGCCTGTCCGCCGATCCTCGCGCCCTGTTTCTACGGCATCGACATGAGCACGGTGGACGAGCTATTCGCGCCGAAAATGCTTCGCGGCCGCGAGATGAGCGCCGAGGTCGAGGCCGAGATGGCCGCCGCACTGGGGGCCGATTCGCTCCGTTATTTGCCGGTCGATTCGATCGCCCGAGCGCTGGGCAAGCCGGAAAGTTCGCTCTGCCAGGCATGCATTACGGGCCAGTATCCCACGCCGCACGGTCAGAAGCTGTACCAGATCGCGCTCGAAAACGTCGGCCAGACCGACTGCGCCCGCCGGACCTACGAAGTGCAGCACGAGCTGACGTTCGTCCCCTAGTGCTTTGTCAAATCTAAAAAGTGGGAAGACGAACCGTCTTCAGGTACTAGGGTCCGAACTCCTTGCCGTACGCTTCCCGCTCGAAGGGATTGTCCCAATAAGGATGCCTTCCCCGGAGCCAGAGCCAGGCCGAGCAGCCCAGATAGGCCGGTATGAAGAGCAGGCCCCACCGCTCGTACTGGGCGACGTGGACCAGCTCGTGCGCGCGGGTCCGTTCCAGATCGGCTTGGGTGCGGGCGAGCACCGTGTGTCCCAGCGTCATGGCGGAAGCGCCGGCGATGACGGGAGCTTTCGCCAACAGCCACGCCAACACTCCGCCGTGGAATTCGAGTACCCGCCCCACCCGCTGCATGCTGCCGCCCGAAAGCAGGCCGGCCAGGCCCAGGCCGATGCCCAGCAGCGTCCAGGGAAGGGCCCACAGCAGCCAGAGCGGCAGCAGCATTCGAGACAAGCAAGTTCGAGACAAGAGGCACCCTCGGGACCGATGGGCGGGCAAGCCGGACAGCGATTGGTTCTACCGGCAAGGGGCGCGCGATTGCAACCGCTCGCTAAACGGGTAGGCTAGGCACGATTGCTGGAATCGTTCTTCCCTCTAAGCTCACGTTGACAATATCTTATGCGCACCAACCCCGTGAAAGAAAAACTCCGCCGCGGCGAGTCGAGCTTCGGCACCTGGCTCTCATTGGGCGACCTGTATGCCACCCGCGTGCTGGCCCGGCTCGGCTTCGACTGGCTGACGCTCGACATCGAACATTCGGCGATCGACTGGTCGCAAGCCGCGACGATTTTCGGAGCAATCGCCGATGCCGGCTGCGTGCCGCTGGCCCGCGTTCCGGAGGGCTCGCACCACTACATCAAGCGGGTGCTCGACGCCGGGGCCTGGGGCATTGTGGTGCCGATGGTCGATACCGTCGAGCAGGCCAGGCTGGCGATTGCCGCGGCCTATTATCCACCGACCGGCAACCGGAGCGTGGGGGGCGGGATGCACTCGATGAATTTCGACGCCACCGCCGGCGACTACTATGCCCAAGCCAACGACAATATCCTGGTCGTCTTGCAGACCGAAAGCCCGCGGGGAGTGGAGAACGCCGCAGCGATCTACAGTCTGCCCGGCGTCGATGCCATCTTCATTGGCCCCAACGACCTGCGCTTTCAGATGCGCGCGGCTGACGGCACGTTCCCCACGCCGCAGCAGCACGAGGCGGCGATCCAGCAGGTGATTGCAGTCGGCAAAAAGGTGAAGTGCCCAACCGGCATTCACGCGATGGACCCCAAAAACGCCCTGGAACGGGCAGCCCAGGGGATGCAGTTCATCGCCGTCGGCAGCGACTTGCGGATGATGACCCAGGAGGCCCAGTGGACGCTGGAAGTGCTGCGGCCGCAGAAGGAACAGAAAGACGTGGTGCGGTACTGATTGAGGTCAGGTCGCGCCAGGCGGATGGTATAGTCCACATCGAGAGCCGACGAGGACATAGAGACCTAGGGCCGCGAACAAGCCACAAGGAGTAGTCACGCAAGAAACTAGCCCGGCGGAGCGACAACCAGGTTCGGAGGGAGAACCGCGGATAGCGCTGACGTCGCGGATTGGAAGGAGCCAGTCGAGTAGGAGAGGGGCACCCTAGTTGGACAGCGCCAGGTTCTGGATTTGGAGTTTAGCACGGTGGTTGTTTTG
>JBBDYF010000034.1:0-7902 GCA_040901775.1 Pirellulaceae bacterium | reverse complement strand
GTTACGCCTCCTGCATTGGAACCGATTTCCCACCTACTTTCGAGACGCTCACACGTCATAGGCAGCTTCCGTCAGATTGGCTTTCCTCCCGCCACACCGCGGGGTACGATTACTAGCCGGTTGCATCAAGACGTCCATCTTTGAGAATCGATGCGCTGGCCACTGGCTTACAAGGAGCACCGCCGCAATAAGCGGAAGAGCAACCGCGCCCGCCACCAGAAAGGCAAGGGGCGCAAACGAACGGATCGCCAGGGAGGCGAAAAAGGGGACGAGCGGAGGACGCCCCGCAAATGAACGCCGAGATCGATCGTAAAATTGAGCGGGCTTTAGCAGCCGAGGATTGGAAGGCGGCTCGCAAGCATATTCTGCGCGCGTTGCAGGACGACCCCCAGGATCATTGGCTGCTGACCAACCTGGCGACCACCTACTACGAAGAGCGCGACTATCGCGCGGCTCTGGACTGGAGCAGGAAGGCTCTCATTTTAGCGCCGCAGTGCCCGATCGTTTTGTGGGACTATGCGGGTTCGCTCGACATGCTGGGGCGTGAGAAGGAAGCTATTGAAGTTTGGCGCGGGCTCATCGATTGGGGTGCCGCGGCAATCGCCGCGGATGAATGCGGCGAGGGAATTCGCGCCGCCAGATCGCTTGTCAACGACTGTCGCTACCGAATCGGGTGTGCGCAGGTCGACCTGGGTCACCGCGAAGCGGCCACAGAAATGTTCGAGCAATACGTGGCAAACCGGGGCCGATCCACACCGAGCATTTACTCGCTCGACGACGTACACGCTCGCCTCGCGCAACTGGCGAAGCAGCCGGGCGCGGAACCGCCGCGCAGAGCACGCGCGGTGCGATCCTGAGCTCGGCCGGCCTGCCGCATTTACATTGGCTGTCTCCCCTGCGTATATTTCACTCCCGGAGGCTGCCGCCGGTAACCGTGAAGGTCGGCAACATTTACCTTCGCAACCAGGAGGATGCTCGATGAACAAGGAAGAAATTCTCGCCAAAGTCAAGACCGGCGAACTGTCGATCGAAGAAGCGTCGAAGCTGCTTACCAGCGAAGCGCCCCAGCGCGGG
The DNA here is from genome assembly GCA_040901775.1 of Pirellulaceae bacterium. Taxonomy (GTDB): domain Bacteria; phylum Planctomycetota; class Planctomycetia; order Pirellulales; family Pirellulaceae; genus CAYLLN01. The sequence continues at coordinate 6,828 of JBBDYF010000034.1, read as the reverse complement.
CAGCTCTACTGCAAAGTGAGCGAGAAGGGGGGCCTCTCCGTCTATGGCTTGCAACGGATGCCGGTCACCCTGTACGTCGAGCAGTGGGAACGCCTGCTCGGCTATGCCGACGACATCAAGGCCTTCCTGGCCGAGAACAACGCGAAGCTGAAGCGGAAAGAGGCCTGAGAAGCGGCGATTGTGCATACGTGCCGACACGTTGAACCGCTCGCTAAAGCTGTTGCCGTCTCGACTTTCATCTATTTTTCATTCCCGATTTCCACCTTGCGGCCGGAACGTGCTGACGCTCATGCCGCTGGCACGCAGTTCGATTCGCACGCTGCCCGCTTCCGCCGTGTGCAACACCTGGGACCCGCGCGCCCGGTAGGCGTCTTTGACTAACTCGATATTCGGTATGTCCTCAACGTTGCGCGAGCCGCTGATCACCGCCACGTCGGGCGTGCTCCAGAGGGCAAAGCCGGTCGGGTCGCTTCGCAAGCTGCCGTGGTGCGGGGCCAGAATCGCGTCGCAGTCGAGCGGCTCTTCGGCCAGCACGTCTTCCAGGCCGGGGGGCTCCAGGTCGCCGGTCAACAGCAGCCGGCGGCCGGCGTATTCGACCAGCAGCAGAATGCTGTTGGCGTTGTCGCTGCCGATCACACCTTTGCGCGGCGGGTGCAACACTTCCAGCCGCGCCGGGCCGTCAACAGCCAGCCGATCGCCTCCATAAATGACCCGCAGCGGCACGCCCGCTCGTTCGATCGCCCGTTGCAGGGCCAGGGCCGCCGGCTGCGGCCGCTCGAACATGACGGGCGAGACATAAACCGCGCCGACCGAGAACCGGTCGAGCAGTTCGGGGACGGCGTTGAAATGATCCGAATCGGCGTGCGAGATGACGATCGCATCCAAGTGGCTGATGCCGCGCGACCAGAGGACGCTCGATACGGGGCGGACCGCGCCCAGCGGAGCGCCGAGCTTGCCCGCGTCGTACAGCAGGTTGCGGCCATCGGGCAGTTCCAACAAGCAGGCGACCCCGTGCCCCACGGCGATGAACGTGCAGGCGAGGGGACGATCACCCTTGTAGGGAACGCCCTGGGTGGCGTTCGTCCTGTAGGCAACGCCCTCCGCGGCATTCCACGATTTGGCCGCCGGCCCGGCCAGGCCAATCGCCACTGCCAGCCACAGGGTCGCTAGCGCCGCCAGCCACAACCGTGCAGGCCGCAGGCGGGGAAACACGGCAAGCACCCCTAAAACGACATAAAACGCCGCGACCCACCAACTCGGCGGCGCGGAATGCCAGACGTAGCTTCCCGGCCAATCGCGGGCCGCGGCGATCGCCACTTCCATCAGCCACAAGCAGCCGTCACAGAGCGATCCGCACGCCTGGCCGAGCGGCGGCGCGAGCCAACCCAGCACCAGCGCCCCAAAGCCGGCGTACAGGGCCATCGCAATCGGCAGCCAGATCAGCAGGTTGACCACCAGCGCGACCGGGGAAACCAGGTTGTATTGCTGCCAGACAATCGGCAGCGAGACGGCCCAGATCAGCGTCCCGGTCAGCCACAACCGCCACACGTAGCCGCCGATCCAGCGGCCGGCGCGGATCGGCCAGCGCCGCGTGCCGGCAATCAGACGATCGAGCGGATCGACGATCGGCTGCCGCAGCAGCAGCGGGCTGAAGAGGATCATCACCGCCACCGCCAGGAACGAAAGCCGCGGCCCCGCCAGAAAGAGGCTCGCCGGGTGATACGCCAGCACGATCAGCGCCGCGAAGGCCAGGGCGTTGAACCCGAGCGCCTGCCGTCCCAGCAGACGAGCGAGGCAGACGAGCACGACCAGCACGGTCGCCCGCACGACCGGCGGCTGGAAGTCGGTCAGCCAGGCATAGGCGACCGTCAGCAGCATCGCCCCGATCAGGGCCGGCCGCCGCGGGATCAGGCCGGTTCGGAGCACGATCCAAAATCCCCAGGCCAGAATGCCGACGTGCAAGCCGCTGATCGAAAGGACGTGGATCGTGCCGGTGACGAGATAGCCCTCGTTCCGATCGGGATCGAGCTGTTCGCGGGCACCCAGCAACAGGGCGGCGGCCAGGGTCGCACGGCTCGGCTGGATCGAGCGCCGCAGTACGTTGTTGCCTCGCAGGCGAATCTCGCTCAGTGCTCGCTGCGGACGCCACCGGCTGCCGCGACCCTGCGTCGTCACGCTTTCTGGAAACAGCCCTCGCAAGCGGCACCAAGTGCGGCGGCTGCGCTCGTAAGCGGCAAAGTTGAACTCGCCCGGGTTGAGCGGCTGCATCGGCCGACTGGCCAAGGCCATCACCCGCAAGCGGTCGCCGGCCCGCACACCGAGCAGGTGGCCATCGACATCGAGCGTGGCCCAGCCGCTGGCGGGCCGCCAGTCGGTTCCATCGCGGACGGCGGAAACGTGCAGCACCAGTTCGGATTCGTCCCCCTTGGGAATCGCCCGCAACGGAGAGAGCGAAGGCGCGGGAACCCAGCGGGGCGAATGCAGGGCGACCCCTTCGACGGCAATGGGTCGCAGCCGCTCGTGGACCATTAGGCCGATTTCGTCGGCGGCGTAGTAGTTCCAACGGTCGTGATGCCAGGCCGCGCCGAGCGAGGCGACTGCCCACAGCAGCACGGTCGAGGCGACCGAGACTCGGCCCATATGCCACAGCATCAGCCACGCGAAAATGCCGAGCAGCGACCCGAGCCACCACACTTCCGCGGTCAGAGGCCAACAACGATCGACGCCGATTCCCGCCGCGAGCGCCGCCGCCAACAGCAGCAGCGGGTGATAGGCGCCCCCGGCTGCGCTGGCGGAATCGACGTGTCGAAGGGGTTGGGACATGGACGGTTGCCACGCCGGTTGCAGGCTAGTGGGCACCGAGCATTTCAGGGCCGCGAACGGCATATTCCTCGGGCGTGAAGGCAACGACGGCGACCACGCGGCGCAAGTCTTCGGCGGTCAGGTTCGCTGCCGGCGCTCGCAGCGCGTCGTAGATGGTCTCCTGGCGGGTGTACGAGTCCTGTCCGCGAAAACTGGGCGAGACGATGTAACCGATCAAGCCGTCGTCATCTTGCAGAAAAGTCTGCTCGATTTGAATGACCGAAGAGATCGCGTGCTCTACTTTTTCTCGGAGGTCCATAGCATCGTCCCCACATCGATAAGGGTTTTCGCCGAATTATACACCGTCAGGGCCACGGGTTTGATCTGGTTGCCCCGTTTTGAGTGCTGCTCTCCGAGCGCCCTTAGTCTGGCACGAATTTGTGCCTCTGTGGCGTAGCGGTAGTCATTGCTCCACAGGCGAATAATGTTATCGCGGGAACTGAGCAACTCGACCATTGCCTTACGAACATCGTTTGGATTGAGACCTCGCCGGAGCAACCTCGCCTCTTGAGCTTCGCCCACTCCGCTCGCCTTGAACAACCGCAGCAAATTGTGCCGTCCGTCAAACGCGGGATCGCGGTGCCATTGAAATGCGCGCAACAGAGCTTCAACTGCCAGCCCCGAAACGTAGAGGCTCAACCCATAACGTTCGTTCGCATAGAGCACGCGAGCGTCCTCGATTCGCTCCAGCGATGCTCGGAAGTAGTGCTCTGCTATAAACTGCATCCGACACGCGCCCAATCGGAAACATTCAGCCACCAGGTCGCGACAATCCGAAATCTGAAATCGCCTCAATATCCCACCGCCGCCCCATCCTTCCGCGATTCGGTCGCGCCGTGCAGCACGCCCCGCTCCGAGTCGATCAGGATGCCCTGGTAGCCGCCGTAGCCCCGCGAGCGTTGCACTTCGTGTCCTTTGCTCTGCAGCGCGGCGACGACGCCGTCCGGCACGCCCGACTCCACCGCAACGACGCCCACCCCTTCCGCTGGCAGGCCGGTCGGCGTGGCGCTGCCCGTGTGCGCGATGCGGGCCGCATCTCCGGCTGCTTGCACGTTGAGATCGAAGTCGATCAGGTTGACCAAAATCTGCACGTGCCCTTGCGGCTGGAAATCGCCTCCCATGACTCCGAAGCTAAACCACGGCTTTCCCTGCTTGGTGACGAAGGCGGGGATGATCGTATGGAACGGCCGCTTGTGCGGCTCCAGGCGGTTGGGGTGCTCGTCGTCGAGCGCAAACAGCGCCCCGCGGTTCTGGATCACGAAGCCCACGTCGCCGGGGACCACCTTCGAGCCGAAACCAAAATAGTTGCTCTGAATGAGCGAGCAGCAGTTCCGGTCTTTATCGACGACGGTCAGATAGATAGTGTCGCCGTGGGCCAGCTTCGGATCGCCCGGCGGCACATCGACCGCCGCTTTGGCCGGGTCGATCCGGGCGGCTTGCGACTTGCCGTAGCGCTGGGAGATCAATTCCTTGACGGGAACCTCGCCGAACGTCGGATCGGCATAGAAGCGAGCCCGATCGGCAAAGGCGAGCTTTTTTGCCTCGACCAGCAGGTGCAGATATTCGGGCGAGTTGTGGCCGAGCGAGCGGACGTCGTGCCCGGCCAGGATGTTGAGCATTTGCAGGGCAGCTATCCCTTGGCCCGGCGGCGGCAGTTCCCACACGTCGTAGCCGCGGTAGTTGGTCGAAACGGGGTCGATCCACTCGTCCCGATGATCGGCGAAGTCGGCGAGCGAGAAGTAGCCGCCGTGCCGCTCGCTGAAGGCGACAATCTGTTGGGCGATCTGGCCTTTGTAAAAGGCGTCGCGGCCGCCGCTGGCGATTTTTCGCAAGCTAGCGCCCAGCCGCGGCAACTTCATCACCTCGCCCAACCCGGGCGCTCGCTCGCCGTCGATCAACAAGGCAGCCGCCGAATCGGGCCATTCCTGCAAGGCCGATTCGCTCGCCTTCCAATAGCCGGCGATGACCTCCGGCACCGGGCATCCCTGTTCGGCCGTTTGAATCGCCGGCTCCAAAAGCTGGGCCAGCGGTTGCGTGCCAAATCGCGCGCGGAGCGATTCCCAGCCGCTAACGCAGCCGGGGACCGACCAACTGAGCACGCCTTCGGTCGGAATTTGGTCCAGCTTCTTTTGCTGAAAGACCTGCCGATTGAGTTTGTACGGGCTGCGGCCGCTGGCGTTCAGTCCGTACAGCTTTTGCGTTTTCGCATCCCAGTAGATGACGAACAGGTCGCCGCCGATGCCGCAGCTCATCGGCTCGGCGACCCCCATCATGGCGCTGGTGGCGATGGCGGCATCGGCGGCGTTGCCCCCCGCTCTGAGCACGTCGATCCCCGCCTGGGCCGCCAGCGGGTGGCTGGTCGCCACCATGCCGTGCCGGGCGATGACGACCGATCGGCCTTGGCCGGGCATCTGGCCGCCGCGGTCGTACCCGGCGGCGATCTTTTCGGCGGGAGCGGCGAACAGCGAAGGGCTAGCGCTCATGGCAAATAGCAGCAAGAGATAACAACTGGGCGAACCGGGGCGAAGCATGGCAAGTCTCCAGGCCAAAGGCGGCAAGCGGACGACGGACAGGGCCCATCAACAGGGCACCTTGCCAGAATCTAGCTGCCCGCCGGACGAAACTCCACTAAATCTCGTCGTGAATCGTCCCAGGCTTGCGAGCTGTGCCGCTCGCCGGGCGGGACTGGTAGGCTCCTCCTGCCGGGAGGAGCCTTGCCGAGATGGTGATTCTTGGGAAAGACACCAGGTTCCGCCCGGCAGGCGGAAACTACATCCGCGGCACCAACGCGGCAGCCATCATCCCTTGCGCAGCCCCCAACTCGTTTTGCAGCGCCAGGCTGCCAAGATGTTGCGGATCGCGCTCGAGTGCCGCCGCCACCGCCAGGCGCGCCGCCGCGGCATCCCCCGCCAAAAGCTGCGTGCGCCCCAGTTCGTAGAACAACTCGGCGGTCGCATTGCTTTTGCCGGTCGCATTGGCCAGCGCTCGCGCCGCATCTTGAAACCGACCCAACCGCCGCAGCGCAAAGCCCTGCTGCACCAGCACCTCGACCGGCACTTGTTCGGGCGGAAAACTGTCGGCCAGGCTTTGCAAGGTCGTCAGCGCCCGGAGCGGCCGGTCCTGCCGACTGTAGATTTCGGCCAGCGCCAGTTGCACCTCGGCATATTGAGGCTGCAGCATCAAGGCGTGGTGAAAGCTCGCCAGGGCCTCGGTGGTGCTCTCCTGGGCGTGGAGCACTTTGCCGCGCAGGGCCCAAGCGCTCGCCAGTTGGCGGTTGGCGTCGATCGCCCGATCGGCCTGCTGGGCGGCTCCTGGCAGATCGCCGCGCGTCAAATACATCTCGCCCAGTTGCACCAGCCGGTCGGGATCGTGCCCGGAAAGGCGGACCCCTGCCTCCATGTGCGCGACCGCTTCCTGCTGGGCGCCGCGTTGCCAGAGCGATTCGGCATAGCCGCAGCGGGCCCGCTCGTCGCGCGGGCACTGCCCGATGGCGTCGGCATACAGCATTTCGGCCTGATCCCAGCGGCCCCGCTCGCGGGCTGCCACCGCATCGAGCGACAATTGCCGGGCACTCGCCACTGCCTCGTCGGAACCCCTGTAGCAACGCAGGGCTCGGCAGCCGGTGGAGGCGAGCAGCAGGCCCACAGTGAACAGCACTGCCCCTCGATACGCCGCGGCAAGTTGACGAGCGATCGCTGCGCGCGGCGACCCGTAGCAGGTGCGACGAGTAGGCATCCGTGCCCCGTCTCCCAAAAGGTGCGTTCCGACGATCTTCGAGCCCTTATCCTCTATCGGCCGCGTGCGGATTCCTTCCCCAGTCGGCCTTTTGCAAAGAATGCAGAGAATCGGGCGAGCGTTTCTAGCAAAAGCCCGCGCCGGGGGCAACGCATCCGGCGGCGGGGAAATCCGCAGGGGCGCACCTTGCACTTTGCGAGGCATGGGTGCTTGTGTTAACAAAAGGGGGGT
>JBBDYF010000033.1:0-1231 GCA_040901775.1 Pirellulaceae bacterium | reverse complement strand
CGCGAGGCTGCGCCGGCCAGCGGGCCTTGCCGGTCAGCAAATCGACGCAGTGCAGTTCCTGCGATTCGACCGGAGTGAGCACCACGCAGCCGTCGGCGATGGTGGCGGTGCCATCGATCCATTGACCCTGAGCGGCGTTTGCGCCGGCGAACATCGTGCGAACGCCGAACGCGCCGCTCGACCTGTGGATTACATCCCACCGCGGATACTGGTAGCCCCAGCGGAGCGAACGCGTCGTTAAATCGACGGCGACCACCGCGCCCGCGGAAGTGGGACAAACCAGCACGCCGTCGGCATACGAAGGCGAAGCCCCCGCCAGCCGGCGAACGCGGTCCATCTCGATCTGCTGGTTGTCTTCGACGACGGCCAACTGTTGCTTCCATTCGAGCGAACCGTCCTTGGCGCTCAAGCAGACCAGACGCAATTCAGAGTTCAGCTCGACCAGGGCATACAACTGGTCGCCCAGCGGCAGCGGCGGGCCGAGGAAAAATGCACCTGCCAAACTAGGGTTGTCGCCGGTGGTTCCTCCCACGGCCCAGGCCTGATAGCCCTGCTTTTTCAAATCCAGCGCGACCAGCAGGTTGTGCGACTTGGACCAACCGCTGTTGATCGTGGGCCGCCCGCCGCGGCCGATGACAACCTGCCGGTTCATGGCGTTGCCGGTCGCGGCGTAACCCAGATCGTCGATCACATAAACCTGCCGCCCGTCGCTGCTGACTTGTCCGAAGGCGTGGTCGTCCCAGACCCGCTGTTTGAGCTCTTGGTCGCGCAGGTTCGCGCTGTTGCCGCCGCGCGCGGGCGGGGCAGAGCTGCGCGTCGCCTGCACGGCGGGGCTGTCGTCGAACGGTGGAAAGACCCATTGCCGCTTGCCGGTTCGCAAGTCCACGCCGATCAGCTTGCTGGAATCCGGGGCGCGAATGATGACGCTGTCTTGCACCACCAAGGGCTGCAGGGCGACTACGTTCGGCTCGCCGCGGTCGCGCATCGAGCGGGCCAGGCTCTTTACTTTTTGCTCGTCTTGCGGGTCGTTGATCGTCGGCAAGCTCCAGCGAAAGTTTATCAGTGGCACTCCGCCGTGGGTGCTGGCCGTGCGGGTCTCGTTGCCGCGGAACATCGTCCACTCGCTCGCCGCGAGCGATACCGAGGCGCGGCCTCCGCCGACGATGCCTTCCAACCAGGCGAGCGCCTGGTCGTCACTGCGAAAGAGCGCCACTTCGCCATCCAGCAGCCG
>JBBDYF010000032.1:0-7939 GCA_040901775.1 Pirellulaceae bacterium | reverse complement strand
TCGCCCAACGCGGAACTTTGAGTGGCGTCCGCCAAGGCTCGACCAAGGGTTACAACAATCATTTCTTTGGCTGGAACCTGGCTTGGCCGCGCTGGCTGGCCAACGACTGGCCGCGGCTCATCAGTTTTCTGGCGTTCGGCACATTCTCGGCCGCCTTGGTTGCGGCACCAAAATTCTCCGGTTGGGGAATTTTGGGGCTGGTGGTGATGGCCACGGTGCTCGCGCCGATCTTCGAACTCCGGGCTTTCTGTCGCTATCTGTGCCCGGTGACGGGATTCATTGGGCTGTACGCGCGGAATTCCAAGTTGGCGCTGCGGGTCGCCGAGCCTCAGGTCTGTTCCGATTGCACGGTGCATACCTGTTTGAAAGGGAGCGCCAAAGGTTGGGCCTGCCCGTTCGGCTTGTGCGCCCAGGATATCCACGAGAACACGGACTGCGGCATGTGTACCGAGTGCATTAAGACCTGCGCTTACGACAACGTGACGCTGCGGTGGCGTCCGGCCGCTCCCGAAACGGTCATTCGCTCCGCGGGAGAAGCGTGGCTGGCGATGGGAATGCTGGTCCTGGCGACGATCTATTGTTTCGTGCATTTAGGTCACTGGCCGCTGTTGCGCGACAGCGTCAACGTCCTCGACAAGGGCAACTGGGGCATGTTCTTGGTGTTTCTAACGGTCGTGTGGGCGCTCGTCTTGCTCGTCGTGCCCGGCTTGATGTTCGGCTTGGCGGCACTTGGGCGGAAACTGTCGGGTTTTGCCCCGAGCAGTTTCTCTCTCATGAAATCCAACACCTGCGTGCTCCTGCCGCTGGGACTGGCGGTCTGGATCTCCTTTGTGACGCCCATGTTCACCACGAACCTAACCTTCGTGATCCAATCGTTGTCCGATCCCTTCGGTTGGGGCTGGAATTTGCTCGGCGCCGCCGGCTCGCCGTGGGTTCAGCTTTGGCCGCGGGCCATCCCGTTCGTCCAGGTGGCCGTGCTCTTGCTCGGTTTCTGGTACGCCCTGCGCAACGGCTGGCGGATGTGGCGGGCGCTGGGGGGCTCGCGCGGGGCGGCGCTGCGCGGCTACGCCCCGCTCGCGGCCACGCTTTTGATTTACACGGGCGGGATGATCGCGTTTTTCGCGAACTGAGCACGTATGGACGGCCCCACGAGCGGTCTCTCGACGACGACCAGCGCAGCGCCCAAGAAGCAGCGGCGGCGGCGTTTCAAGCGCTCCCAACTCGGCGTACTGCTCTCCATCGGCCTGTTGATGGTGCTCGTGCTCGGTTCGGTGGGCGTGGTCGCGTACCAGTCGCAGCAAACTGGCGAAAGCTGGTCGGCCTGGGTCCGACGGACGCTATTTTCCGCGGCGCATCGCGCCAAGCAGCCGGCCCCGGCCACGGCCGTGCGGGGCGAACGCGTCGATTTCCTCACGCCGCGGCCGATTGGATTTCCTTTCGAGCAGCCGCCCAGAATCTCGCATCTGCGCCCGTTCGATCTCGATCGGGATGGATTGCTCGATGTCCTGGCCTGCGATTGCACGGCCAATTGCGTCATCTGGATTCGGCAGCATCCCGTCGATGTGTTTACGGAGCAGGTGCTCGCCGCGGACTTGATCGCACCGGCGCACATCGAGGTGGCCGACGTGGACGGCGATGGCGACGACGACCTCTTGGTGGCCGTGCTGGGAATGCTGTTTCCCAACAACGATCGGATCGGTTCGGTGGTGATTCTGGAGAATCTCGGTCTCCAGGCGGGATCAGTTGCGTTCCGCAATCGCACGATTCAGCAAGGCGTGGCCCGGGTCTCCGACGTCCGGGCCGGCGATTTGGACGGCGATGGAGATCTGGACCTGGCGGTCGCCCAATTCGGCTACGATGACGGCGAGACGCGCTGGCTCGAGAACCTGGGGGGTTGGAAGTTTCGCAGCCATCTGCTCCAGTCCCGGTCGGGCGGGATTCATATCGAAATCGCCGACTTCAACGCCGACGGCGCTCCGGACCTCGCCTTGCTGGTCAGCCAGGAGTGGGAAGAAATCTATCTGTTCGCCGGCGATGGGAAGGGCGGCTTTTCGCCGCTTCGGGTATTTGCCGCGGAGAACGTGGACTACGGTTCCAGCGGCCTGTGGGTTCACGATCTCGACTTGGACGGCGATCCGGACATTCTCTTTACCAACGGCGACGCCTTCGATTATCTGCCCCCCAGTCCGCGGCCCTGGCACGGCGTGCAATGGCTGGAGAACCTCGGCGCCATGCGCTTCGCCTACCACCGCCTGGTGGACTTCGGAGGGGCGGTCAACGCGCAGCCGGGCGACATGGATGGCGATGGGGATCTCGATCTGGTGGTGGCCAGCGCGTTCAACGCCTGGGAAGACCCCGCGTCGCGAAGCTTGATCTGGCTCGAGAATCGAGGAGACATGCGCTTCGTTCACCGCGACATTGCCAACGCGCCAACGCACGTCATGGCCCTCGCGGTGGCCGATGTCAACGGAGACGGCGCGATCGATGTGGTGACGGGAGGGATGCACGTTTCGCGACCCTACGATCGCCTGGAAAGGATCGTGCTCTGGCAGGGGCAGCAGCCCCAAAAGAACGCGGGCGAGAAGCGTCGCGATCCCTAAAGATTTGACAGAACCTTTCCGGCTCGCCATAATCCGGTTTGCCGCTCTCGCCCGAATCGCTTGGTGGTCATTTTGGCGGAGCACGGCCCAATGTTTCGGCCATTTTACCCAAATTCCTCTGCAGCGAGTGAACCATGATGATCAAGTTTCGTAACGTACCGTGGGGACTGGGACTGTGCCTGCTCGGCGGTCTGCTCTCGGGTTGCACGGAGGCTTCGTCCGGCACCGTGGATGTCACGGGCAAAGTGACGAAGGGTGGCCAACCGGTTTCCGGGGCGGCAGTCACTTTTGTCCCGACAGCGGCCGGCGGAAAAGCCGCCGCGGGAACGACGGACGAGGCGGGCATATATAAGTTGACCACCTTCGTGAATGGCGACGGGGCGATGCCCGGTTCCTACAAAGTGATGATCACGAAGTTTCCGGGGGCCGCGCCACTGGCCAGTGGGATCGAGGCCAGCAAGGAGGCCACGCCCGAAGACATGGACGCGATTTACAAGTCCATGGAAAAACAAGGCAAGAATATTTTCGGGCCCGAGACAAGGGATCAAGGGGCGGCTCCCCAGAACGAGTTGGCCGCGCAGTTCGCCAATGCCGAGACTTCGGGGCTCACGGCGGAGGTCAAGGACGGTGCTGCCTTGACGTTCGATTTTGAGGTCAACTGAGAAGTAGATGCGGCTCATGGCAAACCAGCCTCGCGCTCGGTTGTTGGCGTTGGTCGCCTTGCTGGCCGCCGTCGTGGTGGGGGCTTTCTACGTTCGCCGCCCCAACAGTGGCGCGGGCCTAGAGCGGGCGAGCTTGCGCCAGACCAAGCTCGCCGAGCCGGCGTTCCAAACGGGCGCTACCGCCGGAGAACTTCTCGAACTTGCCGAGCGCACGGCCGACGAGTTAATCGAGGAGTTTCCCGACGATCCGGGTGCCCATAGCGTGCAAGCTCGCCGTCATTATTCGTTGAGCGAAACCGAGCAGGCGCGGGCCCTGTGGCGCAAGAGCCTGACGCTGGATCCCGAATTCGCGGAAGCCTTTTTCGGGTTGGGATTGTTGGCCCTGGATAGCGATCGACACGAGGAAGCCGCCGAGCGGTTTGAAGAAGTGGCGCGGCTGGGGGGCGAGGATCCGCGGGTTCCCGTGCTGCTGGCCAAATCCTGGTTGCTGGCGGGGCGCACCGAGGCCGCGATCCTGATCCTCGAGCAACACGTCACGACCGAGCAGACGTCGGCCGAGGCCTGGGAGCTGACGGGCCAGGCCTACCTCCAGGCCCAGCAGTTCGATCGCGCGGCGCAGTCGTTCCAGATGGCCGTCGATGCCTTGCCCGATATGAAGGAGGCGGTGTACGGCCTTTCGCGGGCCTATGCGGGATTGGGAGATTCGCAAAAGGCCAGCTTTTACGCCGAGCGGTTTCGCCAGCTCGCGGAGGCGGACCACGCTCGGACTCGAGGAGATGCCAAGGCGTTTTCAGAGCGCAACTTTGCCGCCCACATTGCCGCCCAAACGCACGTCGACGCCGCGCGCATTTACCTCCGCCGAAAGAACGTGCCGCGAGCCGAGGATCTGCTCCTGCGGGCGGTGCTCTTGGAGCCGGACAACACGCAGTTCCTGGTCCAACTCCAACAGAGCCTGCAAGCGCGCGACGCCCATGCCCAGGCCGCGGAAGTGGGCGAGCGGATCGTGCAGCTCGCGCCGCAAGAGCTCGACCAGTGGCTCAATCTCGGTTGGCTCTATTCGAACCTGAACCAGCCGGAGCGAGCGATTGCGGCCTGCCAACAGGCCATCGAGCTCAGTCCCGAAGACCCGCGCTGCCAGCAAGCCCATGAGATCATTCAGCGATTGCAGTAACATCCCCCGGCCATCGCCGCGGCCCGAGCCGAGCGCTTGGGTTTTGCCCGCGATGCTGCTGGTGGTGACGGCGGCACAAACACTCGCGGGCGAAGCGCTTGCGGGCGAAGAGACGACGATCCGCTTGCACGATGTCACGCCCGCCAGCGGGATCCAGTTCCGACACACCGACGGCAGTTCGGGCGAATACTACCTGGTCGAGGCGATGGCCTCGGGGTTGGCGACGTTCGACTACGATCGGGATGGGGATCTCGACATCTATTTTCTCAACGGCGCGCCGCTGCGGGGGACCGTCGCCAAAGAAACGCCGCGGAATGCCTTGTACCGCAACGACGGCGGCCTGCGATTCACCGAGGTCACCCAGGAAAGCGGCCTGGGCGACCCCGGCTATGGGCTGGGCGTGGCAATCGGCGACTACGACGGGGACGGCTATCAAGACGTCTATCTCAACAACTTCGGCCCCAACGCCCTGTATCGCAACGCCGGCGACGGAACCTTTACCGACGTCACGGCCGCGGCCGGCCTGAAAGGGAGCAACACCGTCGGCGCCGGGGCCTCGTTTTTGGACATGGAGGGCGACGGCGACCTCGACCTGTACGTGGCCAATTACATCAAGTTCTCGTACGACACTTTCAAGCCCTCGGTCTTTCGCGACCGCAAGGTCTATGGGGGCCCGATGGTATTTCCCGCCGAGGCGGACCAACTGTTCCGCAACGACGGCGACGGCACCTTCACCGACGTCAGCCGGCAGGCGGGAATCTCCGGGCATGCGTCGTGGGGAATGGGAACGGCCGCCGCGGATTTCGACGACGACGGCGATACGGATATCTTCGTCGCCAACGATTCCGACAATAATTTCCTGTTCCAAAACGACGGCCGGGGGAAGTTCAAAGAGGTGGGGCTGCTGATGGGCGTGGCCTACGACTATAAAGGGGAGACCCTGGGAAGCATGGGGGTCGATGTGGGCGACTTCAACAACGACGGCAAACTCGACATTTTTCACACCTCGTATCAGAAGCAACTCACGGCGCTGTATCAGAACATGGGTGGCGGCTTCTTTCAGGACGTGACGCTCCGCACCGGCGCGGGAGCGGGCACGTTTCAGCGCGTCAATTGGGGAACGGGCCTGGTCGATTTCGACAACGACGGCGACCGCGACATTTTCTTTGCGAATGGCCACATTCACGACAATCTGGACGAATTTGACGACACCACCTCCTACCTTCAACCCAATCAATTGTTGGAAAACAAAAACGGCCGGCGGTTCGTCGATGTTTCCCAAGCCAGCGGAGTCGGGTTGCGGGCCGAGCACAGCGGTCGCGGCGCCTGCTTCGAGGATTTCGACAACGACGGCGATATCGATGCGGTCGTGCTCAATTCGCGCGGGTTGCCCACCCTGCTCGAAAATCGGACCCAAAACGCGCACGGCTGGATCGAAATCGACCTGGTCGGCGGCAAGACCAATCGCGACGGAGTCGGCGCCCGGGTCTGGGTTCATACGAAAGATCGCGTGCAGGTCGCCGAGGTGCATAGCGGGCGCGGCTATCAGAGCCACTTCGGCTCGCGGCTGCACTTCGGCCTGGCCGAGCACCAGCACGTCGATCGAATCGAGGTCCGCTGGATCGGCGGAGGTCGCGACGTGATCCGCGATATTCCGGCCGGCCAGATCATCACCATCCACGAAGGCGGCCGGCTCGTCTCAAAACAGCCCTGACACCGACTTGGGAAAGAACGTCGAACCATGTCCTCGGACCAAGAACCGCGAGCAGTCGCACAGGACCGCCCGCCCGGGGCCCGCCCCTGGCTCAGGAATCTCGTGCTGGCGGTGGCTCTGATCGCGGTGGCCGCCTGGGGGTTCTATAGCGCCTTCCCGTTGCCGCCGGGCGAACCAGAGCGTACGGACGCCGCGAAGCCGGCAGTCGCCGCTCGCGCGCCGGATGCCGACCCCCCGGCTCGCGTGCCGCTCGATCCCATCATGCCGGAAACCGGCGCCGACCTGATCGCGGAAGTCGGGCGCGTGGCCGGCGATCTGGCGCGGCGATTTCCGCAAAATCCCGACGCCCACGAGATGCTGGCCCGCTATCAGCTCGAATACGCCGACATTGCCGTGGCGGAGGCAACCTGGCAGCGCTGCCTGGAGCTGAACGCCAATTACGCTTATGCCCACATCGGCTTGGCGAAGATCGCCACCCAGCGGGGCGAGTTCGACGCGGCGACGGCGCATTGGCGGCGTGCGATCCTGGCCGACCCCCAGATGTACTTGCACCAGATCGAGTTGGGAAAGTCGCTCTTGGCCGCCGGCGAGATCGACGAGGCGATCGAGGTGCTCGCGGGAGCAGTGCGGGCCGCTCCCGCCAGTGCCCGCGGACATGCCGAGTTGGGCGCCGCCTACCTTCAGAAGCGCGACGATGCCGCGGCCAAAACCTCGTTTGAAGCGGCGCTCCGGCTCGACCCGAAGTACGCGACGGCGCATTTTGGCCTGGCTACCGCGTGTACCCGCCTCGGTTTGGCCGAGCTGGCCCAGGCGCACGAGGCCAAGTACGTTGAGTATCGCTCCGAACGCGGCGACGAATTGCGCGGGCAGCGGCTCGCTTACGACGACGAAGCGGCGCTGGCCGAGGACTTCGCCCTCTTGTACTCGGACATCGGCAAGGTCTTCCTGGCCGAAGGCCAGCCAGCGCTGGCCGAGCAGTTATGGCGGCGAGCGGCCAGCATGCATGCGGAAAACCTCGCCTGCCGGCAGGCCCTGGCCTGGCTGCTGATGCAACAGAACAAGCCGCTGGAAACGATTCGCATGCTCCGCGAGCTGGCCCGCCTCGAACCGGAAAGCGCGGCGTATCCCCTCGAGATCTCGCGGCTGTATCGCCAACTGGGTCGGGGAGAGGACGCCCGGCGCGCGCTCGAGGCGTTTGCCGATTCCTCGCCCGACAGCGCCGCCGGCCAGCGGGCGCTGGCGGAGTTTTACCTGCAGTTCCAGAACGCGCCGCAAAGCGCCGTCGAACATGCCCGGCGGGCCGCCGAACTTTCCGAGTCTACTCAGGACTGGGTGCTCTTGGGTTCGGCCCACGAGTTGGCGGGAGACTTGACGGCCGCCACGGTTGCCCTCGAGCGGGCAGCCGCGATTGCGCCCGACGATCTGCAAATTCGTCAAATGCTGGCCTTGCTCAGGGAGGCGCGCGCCACCGAGCCGAGCGAGCCGGACAAGCCCGCCACGAGCAACAACAATTCTGACAACCGCGAATGATCGCACCGGGGGAACCGATGTTTCGAATTGCCGCCAGCGCCCTTTGCCTGTTGTGCTGCCCGTGGCTGGCCGCCGCGCCGGCCGTGGCCCAAAGCCCGTTTGCTTTCAAAGGCGTCACCCGCGAGTCGGGCATTCATTTTCGCCATACCGACGGCAACAACGGGCGGCGCTACATCGTCGAGAGCGTGAGCGCCGGAGTGGCCCTGCTCGATTACGACCGGGATGGCGATCTGGATATTTACTTTGTGAACGGCGCGCCGCT
>JBBDYF010000031.1:0-7971 GCA_040901775.1 Pirellulaceae bacterium | reverse complement strand
TTTTGGCGAGAACATCCCAACTAAAGTTACCTACAAATGTGACGCTCACACGTCGCCTTCCTTGGCCGCCTGCACCACGGTAACGGGAGACCAAGCGCAACGGCAGTGCCTTGCGCCCCACGGGGGTCGAAACACCTTCCAAGCGGGATCTTCTCTGTAGTAGATGTTTGTGCCTCCAATTCCAAGGCTCTCCATCGCCCAATGCGATTTGCTAGTGCGAAGGTCCGAGGTTGAGAAGTAGGCTCGATACGGGAAAGCATCCTCAACCAGCGGATTGGCAAGCTGTCGCTCGGAAACGTCGGATGTATGTTTGAAATCAAATGGCGATGTCATTTTCCGGGAAGCTGCCCACATGGATGGAATAGAAATGAACCATCAAACGTAGCGGACAATACAGAGGGAGTACCTCCAATTGAACGGCAGCATCGACTAGTCAATTCGTGTTAGCGACCGTACACAGCACGTTGGAAACCTGCCCAACTCAAATCCGAATAAAAATCTTTTGCCGGTACAACCAATACAAAATCAGCCAGAAGGCGACCAGCACCACCAGGCCGGCGACGACCGGCTGGAACGGCTCGTAGCCGGGGGCGATCACGAAGATGTCTTGTCCCAAATGAATTTTGAAGCTGTGCGTGATGAAGTCTTCCCAGCCGTGGGCCATGACGTAGGCCAGGATCGAATTGGCGCCGATCACGCGCAGCGGGAAGCTCCACGACGAGAGCTTCGCGGCGTCGATCGCGCCATAAAACAAAGCGAGCAGAAAGAAGCACCAGCCGCCGCTGTAGAGTGTCCAGGCGGGGGTCCAAATCCGTTTGACGCTGGGACACAGGCCCGTTTCGTGCAGCACGTAGCCCAGCGCTATGCCAATGCCCCCCGCCAGCAGGAACCAGCCGAACTTGGTCCAGGCCGCCCCTTCGCCCTTGATCCAGCCCCCCGCGATCAGGCCGAGGATCATCGTGCCGAGCGTGGGAATGAAGCTAAGCGTGCTGTAGCCGCCGCCGCTGTGGGTAAACTCCTCGGGGCGGTTGAACATTTTGAGGTTCAAGAACCAGGTGTCGAAGGCCCAGGCGGCGTTGCTATTTTTGTTCCAGTGGGCCGCGAAGCCGCCGAAGTTGTACTGAGCGGCCCACTCGGGCGAGACGCCGACCGCCTGGTAGTCGAAACCCCGGTCGGGCAAGGGATGCCAGGCGAACAGTCCCCAATATCCCACCAGGATGGCAACCAGCGCAACCCACTGCCAACGCTGGCGGGCAAAGCCCAGCAAGAACAGCGGCAGGTAGCCCAGGCCAATCTGCGACAAAGTGTCGTCGAAGGTCCAGTTGGTTTGATCTCGCGACATCGACCTCAAAAAAACCCCCAGCAGCACCAGCAGCAAGGCCCGCCAGGCGGCGTGCAGGATCATCCGCCAGCGGCCTTGCCCTTTGGCCAACCGGGCCGCGATCGAAAACGGGATCGCCGCCCCCACCAGGAACGAGAACGAGGGCTGGATCAAATCGTGCAGCGTGCAGCCGGCCCACTCGACGTGCGACTGGTGCCAGGCGAGAAACCTCCAGAAATCGGTGGGGATCACCTTGGTGGCGTGCCGCAGCTCGAGCACCTCGGCCATCATCAGCAACATGACCAGCCCGCGGTAGGCGTCGATCGAGCCGATGCGAGTTCGGGTCGCCAGCAGCGGCTTGACGTCGGTGGCAGCCATGGATGGTTTCCCGCGGGCGTGCAAAGTGCGAAGGGAGCAGTTTAGCCGGAAAATTGCCCGTTCGGGTAAACGAGTCTCGCATTTTCCCTGGCGATCCTCGATAATGCCGGACAGCCCACCTGTCTGCCGCCCGGCGCTTCCGACGAATTGCGAGCAGCGTATGCGATTCAACCTTCCTAGACTAGCGCTTCGTCAACACTACCGTTCTGGATCGGGTGCCGCGTCCCACGCTTGCGTGGGCGTGCTCTGGGCGTGCTCACTATTGCTGGCAGAGGCAACCCGTGCCGCCGAGCCACCGCCCGCCGAGCCGCCGCCGGACCCAGCCCAGATCGAATTCTTCGAGAAGCAAATCCGGCCGCTGCTCGCTAATCATTGCCACGAGTGCCACGGTCCCGATAAGCAAGAGGGAAAGCTGCGGCTCGACTCGCGGGCAGGGGCGCTGGCGGGGGGCGAGTACGGCCCGGCCGTCGTCGCCGGCAAACCCGACGAAAGCTGGCTCGTCAAGGCGATCCGCTACGATCACGACGACGTGCAAATGCCCCCCAAGGCCAAGCTGCCGGTCGAGAAGATCGAGGCCCTGACCGCGTGGATCAAGCTGGGCGCTCCTTGGCCCGAAACGGCCGGCTCGGTGCGGCCCGCCGTCGCCGAAGAGATGTTCGAGATCTCGGCTGAAGATCGGGCCTACTGGGCTTTTCAACCGGTCGGTCAGTCGCCGCTGCCAGAGGTGCGCGACGCGGCCTGGGCCCAATCGCCGGTCGATCGATTCGTTCTCGCTCGGCTGGAAGCGCACGACCTGCCCCCCGCGCCGCCTGCCGAGCGGCGAACCTTGCTGCGGCGGATACACTTCGATCTGGTCGGCCTGCCGCCGACACCGGACGAGATGGAGGCCTTCCTGGCGGACGATTCGCCCGATGCGACCGCCCGAGCGGTCGATCGGCTGCTCGCCTCGCCCCACTATGGCGAGCGCTGGGGCCGGCACTGGCTCGATGTGGCCCGATACGGCGAAGACCAGGCCCACACGTTCGAGGCTCGCAAATATCCCGATGGCTTTCGCTATCGCGACTGGGTGATCGGGGCGCTCAACCGCGACCTGCCGTACGACCAGTTCGTTCAGCAGCAGATCGCGGGAGACTTGCTCGATGGGCCGGATCGGGCCGAGCGACTGGCGGCGGTCGGCTTTTTGTCGCTGGGTCCGGTGTATTACGGCCGGGCGGTGGCCGACGAGATCGACGACCGAATCGACACGGTGACCCGCGGCGTCTTGGGGCTGACGGTCGCTTGCGCCCGCTGTCACGATCACAAGTTCGATCCGGTCGGCACGGCCGACTATTACGCCCTGGCCGGCGTGTTTGCGAGCACGCAGTATAAAGAATACGTTCTGACCGAAGCGGGCGAGGTGGACGATTCGATCGACTATCTGCCGACCGACAAGCGCAAAGGGAAGGATAAGGACAAAGAGCAGCCGGTGCGGCCGGTGATCCATTCGCTGCAAGAGAGCGACAAGCCGGCGGACATGCGGATACACCTGCGCGGCAATGCCGACAACCTGGGAGACGAAGTGCCGCGGCGGTTTCTGGCGATTCTTAGCAGCGAGCCGCCGCCGCCGTTCACACAAGGGAGCGGCCGGCTGGAACTGTCCCAGGCGCTAATCGACCCGGAGAATCCGCTGACCGCGCGAGTGCTGGTCAATCGGGTTTGGGCGCAGCATTTTGGCGTGGGGATCGTACCGACTCCCAGCAATTTCGGCGCGCTGGGGCAGCCCCCGTCGCATCCCGAACTGCTCGACTGGCTGGCGAGCCGCTTCATGGCCCAGGGCTGGTCGCTCAAGACGTTGCACCGCCGCCTGATGCTCACGGCCGTCTATCAGCAGAGTAGCGGGCAACACCGGGCCAACGCGGCCAAGGATCCGGACAATCGTTGGCTGTGGCGCATGCACCGCCGCCGTTTGGAGGTCGAGCCGTGGCGCGATGCGATGCTCGCCGCGGCGGGCAACTTGGCACCGCAGATTGGCGGCCCGTCGGAGGATCTGTCCGCCCCCGCCAACCGCCGCCGAACGCTCTACGGCGAAGTGAGCCGGCACAACCTGCACCCAGTCTTGCGGCTGTTCGATTTTCCCGATCCGAACCTGACGAGCGACCGCCGGGCGGCAACGATTGTTCCGCTGCAACAACTATATGTCCTGAACAGCGAGTTCCTGGCCTTGCAGGCGGACGGCCTGGCCGAGCGGGCGCTCGCCGCTTCGGCCGACGACGAGGCCCGCATTCGCCACGCCTACGAGCTGGCTTTCGGCCGCTGGCCGAACGAGCGCGAGGTGCAACTGGGACGCGAGTTTCTGGCCACCGCCAACAACGACACCAGCGACGAAGACCAGCAGGCGGTCTGGCAGCAATATGCCCATGCCCTGCTGGGTTCCAACGAGTTTGCCTTTATCGATTGATCCTTGACCGAATCGAGCCCGGAGAGAATGGTCATGTCAATACACTCCGCATTCCGCACTCCGCATTCCCCACTCGCCCCGACGCGCCGCCAGTTCGTGGCGGGCTTGGGTTGCGGCTTTGGCATGTTGGGGCTGGCCAGCGCTCTGGCGGGCGAGGGGCTAGTCGGCGAGGGGCTGGGCGCCACCAGTTCGCTGGCGGATGCAGGCAATCCGCTGGCCAACCGCTTGGGACACTTTCCGGCGCGGGCCAAGCGGGTGATCTTCCTGTTTATGAACGGGGGCCCGTCGCACGTCGATACGTTCGATCCCAAACCGGCATTGACCGAGCGTCACGGGCAGGACGGCCCGTCGGGAAAAACTCGCAAAGGGGGGAAGCTGATGAAGTCTCCCTTCGCCTTCCACCGCTGCGGCGAAAGCGGCATCGAGGTGAGCGAGTTGTTTCCCGAAGTGGGCCGGCGGATCGACGATTTGTGCGTCATCCGTTCGATGCATGGCGACAGCTCGGCTCACGAGCGGGCGCTGCTCTTGATGAATTCGGGCAACATGCAGCCGATCCGCCCCAGTTGGGGATCGTGGTTGACGTATGGCCTGGGGACGGAAAACCAGGATCTGCCGGGCTATGTCGTTCTGTGTCCCGGCAAGCCGGTGGTCGGGCCGCAACTGTGGGGGAACAGCTTCCTGCCGGCCGTGTATCAAGGGACGCATATCAACAACGAGTCGGTCGATCCAAAGAGGGTGATCCGCTATCTGGAGAACGGCCGCCTCGGCCGCGGCGACCAGCGGCGGCAGTTGGACCTGGTGCAGCAGCTCAACGCGCTGCACCTGGCCGAGCGCGGGCCGGACAGCGAGTTGGAGGCCCGCATCCAGTCGCTCGAAATTGCCTACCGGATGCAGGAAGAAGCGCTCGACGTGTTCGACCTCTCGCGCGAGCCGCCATCGGTTCGCGACCGCTACGGCAAGGGCGAGTTCGCCGACGCCTGCCTGTTGGCTCGCCGCCTGGCCGAGCGGGGCGTGCGGGTGACGCAGGTTTATTACGGCAACAACCAGCCCTGGGACGACCACAAGGACATTACCAAGCACCGCGATCACGCGGAAAAGAGCGACCGGCCAATCGCCGCCCTGCTCGACGACCTGAAGTCGCGCGGCCTGCTGGATGACACGCTGGTGGTCTGGGGGGGCGAGTTCGGCCGCACTCCCACCTCGGAAGGCGAAAAGGGACGCGACCACCACAGCCGGGGATTCACTATGTGGCTGGCCGGTGGCGGCATCAAGCGGGGGCTGGCCTATGGCAGCACCGACGAGTTGGGGATCGACGCCGTCGAAAACCGGGTTCACGTCCACGATCTGCACGCCACCATCCTGCACCTGTTGGGCCTCGACCACGAGCGGCTCACCTTCCGCTACAGCGGCCGCGACTTCCGGCTGACCGATGTGCACGGTACGCTCGTGCAGCAGATTCTGGCCTGACGGGGATTGCTGCCGTAGTGGCATAGGGGGGTGACATCAAAGATTCCCCCTTGAACGACGCCCTTCCCCAAGTGACACTGGAGCACGCTTTGAGGCTGAGATAAGCGGGCTGGGTTCTAACGATAAGGGAAGGATCGAACGTTGGCTGATGTTTCCGGCGGGCGAGGATTTGGCGAGCCTCCTTCCACGCGGATTACGCTGCTGACCCGCCTGCGAAGCGCAGGCGATGCCGAGGCCTGGCGAACGTTCGTCGATCTGTACCTGCCGCTGGTCTATCGCTTTTGCCGCCGCCGCGGCCTGCAGGATGCCGACTCGCGGGATGTCTCGCAGCAGGTGCTGGCGGCGGTTCACCGGGCCATCGATTCGTTCCACTACGATCCGCAGCGGGGGCGCTTTCGCAATTGGCTGGGGACGGTTACCTTGCACGAAATCCTTCGCCACCAGCACCGCGACCGAAAACCCGGCAAAGGGGCGGGCGACGGCCTGGGAGACTGGCTGGCCGAACAAACGAGCGCCCCGGCCGACCCCGCCTGGCTGGAAGAGTTCAATGCCCACATGTTTTCCGTGGCGCTCGATCGCGTGCGCCCCGAGTTCGACGAGCTGACCTGGCAGGCATTCGACGCCACCTGGCTCAAGGACGCGAAGCCCCGCGAGGTGGCCGCGCAGCTCGACAAGCCGGCGGCGTGGATCTACAAAGCCCGCTTCAAAGTGCTGCAAAGGCTTCGTTCGGAAATCGAGTTCCTGACCAGCGACGAGGCCGTTTTCCAAAGACCGACCTGATTCGCACGCTCGGCAAACCTGGATTGAACCGCTCGATTGATTTCTGCGCCATGGCAACCATCACTTGTCTTTCGACCGAATCGTTGCAAGCCTTTTTGGTAAGCGACCTGGCGGCGGGCGAAGAGGCGCACATCGCCGAACACCTGGCGGGATGTGCCGCCTGCGAGCGGCGGGTTCTGCAGTTGTCGGACGACACGGCCGCGCGGCAACTGCTGGTCGCGCACCGGCGTGCGGGTTCCGCGGCGATTGCCGAGCCCGGCTTCGGCGAGCTGCGCGAACGGCTGCACGTACTGGGCTGGTTCAATAGCGCCGCCGAGGCCATTCCGGCGGATGCCACCGCGCCGGCGAACCAGGACGACACGGCCGCCTTTCTTCCCTCAGCGGCCGAGGGCGGACCCGCCCAGCCGCAGCCCGCGCCGGCGATTCAACTGGGCAAGTTCGACGTGTTACAGCCGATCGGGTCCGGCGGATTCGGCGTGGTCTATCTGGCCCGCGACCGCACCTTGCAGCGACTAGTCGCTTTGAAGCTGGCCCGGTCCAGCGTGTTGGCTGACCCGGATTTGCGCATTCGCTTTTTGCGCGAGGCCGAGGCGCTGGCCCGCTTGCAGCACCCCAATATCGTCCCCGTGTTCGAGGCGGGCGAGTTCGAGGGAACCTGCTATTTGGCGATCGCCTATTGCGAAGGGCCGACCCTCGAACAGTGGCTCCGCGACCAACCCCGGCCCATCGATCCGCGGCTGGCGGCGCGACTGGTGCGCACGCTGTCTGGCGCGGTTGAACATGCCCACGCCCACGGCATCCTGCATCGCGACATCAAGCCGAGCAACATCTTGTTGGACAAGCTTCCCAGTGGCCGGCCGGGGTCCGAGGGCGATCTGCCGTTCGTCCCCAAGCTGACCGACTTTGGCCTGGCGAAAATTGCCGAGCAAGAGTCCCAGAGCACCCTGAGCGGCGTCTTGCTGGGCACGCCGCAGTACATGGCGCCGGAGCAAGCAGCCGGCCTGCTCGAGCGGATCGGCCCGCCGACCGACGTTTACTCCCTGGGTGTCGTCTTGTACGAGTTGCTGGCCGGGCGATTGCCCATCCGCGGCGCGACGGCGGTCGATACCTTGCGCCGGGTGTTGATCGACGAGCCGGCTCCGCTCAAACACTGGGAGAAGGGAGTGCCGGACGATCTGGCCGCCATCGCGCTGAAGTGTCTAGACAAATCTCCCGCCCGGCGATACCCGGCGGCCGGCGCGCTGGCGGCCGACCTCGAGCGATTTCTGGCGGGGAGCCCGACACTGGCCCGGCCGCTGGGTCGGGGCGAGTGGGCAGCGCGATGGATCGGCCGCAACCGGGCGGTTTCTACCGTGTTCGGCCTGCTGGCCATGGTGCTGATTTTGATAGGCGGGTTGTTCCTCTACGACCAGCGACTAGCGACGTTGCACTTCGAGCACGGTCACGAACGAGCCGCACTGGCCTATCGCGAAGATGTCTATTCCGCGGCCCAGCGATATGGGGCGGGCGACGCGGCGCAGACGGTCGAGTTTCTGAAGCGGCAAATCCCCGCGCGGGATATGCCCGACCTGCGGGGCATCGAGTGGCA
>JBBDYF010000030.1:0-8041 GCA_040901775.1 Pirellulaceae bacterium | reverse complement strand
GACGGGCTGGGAAGCCCGTCCTACTATCCATCGTTTCAATGTTGACTCTGCACTATTCCGCCGTCGCTTCTTCCTGCAACACCAGCCAGCGGTCTTCGGCCGCGGTCAACTGCTCGGCCAGGGCAGCCACCTCGTTGTGCAGGCGCAAAGCCTCGGCGGGGTCGGTCGCTTGCAGCAGCTCGCCGCTCTTCTGCCGCTTCTGCTCGTCGAGACGGGCGATCGACCGTTCGAGATTCGTCATCTCTTTGCGAATCTCGCGCTCGCTCCGCTGGGCGGCCCGCGCCACCGCCCCCTTGGCGGGCTTGGCAGCCGCGGCAGGAGACTTCGAGAGTGTCGGCTTGTTGGCAGCCGCCGCGCGTTCGCCGTCGTCGATTTCCTTGTTCACCGCATACAGATAAGCGTCGTAATCGCCCCGATAGTTCGTCACCCGGCCGTCGCGCACCTCGACGATGCACGAGGCGACTCGCTTCATGAAGTGCCGATCGTGGCTGGTGAAGATGACGGTTCCTTGATAGGCGAGCAACGCCTCGGCCAGCGCCTCGACCGTATCGACATCCAAATGGTTGCCCGGCTCGTCGAGCACGAGGATGTTGTAGTTGCTCAAGAGCAGCCCGGCGAGGCAGAGGCGGGCTCGCTCGCCGCCCGAGAGCACCGAAATTTTCTTCTTCACGGCGTCGCCGCGAAACAGCAGAGCGCCGGCCTGATCGAGAATTTCCTGGGTCTTGGTTCCGCTGGCGGCGGTGTATTCGAGATAGTCGAGCACCGTTTGCCGTTCGGGCAGGCTGGTATAGACGTGCTGCGCGTAGATGCCGATCTGGCAGCCGTAGCCCCAGCGGACTTCGCCTGAAACCGGCTGGAGGGAATCGACCACGGTTCGCAGAAACGTGGTTTTGCCCTGGCCATTGTCGCCGACGATCGCCGCCCTTGAGCCGTGTTCGATTTCGAGGTCGATGCCGGCGGCGATGGTCCGTTCGGGATAGCCGATGGCCAGATCGCCGCAACGCAGCGCCGGCCCCTTGCGGGGTTCCACCTTGGGGGCGCGAATGTTGGCCGTCGGCTCGTCCCCATCGACCTCGACCGTCTCTAGCCGTTCGAGTTGCTTGCTTTTGGAGCGGGCGCGGGTGGCCGTGCTGGCGCGGGCCTTGTTCTTGGCGATGAACTCTTCCAGTTGCCGCCGCTTAGCCAGCACGGCGACGTTGGTTCGTTCGTCGTGCTCGCGCCGCTCGCGCTGGTATTCGAGAAAGGCGTCGATCTTGCCGGGAAACATCGTCAACTTGCCGCGCGACAGGTCGAGCGTGTGCGAGCAGGTCGCGGCCAGGAACGCCCGGTCGTGCGACACGATCAGGCATGCCTGGTCGTAGTGCCGCAGGAAATGCTCGAGCAGGATTTGCGTCCGCAAGTCGAGAAAGTTGGTCGGTTCGTCGAGCAACAGCAGGTTCGGCTCGTGCAGAAGCAAGGCCGCCAGCTTGACCCGCGTTTGCCACCCGCCCGAGAGCTTGGCGAGCGGACCTTCGAGGTACGCTCCTTTCAGCTCGAATTCGCCGGCGACTTCGCCGCACTTCCAATCGGGCTGGCCGCTGTCGCGCTGCAAAAACTCGATCGCCGTTTCGCCCGGCAAAAATGGATCGTGCTGGCGCAAGTAACCCAGCCGCAGCTTGGGATGGCGGCTGATTTCGCCCCGGTCGAGCTCCTCCTCGCCCAGCAGGACGCGGAGCAAGGTGCTCTTGCCCGCGCCGTTACGGCCGACGAAGCCGACCTTCACGTCGTCGGTCAGCGTGGCCTCGGCGCCGTCCAAGAGCACCTGGTCGCCATAACTT
The DNA here is from genome assembly GCA_040901775.1 of Pirellulaceae bacterium. Taxonomy (GTDB): domain Bacteria; phylum Planctomycetota; class Planctomycetia; order Pirellulales; family Pirellulaceae; genus CAYLLN01. The sequence goes on along the minus strand of JBBDYF010000030.1, from coordinate 6,224 downwards.
TTCGAAGCGTTCTTGATTTGCAACAGCACGGCCATGCGTCATCAACCCTGGGTCAAACGTGTAGCGGAAACGATGGTTCGGAAAAAAATGTCTGAGAAAAAGTTATTCGGCCAGGTGTTCGAGCGTTTCCCAACGCCGGTATGCCGCAGCCAGCCGCTCGTCCAACTCCTGCAAGCGGGCCTGCTCCTGGGCGATCCGCTGGCCCGGCTGCTGATAGAACTGCGGCTGGGCCATCTCGGCGTGCAGCGCCTCGATCTCGGCTTCCACCTGCTCGATGGTCGAGGGCAAGGCTGCCAGTTCTTGCCGTTCTTTATAGTTCAACTTGCGCTGGCGGCTCTCGCTGGGTGCATCCGCGCGTTGTGCGGAACGGGGTGCAGTGCTACTGGCCGGTTTTTCAACGAGCGGCGGCGGCCGCTGACGCAGCCAGTCGTCGTAGCCGCCGACGTATTCCTTGACATTCCCCTGCTCGAAGACGATCGTGCTCGTCACCACGTTGTTGAGGAAGGCCCGGTCGTGGCTGACCAGCAGCAGGGTTCCTTCGAAATCGACCAGCCGCTCCTCGAGCAGTTCGAGCGTTTCGGCGTCGAGGTCGTTCGTCGGTTCGTCGAGAACGATGACATTGGCCGGCTTGGCAAACAGCTTGGCGAGCAACACGCGATTCCGTTCGCCCCCCGAGAGGAAGCGAACCGGCGTGCGGGCCCGTTCGGGGCTGAACAGAAAGTCTTGCAGATAACCGATGATGTGTCGCGAGCCGCCGGCGAACTGGATCGTCTCGTAGCCGTCGCCCACGTTGTCCTGCACGGTCGCGTCCTCAACGAGCTGCTGCCGCAACTGGTCGAAATAGGCGATTTGCAGGTTCGTTCCCAAGCGGACGGTTCCCGCTTGCGGCTGCAACTGCCCCAGCAGCACCCGCAGCAGGGTCGTTTTGCCGACGCCGTTGGGCCCGATGATGCCAATTTTGTCGCCGCGCATGATGGCGGTCGAAAAGTCGCGAAAGATGGGGCGCTCTCCGTAGTGGAACGAAACGTCGGTCGCTTCGGCGACCAGTGTGCCGCTCCGCTCGCCTTGCTGAATTTGCATTTGCACTTTGCCGCCGGGGGGCCGCCGATCGCGGCGCAAGGTGCGCATTTTCTCCAAGGCCCGAACGCGACCTTCGTTGCGCGTTCGCCGGGCCCTGACGCCCGTCCGAATCCAAACCTCTTCTTCGGCCAGCCGTTTGTCGAACAGGGCGTTCTGCTTTTCTTCCGCCGCCAGGGCCCCTTCCTTGCGGCTGAGGAAGGTGTCGTAGTCGCACGACCAGTCAAAGAGCCGGCCGCGGTCGATTTCTAAAATGCGGGTGGCGAGCTTGCGGAGGAACATCCGGTCGTGCGTGACGAAGACGAGCGTCCCCGCCCAGCGGGCCAAAAAAGTTTCGAGCCAGATGATGGCGTCCACGTCCAAATGGTTCGTCGGCTCGTCGAGCAGCAGCAAATCGGGCGACGCGGCCAGTGCCTGCGCCAGCAGCACCCGCCGCTTCATGCCCGACGAAAGCGTTTCAAACCGGGCGTCCGCCGGCAGCTCCATCAAGGACAATACCTGCTCGACCCGATGCTGCGCTTTCCAGACCGCATCGTGGTCGTCGGGGGTTGCAGTCGCTCCAGCGGCAACGACTTCCGCAATGCTGCCGGTCAGCTCCAGCGGCACGTCTTGTCGCAGGCGGGCCACTTTCACGTCGGGGGCGAAAAGAATCTCGCCCCGATCGGGCTCGACTTCGCCGCAGAGGACGCGCATGAAGGTGGTTTTGCCGGCACCGTTACGCCCCATCAGACCGATCCGCTGACCCGGCTCGATCTGGCACGAGACGCCGTCCAGAAGCAAGGGACCGCGAAATCCGACCGAGAGGTCACTGACGGTGAGCAAAGGCATGACGGGCGGGCGCGGCAAGCAGCGACCAATAGGCAGTGGCAAAGAGTCCGACCGACGGCAGCAGCGCGGCCGCTGCCGGGGAACTCGTCATTATTGCCGATATTCGCTTGCTCGCCGAGGGGACGGCCCGCTTCGTCCCGCGCTAGCGCCTGTCCAGCAAGGCTGGTTCTGCAGGACTGGTCGCCGTGGAGGCGTCGAGCCAGTGGCGGCGAGCACTGGTTTGGCCCACCGGCTGAGGAGCGCTGGGAGGCACGTCGGGCAAGTTGGGCGGAGCGGGCGAAGCCTCTGGCATGGGAGCCGCTGGTAAGGGCACCTCTGGCATGGGCGCCGAGTCGAACGGGATCGCCGGTAACTCGTCGGGCTGGGGGCTTTCGATCACTTCTCCCAGCGGAGGCAGCGAGAACGGCGAGGGGCAAGGCAGACATTCCGCCGGCCAGGGACGCCAGCAGGTCGAGTGGTAGCCAAAGCACATGCTGTCCCAGTGGACGACCTCGACCGCGTGCTGCGCGGGAGGGCTGCACCACGAAGCCGTGCAATGGCATCCCGTTGCCAGTGGCACGAGCAGCAGCAGGCAGGCTCGCGGCAGTGCCGAGGCAAAGGAACCGTGCAGAGGGAAGTTGGATTTCATGGCTGTCTCGTTGATCTTGAACGTCACTGTTTGCTCGCCCTTGGCTCGCGCTGGGGTTATGGCCCGCTGAAGCCACCGCCGCCGCCGCCGGGATTGCCGCCCCCTTGCAGCACGCGGCCGGAAAGTCGCGTGGCGGTGCCGACGCTCAGCAGCGTAAAGCCCATCGCCCGTTCCAGCGGCGAGAATATCTTGGCCAGTTGCGTGTCGAATGCGATGAGGCGATCTTCGGCGACGAACACGCGGTCGCCCGGCAAGATTTGATAGTTCGTCGTCGCCACCCCGCCGGCGGTCACCGCCTGCCAATCGACCGGCAAGACCTGCACCTGGTTGCAATCGGGCGAGGGGCGGGCGATCCAGATCCGCTTGGACGAAACGCCGGTCAGGCCGTTGATATTGGCAATCGCGTCCAGCACGGTGTCGTTCCCCGTGATCGGGAAACGAGTCACGCCGTCCCCCAGGCCGGCCCCTTCGGTAACGACGTAATAAACCTTGCTGTTGTAGCCATACACGTCGATGGCCACTTCGGGGTCTTCGAGAAACCGGGCCAGGTGCCGCTCGATGACCATTTTGGATTCGGCCAGGGTCAGCCCCACCACCGGAACGCTGCCGTAGCTGCCCAGCGTGACCGTGCCGTCGGGGCCCACCAGGTGCTGGCCGTCGATCTGCTGCCGGCCCGACATTTCGAGCAGCGACACCGAGACCACCGGCTCGCGCAGGTGCAGCGACATGACGCGGCGGATCTCTTCCTGGGCGTTGTCGTAGGTCAATCCGACGACCTTCACGGTGCCATAGGGAATGCCCAAATTGACGATTCCGCCAGGCTGAATGGGATACGCCCCGCTCACGGGCGACTCGGGCAGGGTGCCCAGCACGCTGACCGCCAGCACATCCCCCGTCCGCAGCAAGTACGGATGGCGCGGAACGATGTGGATCGCTTCGATTACCAGGATGTCGGGGGGCTCGACCGTATAGGTCGGCAGCACGACCTTCGACAGCTCGCGCGGCACATCGGGGGGCGGCACGACCATCGGCGGATCTGGCCGGTGGTGAGTCGTGTGGCAACCGATTGCCGTTACGGTCGCGATGCCGAACAGGCACGCCGCGGTAAGAACACGCATCTTCTGGCCCCCTCCTTGGGAACTGCTGCCCGCCGACACCCCGCGAGCCCGCGGCTCTAGCGCGGGCCGCTGTCGGCCATTGCAGTCTGTATCGGAGGGTGGCAGGCGAGCGCTGACCACAATTCGTTTCGTAAGGCCGTCTGGCGCTTGAATGCCGAGCGCAGCGAACCGGCTATGCGGCCGGTGCGGAATACGCGGCCGGCTGCTGCCCGCCGCGACCGCGAAATGGGAGCAGCCGACACAAACGGACAAATCGCTACGAACGGACAAATCGCTACGAACGCAAATTCGCCAGCAAGTCGTCCCAGGCGTCTGTATCCATCAGCAGCAGATCGACCGCCCCGGCCGCGGGGCCGACGCGCTCGATCCGAACCCCGTCGGCAATGACGTACTCGTTCGCTTGGCTGCCCAGCTCGACCAGCAACGTATTGCCCGCCACGTTGAATGTGCCCAGCGATTGCCAGGTCGCCCCCTGGTCGCTGAATCCCACCGGGGAAAGTTCCTGATTGACGAGCGTCGTGCCCAGGCTAGCGCCGCCGCTAGATACCGTAAACGGAGCATTGGTGGCTCGGTTTAGGTCGGCGTGCCAGGTGGCCGCGACCCGGTACTGTCCGGGCGTGACGTTGGCCGACCAACGGGCCGTGCCGCCGCTGCCGACTGCCGTGTAGTGAATGCTGCCCAGGTGGCCTTGCCCGCCGTAGGCAAACCAATTGCCCGTGGTGGTAAAGCCCGGATCGGTGTTATCGACGATTTGAACAAGAGTGTTGGGCGCGGGGGGAGTGGGTGGCGTGGGTGGCAGGTCGCCGATTCGTTCGATGCGAACGGCATCGGCAATGACGTACTCGTTCGCTTGGCTTCCCAGCTCAACCACCAGGTTGTTGCCCGTGACATTGAAAACGCCCAGCGCTTGCCAACTGACGCCTTGGTCGCTGAAGCCGGCCGGCGCCAGCTCTTGATTGATCGAGCTGCCGCCGAGCTGCGTCGCGCCGTCCAGCACGCGGAAGGGGGCGTTGGTGGCCCGGTTCGGATCGGCGTACCAGGTGGCCGCGACCCGGTATTGCCCCGGAGTTACCGCGGCCGACCAACGGGCCGTGCCGCCGCTGCCGGCTGCCGCGTAGCGAATGCTTCCCAAGTAGCCCTGCGCACCGTAGGGGAGCCAGTCGCCCGTGGTGCTAAAGCCGGCATCGGTATTGTCAACGATTTGGATGGACGTGGGTGGCGTAGGCGGAGTGGGTGGCGTGGGTGGCAGGTCGCCTATCCGTTCGAGGCGAATGCCGTCGGCGATGACGTACTCGTTCGCATTGGTGCCCAGTTCGACCACCAGTTGGTTGCTGGCAATGTCGAATGTTCCAAGCGTCTTCCAGCCCACCTGCCGGTCGGTGAAATCGGCGGGGGCCAATTCCTGATTTACGGCGCTGGAGCCAACGCTCGTGCTGCCGTCGAAAATGGCAAAGGGGGAGTTCGTTGCCCGATTCCCCTGTTCGTGCCAGGTGGCGGCCACTTTGTATCGCCCCGGGGTGACGCTGAAGGTCCACCGGGCAACGCCGCCGCTGGCGGCTGCCGCATAGTGAACCGACCCGCCCAGACCCTGTCCGGCATACGCGGTCCACGGGCCTGAAGTGCTGAAGCCCGCATCCGTGTTGTCGATCACCTGCACATTGCCCGCCGCGCCGACCGTCACCGTGACGCTCGCCACATTCGAGAGGGCCGATCCGTCGGTCGCCCGATAGGTGAAGGTATCGACGCCGGTAAAGTTCAGGTTCGGCGCGTAGCGCAGTTGGCCGCCGGCAAGCTGCACGACGCTGCCGCCGGTCCCCTGCGAAAACGATTGAACCGAAAGCACGTTCCCCTCGGGATCGTTGTCGTTGGCCAGGACATTGATGTCAATGAGTGCGCCCGAGAGGACGCTGATGGCATCGGCCACTGCAACGGGAGGCTGATTCACCGCCCCCACGGAGCGCTCGTAGGCCCCAATATCGATCCCGCCGCCACTGGGCCGGCTCGTCCCTTCCAGGTCGCGCGGCGGAGCGTACTGCGCGGTTCCCGCATCGAGCGAGGGGCTGGTCGCCGACAGGTGGTAATCGCCGGCTGCAGCATTGACGAACAACTGGCTTGGAGTGGCTACCCGCGAGTTCAGATCCTGACCCGTGGCGACTTGCCACTGCGCCAGCGATTTGACCGGATAGGCGTTGTCGATCACCATTCGGTCCATCAGCACGTTATAGTCGCTGTTCAAACCCGGCAGGCTGTCGCCGCTGATGTCGATGCTTCCCCGGTTGGGGTGCTGGTTATAAAGGATGTTGTTCCGCAGCGTGTTGCCGGTGCTGCCGCCGGTGATATACATGGCAAAACGCGAGCTGGTCGCCATGACGACCGTATTGTTGGCGACAATGTTGTTCGTCGATCCGCCGCCGCCGTCTTGCCGGAAGATGGCAAAGCCGCTGGCGTGGTTGTTGTAGAGCAGGTTGTTTTGAAAGCGCGAGTCCTGCACGCCGTCGGCGTTGATTCCCGCCCCGCCCCCCCAGCCGTTTTCGTAAATCACTTTCCCCTCGACGACCGCGCCGGAGATGATT